>JAEESL010000059.1 GCA_016286345.1 Dehalococcoidales bacterium | reverse complement strand
TCCCACTTCATCGCTATCTTTCCCTGTTGGATCTTAAGTCTTTTGGGATCTAAATCGTCTTCGCCAAAGTTAGATCTGTTAAGAAACAGTGCTTTTATCAGCTCTGATGAAGTCAATGGGATCTTGCCAACATTAAGCCTTGTAAATACCTCCTGGGCTTTATTATTGTCGGTCTTATACCAGATAAAATACACATTATCCTTAAGCCTAGACTTAAACTGATCAAGATCTATATTCTCTTTGTTCTTCTTCTCGATCCACGCCTGAATCGTTTTACGAACACAGAACATCCAATGATAATCGCTGTTTTTCTCCGCATCACATTGGGTCTTATTCAAGATCCCGTTAAGGAACTGCTCACTTCCTTCCCTGGTCTGATACTGGATTGTGTAACTCTTATCGCCTTCTTTGACGAGATTTAAACACTTCAAAAGTATAAGTAGCGTCGTCAATCGCTGCTGCCCGTCAATGACATCATACTTTTTTCTTGACTCGTTATATGCTACTACTAGCGGCTGAAGGCAATAGAATTCATCTGTCGTCTTAAGTGAAAACTCATATATGTCATCAAGAAGTTCTGTCGCTTGAGTTGTCCCCCAACGGAAACCACGTTGATAATCCGGAATATAAAACTCGTACTTATCGCTTAAACAATTGTCTTTAGAATCATTCGTGCCTGTAATCAGATCACTAACAGATTTAACAGCAATGCTCATAAAGTCTCCCACTATTATTTAGAAAATGATTTTTTATACCCTCTCCTGCCATCTAAATGATACCATCGCTGTAAAGCATTCTTGATAACTTTTCAGATCACAAAATGGACCTGAAAACACAGTACAGACTATTCTCCAAAAACACAAAGCGCAAAAAATGTTGGTAAAAAAATGAAACGCCCTAAGGCAGGGCGTTTCCAGCGTTTTAGAATATTCAATTTCAGTAAAGCATTAACCGATGTTTGAGATGATACCGCAGGCTCCGGGAAGATAGCATTTCAATGCACCGATCATTGAAACACCAAGAGGAGTGCTTCGCTCTGTTCTGGCATAGATCTCACCGTAGTATTCCTGCTGAAGCTCCATTTCAAGGTTGTTGGCAACTTCCGAATCAGGATAAGGGATGGTTTCACCAATGGCGATTATCTTGCCGGGAGGAACATGTACAGAAGTCTTCAGTTCAATCAGCTGTTCCTGATAAGGTGACCAGTAAGTGTTGACAGCTGCACCTGCAGTGAATCTGTTCTTGTTATCCTGGTTGATAGTCACTCTCATTGAGTTGTTGCCACCACTGAGGGAAAGAGTCTTGATAGCCTTTGATTCACGTGCATTCATAAAAATGACTGTGGGAGAAACTCTGTAGTTATTCCATATGGATTCCAGAAGTGTTTCAATCTCTGCGACGCCTCCGGCATTATCTCCTGTCAGAGGGGCACCGTCCAGACTCTTGTAATATGCACCGCTGTTTGCGGTTGTCAGCTGTGCGACAACACCGTCATATGCATAGTCATCAGCGGTATGGTTTGAGGTGTTCGGAGTATTTCCTGATGCAGGACATTCGGTGATGAGGCAGTGATTGGTATTGACCGTGGTCAGGTAGTATTCACTGCCTGATGCAGTGCCGATATAGACGTTGTATGCAAAGGCGCCTTTAACATCTGCCCAGGTTGCATTGACAGCTGTCGAAGATGCTCCCAGTGTGATATTTTCAATGATGGCATCTGATTCATCATCGCTGTCAGCAGTTCCGTGGCCTGCAGAACCATTCTGCCATCCGAATATGGTCAGTGCTGATACTCCGATGTAATACTGACTGCCGCCGGTTAAGCTTCCGCCGGTGGTTTCAGTCAGATTCAGAGATGCTGGTTTGCTGATTGCCGATGAATTGCCGCCGAAATCATAAAGATCTTCCTGGACCATGAGTGACTGAAGAGTTGTCAGCATACCGAGGGTAGGAACATCTTCAAATTTTCTGCCGAAGATTCTGGCCTCATCTGTGTAGGTGTTGTACATGTTGAGAGTCTTGTATGCCATTGATTTATCTGTGCTGATCATTGAAATGGCATTGGCGACCTTGCCTTCTCCAACGCCTGCCTTAACATGAGTGGAGTTAAGCGCGGTGATCTGTTTCCAGTGTGCCGCATTGCCGCCTTCCGTAGAAAGCTTTCGAGGGATCCTTCTGCGCAGGGCATCTTCGACAAAATACAGTTTCTTTGCCGGTTTTTCCAGCGGATATCCGTATAAGTAATTGGCTGTGGTGATTGCTTTTCCAACAGAATCCCGTCTTGCACCGGGTTCGATCGATGAAGCGAGATCAAGTGTTTCTTCTGTGGTTAGGCCAAGATTATTGACTGCTTCCATTTATTCCTCCTGAATTATTATTAGTAGACCGGTTTGTAGCTGTGCAGGATGTCATTGATATCATCCGCAGCAAACTGACGTGCCATTTCGCTTTTGGTTGGGACAGATAATGTTTCTGATGCCATGATCCTTTCATAGGCTTTTTGATTATCCGATTCCATGACGATCCTGGGATTGTCGGCACGAGTCACAGGATGCTGAAAAGGCTGTGATTCCAGAACGGAGATCCTCTTTATGACAGCTTCGAGTTCTGATCGGATGGCTTTGTAGGATTCTGAAGTTGATCTTTCAAGTCCAGCAATTCCTTCACGAGCTTTGCTATCGTATCCAATAGTTCTTTTAATATCGGCAATTTCGTCCTTAATAGCTGATATTTCTCTGCTATTATCGGATAGTAACTGCTCAAATTTTTTATCTTCTTCCAGATCCGGAGAATTGCTTTTTTCATCTATACCCTCCTCTGTGTTTTTGATTTCATCTGCAGGTTCAATGTTTACGGCACCAAGACTGGAGATGACGGACTGAAGAGCGTCAGAGATGGTGGCGAGGTTACGGATGAGATCAGAGTTATCTGATGCTTTTATTTCTTCTTTATCCTCTTTCCTGTCATCTTCAGTTTCATGTTCTTCCGGCTTTTCTGTTTCACATTCGTGTTTTGTTTCAATTTCCGGGAGCGTCACCGGTTCATCCTGGGGTTTGGTGATCGCAGATACTGCGTTTTCATCTTCAACAGTTATTTCATCCGGGATTTCTTTGATTTCATCTTTCTTTGGTTTACAGATCCTTCTAAAACGTCTGTGCTGTTTGGACATCTGTTTTTCTGATTCCTCCATTAATAGTTTTTCCAGGGATTTAATGGCCAGCTGCGCATCGGGATTCATAGCTGATGGAGTTATGCTTATCTCCCTTAATGGCCATTTCAATATCTTTCCGTCCTTGGCTTTCTGTACACCCTCATTGCCGTCAGCCCCGCTGCTTAACGTCAGTGCACCCATCTCTGCCAGGGACAGCAGATAGCGATAGTATTCGTGAGCTTTGTCCAGCTGCATCCTGAACCATTTGCCCTTGGGGGTATCGGTGATACTGAGTACCCTTCCGATGACGGAACTTCCGATCTCCTTGTCCATTCCGTGATGGTAGAGCACCGGGAATTTTCCGATGATCGATTTCCCGTCATAGATCTTTGATCTGAAATCAGTATCGGGAGAGAAATATTCCCCTTCAAGATCACAGGGCTTTCCTTCTTCATTGGTCAGTGATCCGCCGTACGGAATACCAAGCCCTTCAAGTATTCCGGATTCAGGATCGATTGCTTTGATGATTATCTTATCCATCTGCCAAACCTCTTTTGTTTTATGAGTGAATGGTAGATTTGCAGAAAGCAGAAGCGTTACTCAGTAACCTGGCAGTCAAAAACGGTTTTGATGTCTTCTTTTGTTGAACACCGGGAAAGCCCAGTTCTTATCTCTTCTGCCCTTGAAAAAGGAATGTAGTGCGTTTCAAAGTTCCTTTTGTTGCTGTCTCCGAGCCTTTTCATTTCATATTTCTTCCAGGCTTTCAGTTCACTCTTGATAAGGTTCTCCTGTTTAAGCCTGAGAAGGTTCACCTCAACGATGGGATCCTTCTTTTCTGTGGCTTCCTGGTCCTTCGGAATGAAATATTCCAAAGGTCTCGGAACGGAACTTTTCCAGATCATATGCCTGTTGCCGATCTCATCCGGAAGAGGAGAAAGGCCCTGGGAAGATCGGATGTCATCTATGGTTTTGATGCCCATCTTGAGCATCTCCATATCCATAGAGGCTTTTTCCTTTGTGTAGGATGCGCCCTGATCCCAGATGAACTCCAGATAAGGCATGTTCAGATCTGTTGCAAGGATCTGGTCGAACCAGGATTTGAAATGCTGCAGCATTGGAATGAGTGCATATTCCTGACGGGATTCCTCCTGGGTCATGGCTGATGCCCTGTTCATCATTTTTGCGTAAGGAGCAGGACTCACTCCGAATCTTGCGCATACTACTCTTGCCAGCCATTCCTCATATGTCCCGTCAAAATCAACACTGTTATCAAGTAGCTGTGCTCCTGTGACGCCGGGAACTATCACTAATCTGCTCTGATGTTCGGGAGAGCCTGCAACGATGTTGTCCAGCATATCCTGTATGTTCTGATAGACGTCAGGATCCTGTGCCATGATATTCAGGAATTGTTCGCTTGTCTGTAAAAAGCCTCTGGGAACATTTGAATCGGTGAAATGAGTCAGAGAAAGCCTGTCTTTTCGCATGGCGATATTCACGATGTACAGTATGCTCTCCACATGGGAAAACCCGTAAACGCTGTAGCTGGACATATTGTATGGTCTGTAATGGAGCTCGTAATTGGTCGTATCGTAACTCACGGGTTTCATATAACTTGTCCTGGGGATACCGTTGATGATCTGCTGATAAGCCATCTGCGGAGGTCCCGGTATCCTTCCTGTATCGTCGATCAGACACAGGATTGTTGTGCCGTCCATGACTTCAAGCCTTCTGAATCTTCCCATTTTGTCCCGTTCCTTGAAAAGACATGCGGTATCAGTGACAAAGAGGTCTTCCAGAAGCATGCCGATCCACTGGTCAAAGGTATGCTCAAGGTCGGGATATTCAAAGAATTTCTGCGCCTCCCTGCGCTTGTCTTTCAGGTCCGTGTTTTTTGAATATTCCTCCCGTATTCCGATCTGCCAGTCGAGTCCTCTTATTTCATCTTTTCTCTGTTCTATGACCGATCTCAGGATCCCGTAGGTATTGGCCAGCTGACGCATCTGTTTGTATGTGACTGCTTTTGTTCTGTCTCCGCCTGAGGTGGTCAGAAAATTCTGACCGGCATGATAATTGGTACGTCGCGGTTTTTCGTTTTTGAAAACAGTTGATAATGGCTTTCCGGGTGAATCTGCAACAGACGAAGGAAGCCACAGAGTGGCTGAATGCTGGTCGGCAGGAACGAGTCTGTATTTGATAAAATTGGATCCCATTTCAGACTATCGTAATGGACTTGTCTGAAACCCTGATAGCTATTTTACTGTTTGTAACTGTTTATTCCATGACTAATGTGAGTTCTGTTGCATAAGTTGTGAACATATATAAAACACTTTTTATTGTTTACCCGCTTAAAACTATTCTACGTTACATGAAATCATGCACCAAAAATGTCCAACTGATTGAAATACACTATGTTTCAACAAAAAAACGGACAATGACGAACATCAGCGGGAAAAAATTTGTAATAGTTTATAGATTTATAATAGTTTACAATAATCATAATTTGCAATAGTTAATAATTCGCGCCAAAAGAAAAACATATAAGGATTCATAACATGAAACTGACTGACTTTATCATCCATAGATACATACTAAAGGGATACAAAGGAAACGATAGTTGTGTGACCATCCCTGAAGGCATCACTAAAATCGGAAACAGGGCATTTGAACATTGTAGATCGCTGACTTCCATCACCATCCCCGACAGCGTGACTCAAATCGGATACCAGGCATTTATGGATTGTACATCGCTGACCTCCATCACCATCCCCGACAGCGTAACTCAAATCGGAGATGAGGCATTTAGAGGTTGTACTTCACTGA
>JAEESL010000058.1 GCA_016286345.1 Dehalococcoidales bacterium | reverse complement strand
AGTTGCACCACCAACTACGAGACCGGCATCTTTAAGAAACTCTCTTCGGGATACAGTTGTCTTTTTCTCTTCCAAAGACATTTGGGTCTCCTTTCCAGTTTATTTAGTCATGTATTCCGCAGGCGCTCTGTCTACACCTGCTACACATAACTACATTTTGGCTATTGTGTCCAAATTCTACAATTCAAGCACGATGAATAATAGTGACATTTATTAAAGTATGTCAAAATGTTTACATATTTTTTATAATGACCAGTTTTATTGTAAAGTAGAGTGGGACTATTTTAAATATTTGTAAGAAATTTTCGACAAGATACCATATTTATGTATTGTATCAATCATAATAATAAAGCATAATCTATACTAACAAGATATATACTAATTGACTGTTTTGTAGAATCATTCGAGGTGACACTATGTCTGATCATAATTGGAAAGGATCCTACGGAGAACTAAAAGACTATATTGCCCGTCATCAGAACATTGAGATAACTCATAATTCTTTTTATATCCCCTCAGACGTAAGACCCGGTTATTACGAACATGTTGAAAAGATCAAGGAAGAATTTGTAAGGCAGTTCGTAGAAAGTGTTTTAAATGAGGCAAAGGTACTTATCGAAAAATGGAACGAGGCTGAGAGAAAAGTAGTTCATGACAATATTGTTCTTATATCTCTGGGCAAGGAACTGACCGAATTTCTGAAGGATCCGGAACAACTCGCAAAGAATATGGTCGTAAAACCTCTCATGGATCTGATAAAAGGCGTATCTACCGAAGATGATTTCGAACACAACACAGCAGAACTTATCCATAAGAATATGGCTGATCTTTATGCGGACGGATATGCTAAGTGGGTCACGCTTGAAATGATAGATTTCTTTGAACAGGATCAGCTCTGGGGAACCGTATCCGAAGATTATAACGAAAGCCCGGAAAGAGTCGAGGTCAATTCGACTGGAACGAATAAGGAAGAGGTTCACTCTCCCATGGAGCTTCACGGACTGATCTTCGAAAAGGCATCCATGTGTTCTTTCTTAACACCGAGAGTCATTCTCCACTCTGCAAAATACAACCGATTTATTGCGATCCGTACAGATCCATACAAACCTCTTTGGTGGACCGACCACAGGAGCCAGAATCAGGAATGGATCAATTATCAGCAGGATATATGGCAACAATACGGCAACTATGATTATTGGCCTGATACGTACATTTACGTCGCTGACGATGTCAGAGATATTGAATTGACTTCCGACTGCATGAATCTGTGCAGACCCCATTTCAATATTGAGTATTCGGTTAACTCCGATATTATCAAGTCAGGAAAACTGGAAAGGATCAAAAGACATTCTGCAATCAGCGATCCAATGAACGGTACTTTGATCATAAGCAATACACCTATCAAGGATTCGGAACTGATTGAGGCATATGATAATATCTCTGCCGGCGGGGTCGGAAACATCAAATATGAGAATGCTAACACAATGGTATTTGATGGAGGATGGGACCTGAGCAGATTGTTTGAAAAGTTGGACAGAGAAATAAAGACTATTCCTCCTTATCCACCTGTCCTTTGGTAGACTGAGGCATAAAAACAGCTGATTATGAAACTCAATATCCAGAAAAAATATATAGTGTTCTTTACGGTAGTGCCTTTGTTGTTTGCTTCTGCTGCAATGAAAGTGCCCTGCCCGGTCTGTCACGGGACCGGAGAAGTCGTTAGCACCGGCATGGACGGAGTGAAATGCTCGAACGTCCAGTACAAGGAACTGTCTTCATTCTCAGCCGCCTGCGATCAGTTCAGAAATTATCAGTATGAAGTCAGCGTCGATGTCACCAATACAAGTCCGACGCTGAACGCTGACGGATGGCTGGTCTTCTATCTGATAAACCAGGGGAATGGAATGGCTGTTTCATATCAGTACGGTAAATGTGAACTTGAGCCTTCACAGTCAGCATCCAGCATATACTATGTTTCATTTCAGATAAGAGAGACCATCGATACTGCCAATATGACTTATGTTCAGTGTAAGCCTCTTATCACCAACAATCCCGATACTGCCTGCGACGGAACAGGATGGATACCTCTGAATGAACTTCTGCTGAAAAATGCGTACAAAGATAATTTTGTTTCCCAAAGTACTCAGACCAGACCTTATTCTCCGATCATCATAATGACAGAGGGCGGACCCGAACTAATATTCCAGTAATCAGAAATTATTCAGCACGATTATTGTCAGCAGCTGGTGGTTCGGCTGCTGTTTCATTTGGTGGCGGGGCAGGCGGAGTTATATGACGAGCACTAAGAAGGTTCTTTTCTTTTTGATTGATCATTCTTAGGACCAAAGTATAAATGATAGACATGATAGGTACTGAGAAGATCATACCGATAAGACCTTGCATATTACCGCCAATGATAACTGCTACCATGACCAGAAGGCTTGGCAGACTCATCTGGTTTCCGATAACTCTCGGATATACGATGTAGTTATCAATGAGCTGAAGTACGACCACAAAAACAACAAAGAGAAGCATCTTCATAGGAGATACTGTCAAGGCAAGCAATGCTCCGATAGCGCCTCCGATCCATGCACCGAACATGGGAATAAGTGCCGTGATAGCAATGATGGCAGATGTAGCAACCACATATGGGAATCTGAAGATGGACATACCGATAAGACAAAGCACAAAGAGGATCATGGCTTCTGTCAGCTGTCCTGTAACAAAGTTACGGAAGGCATCACTGACAAGACCGAGAATATCATGGATGCCATTGTTGATCGTCGGTTTGATGTACAGCTTCATCCATTTGTCCATAAAAGCAAAAATCTTCTTCTTTTTTGCAAGGATATTGATTGCAATGATGATGCCGATAACAGTATTGAAAAGGAATCCGGCAATAGACGAAACCGCACCTGAAATATTGCCAAAGATATCATTAATAGATCCGTTGGTGAACATATCCATGAATGACTGGATGGCCTTGCTCCAGTTGAGAGTATCAAGAGTAAGCGGCTCCATTTCCACACCGAAACCAGTCAGAACTTTATATACCCAGTCAAGCAAGGACTGAATCATAGGAGGCAATGAATTCTTTAGAATAAGTGCGGCATCGGTGATTTCAGGAATAGCCACAAGAATGATCAATCCGATGAACAAAATAACCGTCAGAAGAGCAAGGATAACTGATATAGGTTTGGCTATGACCGAGGCTTTAGCAGGCCACTTTTTTGCCAGAAGCTTTTCAAGGCCATTGTCATAAATGTTGGCAAGTGGATTGAGGATAAAAGCGATTATTATACCGATAAAGAGAGGCATGAACACTCTGCCGATCCACGAGAATAACCCGCCGATCTTGCCGATATTCATAAGAAGATAGACAATCAGAACGGCAACACCAATGATTATTACCTTTTGGATAAAAGATGGTTCCGGTCTTCTATTTTTTTTCTTTTCTTCCATACTAAAATTATAACAGAATAATCTATGCCGAACAGGTATTATCAGTTCAGCGTCTTGCCCAGTTTATCAAATAAATCCTTCTGTTCCTTTGACAGTTTGGTAGGTATATTAACCTTGACTACGACGAACATGTCACCTTTGGACGATCTTCTCAGAATCTGTGAACCTTTGCCCTTCAGTGTAAGAATGGATTCAGGCTGTGTTCCGGCAGGAACCTTAAGTTTGGTATCGCCGTAAAGCGTAGGCACTGTGACTTCGCAGCCAAGAGCTGCCTGTGCAACATTAAGGTTCAGGTCATAGTAAATATCATTATCTTCACGTCTGAAGTATTTATGTTCCTGAACACTGATAGTTATGATAACACTGCCCGGTGCAGCTGATTTATCGCCTACATCTCCCTGTCCGGAAAGCTGTATTCTCACTCCGTCAACCACACCTGCAGGAATGGTAACCTTAAGGTTTCTTTCAACGGTAGTCTTGCCTGTACCGCGGCATTCACGGCATGGTTCGGAGATTACGGTTCCTCTGCCATGACAAGTCGGACATACTGTTTCGTTGGTAAACCTGCCGAAAAGACTCTGCTGGACTCTGCGAACATACCCTGCACCATTACACTCAGTACATTTTGGAGTACTGCTTCCGGGAGCTGCGCCGGTACCTGAACATGCAGAGCAGAATTCTTTTCGTTTAATTTTAACTTCCTTTTCACAGCCCAAACATGCTTCTTCAAAAGAAATCGTCAAACGGTATGCAAGATCATTGCCTCGCTGGGGGCCTCTGAAGCCACCGCCGGCTGCACCGCCAAAGAAAGTTTCGAAAATATCTCCGAATCCGCCAAAGTTATCAAAGCCGCTGAAACCGGCCCCTCCGCTTCCGAAGGGATTATCACCAACCCCGGCCATTCCGTATCTGTCATAAGCACTCCTCTTTTCAGGATCGCTCAGGACCTGATACGCTTCGTTTACTTCCTTGAATTTGTCTGCCGCATCAGGTTCGTGATTACGGTCAGGATGATATTGCATGGCACATTTTCGGAACGCCTTTTTGATGTCTTCATCGCTGGCGTTTCGATCTACACCCAGTACTTCATAATAATCTCGCTTCTCAGCCATAAGGGTCGCCTTTCAATCACACAAGGGCTAAGGATTCAGTTATCCTTAGCCCCCTTGTTCTCATTATAACTTTAAGTTACAGAAGGGTCTAGACTTCTCTGTATTCGCCTTCAACGGTGCCGTCATCATTCTTGTTGTCTGATGATCCTGCAGTGTTATCGGTAGGCTGCTGGTAGATCTGACTGCCGATCTTCTGCATAGCTTCGTTCAAAGCACTGGTATCTCTCTTGATGGAATCAAGATCATCGGTACCGAGTGATTTTCGAAGAGCACTGACCTTGTCAGTCACTTCATTCTTGATGTCATCAGAGATCTTGTCTTTATTGTCATTGATGGCTTTTTCTGCGTTGTAGCATGCATTGTCACCAATATTCTTTGCCTCGGCAAGTTCACTTCGCTTCTTATCTTCAGCCTCGTGAGCCTGTGCATCCTTCTGCATTCGGTCGATATCTTCCTTGGACAGACCTGATGAAGAAGTGATAGTGATCTTCTGTTCCTTACCGGTACCTTTATCGCAAGCCTTTACATTCAAGATACCGTTTGCATCAATATCAAATGTAACTTCGATCTGAGGTACACCTCGGGGTGCAGGAGCAATGCCGTCAAGAACAAATCGTCCGAGTGTTCGGTTGTCATTGGCCATAGGTCGTTCACCCTGAAGGACATGGATCTCTACTGAAGGCTGGTTATCAGCTGCAGTTGAGAAGACCTGAGACTTTGAGGTAGGAATGGTAGTGTTTCGAGGAATAAGAGGAGTTGCCACCTGACCTAAGGTTTCAATACCAAGAGTAAGAGGAGTGACATCGAGAAGAAGAACATCTTTGACATCGCCCTTAAGAACACCACCCTGGATAGCAGCACCGAGTGCAACTACTTCATCGGGGTTAACGCCCTTGTTAGGTTCCTTGCCGAAGAATTCCTTGACCTTCTGCTGTACCAGTGCCATTCGTGTCTGGCCACCGACAAGAAGGACTTCACTGATATCGCTAGTTGATAAACCGGCATCCTGAAGTGCCTGTCGGCAAGGTCCGAGAGTCTTTTCCACAAGACCCATTACCAGCTGTTCCATCTTGGCTCGGGTAAGGTTCATATCAAGGTGCTTAGGACCTGATGAGTCTGCAGTAATGAACGGAAGGTTGATCTGTGTCTGCTGGACTGATGAAAGTTCGATCTTTGCCTTTTCAGCAGCTTCCTTCAATCGCTGCATAGCCATTTTATCTGTGGTAAGATCAATACCCTGATCTTTCTTGAATTCACTGACTAACCACTGAATGATAGCCTGATCGAAATCATCACCGCCCAGGTGAGTATCACCTGCGGTTGATTTGACCTGGAAAGTACCGTCACCGATCTCAAGGATCGAAATATCAAATGTACCGCCTCCGAGGTCATAAACTGCAATTGTTTCCTCGCCCTTCTTATCAAGACCGTAAGCAAGTGCTGCTGCAGTAGGTTCATTGATGATTCGAAGTACATTGAGACCTGCGATCTTACCGGCATCCTTAGTTGCCTGTCTCTGTGCATCATTGAAGTATGCGGGGACTGTAATAACCGCATCAGTCACTGTTTCGCCAAGATATGCCTCGGCATCTGCCTTCAGCTTCTGAAGGATCATTGCTGAGATCTCGGGAGGAGTGTATTCCTTGCCGCCCATCGTGATCTTTACTTCGTCAT
>JAEESL010000057.1 GCA_016286345.1 Dehalococcoidales bacterium | reverse complement strand
ATTCTGTTAGTAGTCCGGTTATGGACGGAGCAAGAGCTAGGTACTCATTAGCTATGGAATATACTTTTTTGTAATTTACAGACCGGTATGCTTCTTTATCACATGTCATCGTCATCGTCTTCATCGTTAAAAATATCCTTAAAAACAGCTTTTAACATTCCCTCAGCTTTTTCAAGTTCATCATTATTTAACTTTCCGAGGTTTCGCTGAAGAGAACTAAGCTTAGAATTCTCAAGAGAAATGTTGCGGGTATCATCATTGCCGAGCAAATAATCAGTAGTTACGTTAAAGAATTTAGCCAAATCTAGCAGAACATTCATTCGGGGTACAGTACCATTATTCTCCCACATATTTACACGGCTCTTGGTGACACCGAGCTGATTAGCCAGCTGATCCATACTTAGATCCGCCTTCTCCCTCAATTCTTTAATCCTCGTACTAAAGTATTTGTTGCCCATATGCACTCTCCATCCTGATGTACAAAATAATTGTACGATACATTTAAATCAATGTCAAGATATAGAGGACGGGAAATGCTATACCACATTATATTGTTGATCAAAATTCTTGTTGGATGATTAGCCTCATCAAACATCGCTGAAGGAAAACATATTGAATATGAGTTGAGTTCTAATCCACACTGAAGATAGTTTTGTATAATATGGGCAGATGGACGACAAAACTCTTGACAATTAGAAACAGGTGTCACCACGCGGCGACACCTGTTTCACGTAAACTACTAAATTGGAGGGGCTCTTTTAATTATTAAGTTTGGAACCGCATTGTCCGGACATTGCACATCCTGAGCAGTTACAGCCACAGGAAGATACTCTACCTTTTCTTTTTCTTGCAGCATTGATGACAATCAAAGCAACAATCATTGCAATTACAAGAATCAGAACAATATCAACAATATGAGCTGCGATCCATGTCATTTTATTTACTCTTTCCCTGCTTATGAAGCCATCGTCAGTTTATCTGCTTCATGATACGGTCGGAACATCATGTACAGGAAGAATGCAAGAACAGCAATTGCTACTATCAGCCCGAAAACCTGAATATTTCCGGTGAAAACTGATCCGATCTGATAGGTCATCAAACTTATGGCATAAGCAAACACTGTCATATATGCAATCGCAAATGCAGTCCATTTTCCATTGTTCATTTCTCTCTTAATAGCACCCATTGCTGCAAAACAAGGAGCACAAAGCAGGTTGAACAGTAAGAAGGCATATGCAGCAAGCGCTCCGTTCCCTTTGGAGATCTTATCAAAATCGTCTTTAACATTTGACCAGATCTGTGAACCTTCATCATCAAGTTCATCTTCTTCTGTTTCAGCCTCATAATTATAGAGAACACCAAATGTACCTATTACTTCTTCCTTGGCGACCAGACCTGTTATAGTTGCGATCGCAGGACGCCATGAACCGAAACCAAGAGGCTTGAATAAAGGAGAGATAACGTTGCCGACACCGGCCAGTATTGAGTCATCCATAGGAGTAACTTCATCGGGAGTGATATTCATTTTTTCAGCGAGGGATTCAACATATTCTTCAGTCCAAATAGTTTCGTCTTCTGCAAGTTCATCTACCATGCCAAACTTGCCATTGACTGAACCAAGACTGCTCAGAGACCAGATAAGGATGGAAGCTATAACAATAACTGTTCCTGCTCTTTTAATGAAGGACCATCCTCGTTCCCATGTGCCATGGAGTACGTTTTTCCACGAAGGGACATGATAAGCAGGAAGTTCCATTACGAAAGGAGCAGGATCGCCTGCAAACATTTTGGTTTTCTTAAGAATAACACCTGAGATAATGATGGCTGCCACACCGACGAAATACGCAGATGTTGCTACCCAGCTTGAACTGGCAAATACGGCACCTGCAATAAGACCAACAACCGGCATCTTAGCGCCACATGGAATAAAACATGTGGTCATAATGGTCATTCTTCTATCTCGTTCATTTTCAATCGTTCTTGAAGCCATTACACCGGGAACACCACAGCCTGTACCAACAAGCATAGGGATAAAGGATTTACCAGAAAGGCCGAATCGTCGGAAAATTCGGTCCATAATAAATGCAATTCTTGAAATATAACCGACATCCTCAAGCATGCAGAGCATAAGGAACAGCACCAGCATCTGGGGAACAAAACCAAGCACGGCACTTACACCGGCGACAATACCATCTGAAACGAGGCCTACGAGCCACCCGGAAGCTCCCCAGCCTTCCAGCAGATTTCGTGAACCTTCAATAAGCCATTCAGCACCAAATACGTCATTAGTCCAGTCAGTCAGGAAGGTACCAATAGCGATGCCTCCATCGGCAATCGACTTGCCCATACTGAGTGAATAAACGACAAACATTACGAGCACAAAGATCGGCAATGCAAGAATTCGGTTTGTCACAATCCTGTCGATCTTATCTGATATAGATAGCTTTCCGGCTGATTTCTTCTTGTAACAGCCTTTCAGGATAGATGTTATATAGAGATACCTTTCATTTGTGATGATGCTTTCTGCATCATCATCCATTTCCTTTTCTGCGGCTTTAATGTCATTTTCAATGTGGTTACGCTTTTCAGAAGGTATGTTAAGTTTTGCAAGTACCTTATCGTCTCTTTCAAAAACTTTGATAGCATACCATCTCTGCATCTCTTCAGGCATATCGTGCAGTGCTGCTTCCTCGATATGAGCAAGAGCATGTTCGACAACTCCAGAGAAACTATGCTGGGGAATTGTCTTCGGACCGGAAACAGCTTTGATTGCTTCTTCTGCAGCTTCCAAACATCCGGTGCCCTTCAATGCCGAAATCTCAACTACTTTGCAACCAAGTTCTCTGGAAAGTTCGCTGACGTTGATCTTATCATCATTCTTTTTCACGACATCCATCATGTTAAGCGCAACGACAACAGGGATCCCAAGCTCCGTAAGTTGAGTTGTAAGGTAAAGATTTCGTTCAAGGTTGGTACCATCCACGATATTAAGGATTACATCGGGGCGTTCATCAATAAGATAATTTCGTGCCACCACTTCCTCGAGTGTGTAAGGAGAAAGTGAGTAGATACCGGGAAGGTCCATTATAACAACATTGTCATGTTTTTTTAGCTTTCCTTCCTTCTTTTCGACCGTAACACCCGGCCAGTTACCAACAAACTGGTTGGAACCGGTCAGCGTGTTGAACAGCGTTGTCTTACCGCTGTTCGGATTGCCCGCGAGGGCAATACGTATGTCATTCGCCATCTAATTCCTCTCTTTGGCAGTTGCCTTAAGGTAACTACCGTTTAAAAAAAATAAAACTTATTCGACCTCTATAGATTCTGCGTCAGCTTTACGCAAAGATAATTCATATCCGCGAACAGTCAATTCCATCGGATCACCCAACGGAGCAACTTTTCTGACATATACATCAACGCCTTTAGTCAGACCCATATCCATGATTCGGCGTTTGACTGCGCCTTCACCATGAAGCTTGACTATTCTTACGGTTTCCCCAATCATGGCATCTTTAAGTGTTTTCATACTGTCTCCCTTCTTTGACTTTAGAATTGCTAAATCATGATCTTTCTTGCCATTTCTTCACTGATGGCAACACGAGATTCCCTAACATTTACGATCACATTTCCGGAGAGAGAAGTAATGACAGTTACTGTACTTCCCACAGAGAAACCAATATCTTCTAAATGTTTCTTAACTTCCGCGCTACCACCAATCCTTCTGATGGTGTTCTTTTCTCCAACATTTGCAAGAGCAAGTGGCATCACAATTAATACTCCTTCTTATCAAGTCGCAACGCAGAAATTGCCTGGTTGCCTTTGGCTAACTTGCTTAAATATGATAGTTACCTTAAGGCAACTTGTCAAGAAAAGATTTTTTAATAACTACCTCAAATAATGTGTTAGAATGAAGAGAGTTTAAAAAGAGATGTAAGAAAATGGCACAGATCAGAGAATCCGGCGAAATGTATCTTGAAACTATACTGATACTCTCAAAGAAAAAGAATATCGTGAGAGCTATCGATATCGTTGAAGAGATGGAAGTATCCAAGCCATCCGTAAGCCGAGCACTGGCAAAACTGAAGAAGGACCAGTTTATTATCGTGGATAATGACGGTTATATAGCTTTTACTGAATCCGGAAGATCCCTGGCACAGAAGATATACGAACGTCACACTGTTTTAACAAAACTCCTTGAAGATATCGGTGTGGACAGCGAGACTGCCAGAACTGACGCCTGTCGTATCGAGCATTATATCAGCGATAAATCATTTGAAGCGATAAAAAAGAGAATTAGCTGATTCAAAAAGAGATAGATTTTGCCATGTTTTTATTTGGTATACGCAGCATTTTTGCTTTCTTTCTCGCATTTGGTCTTCTGTTTTTTTCGGTGTTTTCTGCAGAAATCGAGGAATACAACGACATTTCCAACTATGAAACTTATTTCAATACTACCATCCAGGATGAAGAAAATAGTCAGTTCCATTACTTAAGCGAAGAAATGTTTGAAATATTCCCCAAGTCAATTACTGCCGATATGCATCCTGAGGAGTTCAAACTGATTTATTACAATCCGTGGGATCCCCAGTTTGTCACCTACCTGACAGTAGACTATGAACCCGATTATTATGAAGAGGAACTCGGAAGACTTCAGCAGCTTGGAATTGAGGAATATACGGATTATTACACCGTGACAGGTGAGCCACAGGGTTATGACATCATTGCCATGAACAGTGATGATTACCACGGATTCGTATATGCCATGGTGCCGGAAGGCAAAGAGAACAATACAAAAATCACGTATGTTGGTATCTGGTTCTGCAATTATGTTCTGGACCTTGATATACACGACCATCTTCCCGATAAGTATCTGCTCCTGGGTTTTGATGCAAGCTCAGGCAACCCATATGAAAGAGAGAAGATGGGTAATCATTAAGAATGCAGCGATCGCATTGAAAAATAACTGATAAGCTCCTGCTCTTCAGTCCTTTCTTTCTTCTGGATCATCCTTCGTATCGCTGTTAAGATCTTCTAATTGTCTGAATAATTCTTCAGGCATGTCTGATACATGATATTTACTATATACTTCTTTTAATTCCTCATGATGTCGAACAAAGATATCATGCTGCTCCGCAAGATGCCTGGAAGTCAACGCATGATGTTCACTGTAATGTCTGTTTAGTGTGTTTCTGACATCTTCCCTTTCAGCAGGGTCTTTTATGTCCTCTATTCGCTTTTTTATTTCTTCAGTCATGCTGGTTCTGTATTCCATTGCTTTTTTGTGACCAAGTTCTATATGAGCCTTCATGATTCCCATAAAAGACCCGGGATCATGAACGATCTCTTTAATTGCATTACCGGTTTCTGCATCAACGATCCTGTATGTCAATGAACCCAGAAGAGGCATAAGGAAAACAGTGACAGCACCTGCGGCTACAAGAACTGAAGCAGTATCGGAAGTCATTATCTCGTTTCTTACAGCGATATTTGTTATTGCAACAATAAGAGGCAACGCCATAGTACAATAGAACGCCACGGAAAAACGTCCGTGAATGGTTATTTCTTCTCGTATTTTCTTTCTTGATGAAAGAGAAACAACGATCGGTACTGTTCTGATAAGTAGCAGAGTGAGAATAAAAAGAATCATTAGAAGAGGTTGTTTCTGTACTGCATGAAGGTCAATCTCACATCCTGACACAACAAAGAACAGTGGAACAAAGAATCCGTGGGCAATTCCCTGAAGCTTTTTCTCAAGAGACTCGTTTCCTCTTTCCGGCATAATATAACGAAGAACAAACCCTGCAGCAAAAGCTCCGAGAACAATATCAAAACCAAAGATCGATGAGAATGTTACAAGCAAAAGCAGAAGCAGTACTACAACTCGAACCGTCATCTGGGAATTTGTTTCTGCCTTGTCCCTTATAAACTGGTAAAACCTCGAACCGCTTTTCACCGCATTGGAACCCATTGCTCCGATCAGAATACAAATCATGAACATGGCAAACAGAATGACTCCTGTTACCATGCCAGATCTTGCAGAAAGAAGAACAGCAATAGCAAGAATGGGCATGAGCTCTCCCCACGTACCATATGAGATGATAAGGTCACCCATTCGTGTACCCAATATACCTTTGTCTTTAAGGATCGGGATCAAAGTGCCAAGTGCAGTCGTCGTCAGCAGAAGAGCAGTTGCAATAATACCCTGATTACCATCCGCAATGAAAGGTATTATAAAAGCGAGTGCTAACCCTGCAGCAAAACTTACG
>JAEESL010000056.1 GCA_016286345.1 Dehalococcoidales bacterium | reverse complement strand
CGTTCACCATCAAAATCACTGACGGGATCCCATCCGGCATATTTTTTCAGTGCATTTCGGACCGTCATTTTAGGCCATGGCACTGAAATATCTATATCTTTGCCCTGATAATGGAGTTTTGGGCCTGTTTTCAGATTCTGAGCAATGTAATATACAAGTTCCTGAGTTTCCTGCATCACACCCATATAATCAGATCCGGCAGCATACCATTCGATCATTGTGAATTCGGGATTATGAAGTTTACCGCGTTCCCCTTTTCGGAAACAGCGCGAGATCTGAAATATCTTGTCATATGATGCTGCAAGCAGTCTTTTCATATGAAGTTCAGGAGAAGCCGCAAGGAACCAGTCGCCGCTTTTCTCAGGGAATATGAATTCCTCAGGGGCAATTGCTGAACATCTTATCGGAGTATCAACCTCCAGATATCCCCTGTCTTTGAAGAATTTTCTGGTCAAATCAAAAATGAGCGCCCGGCGGATAAGATTATCTTTTATACGGCCGAGACGCTCACTTTCAGAATGCATAATTAATTACAGTTATTTATTGTTGACTCGTTCAACATATGTTGAAGTTCTGGTATCAACTTTCAGGATATCGCCCTGTTTGATGAAAGGAGGAACTTCAATGACTGCACCGGTTGATAATGTGGCAGGTTTGGTCTGCTGGGTAACGGTTGCACCCTTAACTGCAATACCGGTTTCTATAACTTCAAGTTCCATGAAATTGGGAAGGTTGATATCAAGTACGACATCACCCATCATCTGCATGTTGACAGTCATGCCTTCCTGAAGCCACTTGTATCTGTCGCCCATTTTTTCTGTACTTACAGTGAACTGTTCAAATGATTCACTGTCCATGAAGACAAAATCATCGCCTTCTTTATAGAGATACTGCATATCTCGGCCGGTGATAGAGATCTCGTCGACTGAATCGCCGGAATGATAAGTCTTTTCAAGAGTCATACCAGTGTAAAGATTTCGGACTCTGAATCTGTAGACTGCTCTGCCTTTGCCCGGTTTCATAAATTCAAAGTTATCGACGTTATAAGGAATGCCGTCGATCATTAATTTTGTACCCTTATGTACTTCTTCAACGTTCATAGAAAAACCCTCATAAAAAAATGTAACAAGAAATGATAACATTATGAAATGTGATTAATCAAACATTTCTGTATTATTGATCAGATCATCACAATCTGAGTAAAAATAGAAGAGTCTCACTTCTGCTAATTATTATTCGTCGTATCTGTTATAATATTGAATGAACCAAGTTCATTAAACTATACTAGGCATAAAGAATAATAATCTCCTGGGGAAATAATATTGAAATTACTTGTTATTGGTTGTGGTCAATGTGGAGGCAGACTCGCTGACGAGTTTGCTTACATGAACAAGAGAGCCAAAGCCCAGGGTGGCTTTGAAGTTCTCACCAACACAATTGCTGTAAATACTGACGTTGCTGACCTTAGCGGTCTTCAGAATATACGATCCGACTACCAGCACCGAATTCTGATCGGTACTAAAAGAACGGGTGGTCATGGTGTAGGCAAACTGAATGAGATCGGTGCTGACCTTGCCAGAGCTGATGGCGACAAGGTTATTGAAGCAGTTCGTCAGACACCCCGTCTGGCTGAGACAGATGCATTCCTTTTGATTGCAGGTGCAGCCGGAGGCACAGGTTCAGGTTCCATTTCGGTTCTTACACAGCTTATCAAAGAACGCTTCATGGACAAACCTGTTTACAATATGATCGTCCTGCCCTTCCGATATGAGGAAGCAACGGAGGAAAGATCCATATTCAATGTAGGAACCTGTCTTAAGTCTGCCTATATGGCAGCTGATGCGGTATTCCTGGTCGATAACCAGAGATATCTGAAGAAAGATGCATCTCTTCAGCAGAATCTTGCACGTATTAACAGAATGGTCGTCAAACCTTTCTTCAATGTGCTTTGTGCCGGAGAAGAAACCAATCCAAAATATATCGGTTCCAAAGTTCTCGATGGAGGCGATATCATCCAGACTCTGTCAGGATGGACAGTCATAGGATACGGAAGCAGCCGTGCAAATAACGATAAGATGCACTTCCTTAACAGAAACAATGAAACTCAGCGTGGTGTTCAGGCAATGGATCAGGCACTGGCGGACCTGTCTGTAAAGGCAGATCCCAATGAAGCACGAAAAGCACTATACCTTCTTACCGGAAATGCCAAGGATATGAACATGGACCTTATCAACGATCTGTCTTCAACCCTGAAATCGATGGCTACCGAAGCAGTGATCCGAAGCGGAGATTATCCTCGCGGAACCAATGGAGTTCTCGAAGTCACGGTCATTCTTTCTGAACTCACCAACTCACGAAAGGTAATCGATTATTTCAGCAGAACGATTGAGTATATAAATCGTGCAAAACATATACAGATGGCTGCTATGGATCAGTACGGAATGACAGAGTCATTCGGTGACATTCCTTCATTCCTGTAATCCAACCTTATAAAACACAAAAGGCATGAAATTTAGATTTCATGCCTTTTTTTCATTCAAATGCAGGATTAATTGAAACCGACAATATCTCTTTCAATAACATGATCGTCCGATGCATCTTCTGCTGGCTTGGACATTCCGGCATTGAACATTGCTTTAAGTCTTGCTTCTCGTTTTCTGAGTATTTCAGCAGCTATATCATCATCAGAAGATTCAGCTTTCTTTTCCTCAGTTTCTGCCGGTTTATCAGTAACAGTTTCACTGGCAGCAGGATTCACAGTGGAATCTGTTTTGAGCTGTTCGTCTGCTTTTTGTTCATAATCCTGTGAGGCATTGTCATTCATTTCGCTATCAGTTGCTGTAACCTCGTCATCACCTGATACTGAATAAGCTGAATAGTTATTATCATCAAACGGAAGTTTGAATGAAGGAGAAGAAGCAAAATTATCACTGTTGGCTGCAATATATTGATCAGATGCTGTATTTGCCAACCTGTCAGCATAATTAACAGAATCTCTGGCTAATCTGATCGTCTCTTCCGAGAGATTTCTGGTTTCCATAAGAGTTTGTTCAAGCTCCAATATTTTTGCTGAAATCATCTGTTTCCACGCCATGATGGATTCAGACATTGCCTTTGACAGCTGTTCGATTTTTTCAAGAGATGTAACAGATATCTGATATGCTTTTTCAGCCTGTTCCTTGGCCTGCAGACCGATTTCCTCTGCCCTTTTCGAAGTTTCCTGGGACTTGGCGGCTGCTTCCTCTGTTCTGTCCAAAGCAAGATTTGTTGCATTGACTGCATCTGTTGAATACTGTCGAACCTTATCAATGGTCTGGCTGGTAACAGCCTGAACATTCTTTGCTGCATCAGCTGCTGCTCTTAGAGCTTCGTTGCTGGCTTCCTCTGCTTTATTCAAAGCTTCCTGAGTAGTTGCAAGATTGCTGTTTGATGCATCGATAGCAAGCTTCTCTGCTTCCTTAGCCTTTTTGATGGCGTCCTCGAATGTCTGAGTATAAGAAGCCTGTGATTCTTTGACACTGTTGTATGATGTTTCTGCAAGACTAAGTGATGCCTGTGAAGATGTCCTTGCAGCATTGGCGATCTCACTTGCATTCTTGCATGCCACTTCGATCTTTGCGGCCGCTTCCTGGCAGAAATTCTGAGCATTGACTGCAATGCTCATGGTCTCATCAGATGATACCTGCATTTTTGCCACTGCTTCATTTGTGATCTTCTCAGACTCTCTGGTTTTTGCGAGAATGTTGTCACAATCCTCTCTGATGGTCTGGACCATTTTCTTTGAATTATCGAATGAGATATTTGCAGCAGTTTTAGCCTGATCAACATCATTCTGAAGTCTTTTTACAACTGCCTGATACTCAACTGAAATATCAGCAAGTTGCTTGGTCGATGTCTTTACGGCATTTTCCGAATTATTAGTCATAGTAATGAAATTACGTTCATCATTTGCACGCTGCTGGTCAAGCTGCTTTACAACAGCTTCAGCATCGCTGACTACCTTGTCGATTTTTGCGCGATCTTCAGCAGCTTTGTTTATTACATCCTGAATCGCAATTTCAGCATTTTTAATGGCTTCAACTGCTTTGGTTGAATTTTCATTGATAACTCTCTTGGCAGTTTTGCCAAGTTCACGTGACTTTTCCAGTGCTTCTCTTACATTTTTTTCAGTAAGTTCAGAATTGTCCCTAAGTGAACGGGTAATGTTACCGATCGCATTAGTGGAATCTTTGATTGAAGCATTTCCGAGATCTATCTCATTCTCTGCTGCATCATTTGATGCTTTTAATTTTTCACTATCATTCATAACGGCCTCCGGTGCCACTTATCTCATTATTCATTACTGATATTATATGCTATCAACATCATCCATGGCTCTCAATTTTTCATCGAGAACTTTCAGGTTATATACATCATCCATATTATAACGGAGCAGTTTATCCAATGCGTTTTCATCATAATAGTTTATGTACTGCCACCAAAGCCTCACTGCCATGTATCCATTGCCGCCTTCGACATCACGCGATATCCCCAGCATTTTTTCAATACTTTTTAGCCCACCTTTCAGTCCCCTTTTACGACATGAATACATCAAGTCAATATGCTTTCTTCCGATAAGCAGGTTATTCCCTACGGATTGTTTTATGAAAGGAAGATCGAATCTTGCACCATTGAAGGTATAGAGTACATCAACTTGATGCATGATATTATCGATTGCATCATATGTGATCTGATCACCATACAACTGATATTTACTACATTTCCCCTCTTCTTCAGTCATGATGCCGACAACCGTTATATATGAACTGACAGGAGAAAGACCAGTTGTTTCTATGTCTAGATAGGCTTTTTTCATGAATGTATTTTAGCATGTGAAATATTGCGTTGAAATAATCACCGGATAGCGATATACTACGTCTAATATAATGAAAAAACATGCTATGACAAATAATTCAGAAAAACTAATAAATGCAGTTCAGCCTAAAAGAGCACGAATCAACAGAATAGTTGTAATTGTGCTTATCATATCATTGGTTTTTCTGTTCTTCGCTTCATTCTTTCTGGGAAGATACCCCATTACCGCAAAGGAAGTTATGGGTATTTTTTATTCCAAAACATTTCTCAACAATATTTGGCCGATAGACGCATTCTGGACATCGACTCAGGAAGCAGTGACGATGAATATACGTCTTCCAAGGATCATCCTTGCCTGCCTTGTCGGGTGTTGTCTTTCCACTGCAGGTGCGACATACCAGGGAGTATTCCAGAATCCCATGGCCTCACCGGATATTTTAGGTGCGACTAACGGTGCCGCATTCGGTGCAGCTTTGGCACTCCTCAATGGTCAGAAAAACTTTGTAGTAATGATATCGGCATTCTTCTTTTCCATATTAACAGTTGTTCTTGTCAATCTGATCGCATCAAGAGCAAAAGGAAGCAAAATCTTGGGATTGGTACTGTCAGGTATCATGGTAAGTTCTCTTTTTTCTGCAGGAACATCATATATAAAACTTGTTGCTGACCCAAATGACGTACTCCCTGAAATCACCTACTGGCTGATGGGAAGTCTTGCAGGAGCAACCATAAAAGAGATCGGATATGCTATTATTCCAATGATCATCGGAACAATCCCAATTTTCCTTTTACGCTGGAGAATCAACATTCTTTCAATGGGTGATGAGGAAGCAAGGACAATGGGAGTCAATGCTCCAAGAGTTAGATTGATCATGATAATCAGTTCAACTTTGATTACAGCAGCAAGTGTCTCAATCAGCGGCGTTATCGGATGGGTTGGGCTTGTTGTTCCCCATCTGGCAAGACGACTGGTTGGAAACAACTACAAATACCTGATCCCTTCCAGCATGCTTTTCGGATCAATATTCCTTCTTCTAGTAGATAATGTTTCGCGTAATCTTTGGGAAACGGAAATTCCTATCGGTATCCTGACCGCAGTGATCGGCGCACCTTTCTTTATCTACCTGATCATAAGACGTGGAGACTATGAATAGTGGGTATCATAGTCAAAAATCTGAATTTCACATACGGAACAAGACCTATCCTAAAGGATGTTTCCTTTGAATTAGCAACTAATGAGCTCGTGGCCGTACTTGGTCCGAACGGGGTCGGAAAAAGCACTCTGTTCAAATGCATTCTCGGCCTTCTCAGACAATATGAGGGAGAAATCCATATCAATGAGTTCAACGCAAAAAAGATCTCTGAAAAAGAGCTTTCGAGTCAAATTGCATATATTCCCCAGTCACATAATCCAGTGTTTAACTTCAGTGTTTTTGTTATGGTCCTTATGGGAAC
>JAEESL010000055.1 GCA_016286345.1 Dehalococcoidales bacterium | reverse complement strand
AGATACTTGTTTTCAACAATCTGTTACCGGGCAATTATATTCTGTCCTTTATCGGGATTTCTCCCGGATAAATCTCTGTGTAGATTGCTTTGATAAGGTCCTGGACACGATCATTTCCATATGCAAGACGAAAAGATCCTATACAACAGGACAGTGTTCCACAGTGAAAGAGACCTGATCGACAAGGTGACAAAGCATGAAAGGAGATACAACAAGACAGCAAAACGTGTACTTTACTTCTTAAGTCCGGATGCTATGGTAAAGGAGTACTTCTCTTCTGAGTGTAACAAATGTCTTGCCACATAAGAACCCTATTCCCCTGACAAGAGAGATACACTTGATTTCACTGTTCAATTCGTGTACGGTATAAGAATATAAACATAAATAAAGAATTGTTTAACCGGTGTTTCCCATGCGTGGCGTCCGGCAGAATTCGTAGGCTCAAATAATGCAAACGAACGGATTGAGACACTTTATCATAAAAAACTATCGTCAGATACGATCTCCGAAATGCTCGAAGACTCTTACTCCTGACCCTAATGAGGGGGAAGGTGTTTCAATGAGGATTTGGGAAAGGGAAGGAATCCGGAAAGGGTTCACCCTTGCGGAGATTTTGATCGTCATAGGGATCATAGCGGTACTTGCTGCTGTTTCGCTCCCCATTTTCACCAGGAACCTAGAGAAATCCCGAGAGGCTTACGATGTGATTACCATGCGGCAGGCAGCAAGCGCAGCGATTGATATCTTCTATGTGGGAATAACGGATGCAACAAGTGCGGCGAGCGTTGGCTTGAGGTGGTGGGACAATGCAGGCACGGACAGCGACAACGCCGCTGGCGTATACGACCCGAAAACTAGTAAGTTCCTGCCTTACAAATCCGATCAAAGCCCAATCAAGCCCTATGGCAGGGGCACCGCACGTGACGGGGGTACGACATTTACGATGGGGAACAGCCGCGGAGCCTATGCACCCAAAGAGGATTATACCAAAGCGCTCATCATGGTCTCGATCTATCCGTTTGGGGACAACAAGCATGTTGAAGTATACTGGAAAAACGCTACCGGATCTAACCATGGGAAGTACGTCGGAGGCCAGAATGGCAACAACGGCAACGATCCGAAATACAGCATCCGGGTCACGGTGCAATAAGATACCCTAGCTGAGACGGGTTGGGCAGTTCCAAGTACGCCACGCTGCGAGTGGATATTTCCCGCTACCGGCTCGTCACTATTCCTATCAGCATAACCCGGGCATGACCGGCCAGTTTCTGCGGACAAGCGCGTTACGTTACATTGAAATAATATTACGTAAAAAACTATTTTTCTAAATCGGCAAACATGAACAGAGGGTGTGTTCCCTATGCGGTTTTCTATTAAAATGCAGTAGAAAAGTAGTACAGCTTTTATTATGAAGGAGAGATATTCTATGTGTTTATCTAAGCTTTTCCGAATACATGATCATGACTTCGATCCGGACGATTATGATAAACCGAAAGTATCCCTCAAGAATATCGATTCATTTGAGCGGATTACTCTTCACGAGAGTGGAATGCGCTTCGTCGTAGAGTATGAGGTCCTGAACAAGGGCGAAATTGCCGAAGTGTCTCTCTACAACATCGGATATGACCATGAAAAAAATGAGAAGACAAGGATGCTCCGTGAACGCGGAGAGATCGAGATGTCATCCTTTATGGAGACCATCAAAAAGTGTGATATCGCATCCTGGGACCATTTTCATGGGGCGCATCCCAAAGGCGTTCTAGACGGCATCATGTTCCGTTTTGAAGCTGTCGTTAATGACGGATATCAGATGTCTGCCAATGGCTCTCAGAACTTTCCCAAGCATTATCATGAGTTCCATGACGTTTTAACTGCAGCTATCAGAAAATAGCCATAAATATATGGCTCTTTCATCTTCCCGTATCTCATGATTCCGGGTGTTTTCGGTTTCATGGCAGGCACCGGCGACAGTGGTAGTATCTGTCGCGTGGTTCATGATCAGAATAGAAAGCTGCCCAGTCTTAAAATTTCGGCTTATTGATACGCTTATTTAGTTCGTGTACATGAAGAGGTTCTTTTGAAAAGTCATCAAAAGTTCCCTCGGAGTTTCCCATGTCATTGAATTCCAGCAGGAAACATGCTGTGATGCAGAACGCAACACTAAAGGCGATGAAAATGCTCAGGAGTATGCTGAAGAAAGTCATCATTGTTCATCCTTTCCGTCGGGTCGCTGTCGGTTTTTGCTGAAGCTGTTGATCTCATCGGCGGCTGACAGTGCATTGCTCTTTTTGACCTTTTTTACATTCTCAGCGGCAGTGATGACCAGAACGATCGCAACGGTGGTAATAAAGCCGAGGATCCTTCCTGTATCTTCAAGATCCTTCATCATCGAGTTGACCATCAGGAAGACCGGTACTGTCAGAACGGCAGTAAGTATGAAAGTAACTATGTTCATCTTCCTCTTGTTCACAGGCAGTCCTCCGACTACCTTCTCAGTCTGTCCGTTGACCAGCATCGTATATGGTTTGTCAGCATAACGGAAGGTCAGGAACCAGGCAGGGAAGAGGGCGTACTGTACGCGCTCGATCTCATAGGAAGTGTCTTTTTTGACGATCGTTGCATCATGGACATGATCATCATTGCATATTGTATCCTTGGTTTGTTTGTCGAAAAGCTGTGCTGCACGCTTAGATGCGGCATATTCCATTGCGGATTCATCTGTATCTGATGCATCTGCATAGAATCCGGATAAATACTCTATTTTGAACGGCATGAGTGCATCTGTGTTGAATGGTTCCAGTCTTCTTGAAGACATATCCTCCAGCTGATTCGAAGCATCCAGAGAAATACACTTGAATTCCGTATCTGCCTCAATAGTGTAATAGTGAGTGCGTACATTTTTTCCGCTGCCGGATTTTGCTGAAATCAGCTGATTATCGGAATATGAAACATCGTAGAGACGGAAGGGAACATAAATTCCGCTGACTCTTTCGATAGTGAAGTTTTTCAGTTCTCTGGGGATGAACTTAGCACGTTTTACTTCCTTTCTCAGAAGTTCCACAGCCCGTTCGCGGCTGACTGAGAACGGAATTATTACATCAGGCTTTCTCATGGAGGAAACACGGTCAAAAACTACTGTAGGCTGTCCGCAGTAGGCACAGAATGTTGAACACTCGTTGTCACTGACCTGAAGCCTGGCACCGCAGGAACGGCAGACATAATTATTGCATGTTATTTCTTCGCTGTTTTCTTCAGCATACTTATCTGCATTCCCCAGCTCTTCCGAACTGAAAAGCGATCTGCAGCTGTCACAGCGCATCTTGCCTGAATCAGGATCGAAGACAAGCACATCACCGCAGTTGGGACATTCTATCTTGATCCCGTATCCCGAATCATTGTTCTGATAGCTGTCTGTCATAAAACAGTGTTCCTCTCTGATATCCTTCTGTCCAGCATTAGTATACCATCAATTATTTAAGTTGTTATTTGGTATATATCGGAAATAAAAGAACGAGGTTATGCTGCCGGATCAGGACTGGTCCATGCTGCGAAATATTCGAATTCTCCGTTGTCCTCGACAACGATCGTCACGCCGATAACCATGCCGTATGGTTCCTTTGTATCAACGTGGGTGGCATCTTTATAGACTCCCATTGCGGCAGCTTCTTCAGAGGTTAAAGTACCCCTGGTCTTTCCGTATCCTGTAGACACTCTTTCTCTGTACTGAACGTTTGCGGAAGCGTTGACGACTTTTCCTGATTCATCGTATTTATAGAAATAAACGTTGTCGTGGTTTTCCGTCGGGTTTCCCGGATCAAGCATAAACTGAGCTATGACTGCTGCTTTTGCCGAACGGACATTTGCTGTGTCTGCTGCCAGCCTGGCTTTTCTCATCTGGCTTGTGAATATAGGTATGGAAATACCGGCCAGGACACCGATGATCGCCACTACGATGAGCAGTTCAGCCAGCGTGAAACCAAGAGAACCTTTTTTGTCAGCTTTATTCATAAACATTTGTTTTTGTATTGTACAGAATAACAGGTCCATATTCTATCGTTTATTACTGTTGATTGATATTTTTGCAGGATATTTCATGATTATGGTGTGCTCAACTTGATATGAACCTGAACGTTAACTAATATTGTCTTAACATAGCTCTTAAGGAGACAGATATGAAAAAACTCATTGCTTACTGCGGACTTGACTGTGAAACATGTGATGCAAGAAAAGCCACCATCGATAATGATGATGAACTGAGAGTAAAGACTGCGAAGCTCTGGAGCGAAATGAATCAGACATATATCCCTCCTGAGGCAATAAACTGTGTTGGATGCCGTACCGAAGGCGTTAAATCCCCGTACTGTGACAGCCTGTGTCCGATCCGTCAGTGTGCAATGAAAAAAGACGTTGAGACCTGCGGAGAATGTCCTGAACTTGATAACTGCACTATCCTTGCTCCGATAAGAGACACTAATGCTGTTGCAAAAAATAATCTGTATTCAAACAGAAAATAGTATCGAAGCATAAAGATCTTACAGATGTTGCCAACAGAAGAGCTGATATGCTGTCATTAGGATATAACAGGAGTATCGGAATTGACTGGTAAAAACAACAGGTTTTTTTATCTGAAGGCTGCTTTGCCGGCCGTTCTTTCAGTTATTCTGTTATTATCCGGTGCCTGTGCTTCTAAAAATACCGTGACTGTTACCACGGATGTAACCAGAACTGTCAGTATTACCGAGACAAAAACAAAAACTTCCGATACAGTTCCTGCTCCTTCCACATCGATCAATATAACAACGCTTGATCCGATAACAACAGTTTTGCCTCCTACATACATTCCGACTGAGTCTCCCGAAGAAACGGTGAAGAAAGCGGCAGCCATGCTGTTTCCCCTGGATGGTTCGGAACCTGATACTGATGAAGCTCTTGAACTGCTTGAACCGCTGGCAGAGATAGGCATCAGCGATGCATTTTATTATCTGGGATACATGTATGATTACGGTTTTCTTACAGATGATTTTGTGAGGGCATTTTATTTCTATTCAAAGTCTGATAATCCAAAGGCTGTCTATTGTCTGGGATGGCTTTACAGAAACGGACAGGGCGTTGTCAGGAATATCAATAAGTCTTCCGAGTGTTTTTCCAAAGCCGAAGAACTGGGTTTCTATCAGATGACCGATGAAGAACTCGGTCCTGACGGACTGATGCTTATTGCAGGAGCATATTATTCCGGTATCCCGACTGCCATACGTTATACAAAGGCTATCGAATACTATAAGAAGGCGGCAGACTTCAATAATTCAAATGCAATGGCCATGCTCGGTTCCATGTATTCCAATGGCATGGGAACAGAGGTCGACTACAAGGAAGCCGTGAAATGGTATGAAAAAGCTGCAGAACTCGGCAATGCTGTAGCCTGGAACAACCTCGGAATGATGTATCAGACAGGACAAGGCGTCACAAAATACTACAACGGAGCAAGGGATTGTTACCTGAAAGCTGCGGAGCTCGGCAGTTCGGACGCGATGTGCAATCTGGGATATCTGTATCATATGGGATTGCAGACCCTTGATTACAAACTTGCCATGAAATGGTATCTGAAGGCTGCAGAACTCGGAAATACGACCGCCATGACCAATATTGGAACGATGTATTTTGACGGCAAAGGTGTTGAAAAGGATCCGACTGCAGCTCTCAACTGGTACAGGAAAGCAGCTGCTCTTGGAGATGAAACTGCCTCTGAATATATCAGGACCCGCTATAAATAGACATATATCAGATATTAAACTGTTTTTTTTCTTGGCCTGAAAATAGTATCATTTAAGCGTTCACTCTAACTGAAAGGATTGGATTCATGACAAAGCTTTCAAAAAAATACGGTATAAAGACCCCAAATTGGATCGTTCTCATTATTCTTGCGCTTCTTACTGTTGCCGGTGTGTTCATCGGCCTGTATATGTTTGTCCATCATCTTACGGGTGGACCGACAGCTCTCGGAATGCTGCTTGATATCGTATATCTGGCTGCGTATTTCCTTCTGATCTACTATGCGATCTGGGCCAGGAACAACAAAAAGATGCTGAAAACTGTGGTATACGCATATGCGGTTCTGCTCGGCATCCAGATCCTGCAGTCCGGTAATTTCATCACCAATTACCATATGTCTGAAAGCACAGTCATCTGGCTCAACATTCTGAACCTTATTGCATTCGGCAATATCATTGCATTTGCGGGAAACTTCGACAATAAAAAAGTCTCTGTCGGAACTGTTTCTGTTGCAGTGTTTGCCAAACTCTTAGCAGAGCTGATTCTTATCTTCATGTTTGCTTCATCGATCGATGCTATGACTGCAGCAATGTCCATGTCTGTACCTGTTCTCGGCATCACCATTTTTGCCGCATATCTGACCATGAAGTACAAAGAAGGAAGCAAATAA
>JAEESL010000054.1 GCA_016286345.1 Dehalococcoidales bacterium | reverse complement strand
TTTTCTCAGATTACGCAATTCCTGATCAGACAGATCCCTGACTTCAGTTCCATCAACCATGATTGAACCGGAATCATAAGCTTCAAGACCATTGATGCATCTCAGCAACGTGCTTTTTCCTGCACCGCTTCTTCCGACAACACCGAAAATCTCACCATCCTGAACATCAAATGTGATACCTTTCAGTACCGGCAGATCAGCATATGTTTTTTGTACGTTATCTATTTTTATCATTTGACTATTTGCATATTAACAATATTATTTATTATATTTATAAAAATATCTTGTAGTGCTTGTGTATTCTAGACCAAATATTGCAAAAGCTCAAATTTCAACATAACAAGGACTGTCGAATAACAATGAATAATTCTATTTCTAGGTAGGCGGGACATAGGTTATGTCAATGAAAAGATATTAAAAAGAACAAGGAGATTTTTTATTCAATACTTCGGATTCCAACAACGGCATGCTTTCAACTAGGATTGAAGCGTTCTTGGAGATGCTTTAATTTTTTTCATAATCCCTTTCTTTAAAAATCAGACTCCCCGTTCGGCGAGAACAGGGAGTCTGATTTTATGACTATTTAAAAACCCGGGGTTATTTCTTTTCTATTTCGAATACCAGATGATTTTTAATATCGTTATCGGGCAGAGAAGTATCTATATGTAATTCGATCTTCTTCCAGTTGCTGTCATGGATAAAACCTATAAGACCGGTTTCAGTCTTGCCTGCTCCAATAGGATCCTTGAGCTGGATCGCTCTCTTGCCGTTATAAGTATAAGTCGAGTACTGAGCACCCACAGCATCAATGCTGTATACTATCCCGACTCCATCGACGATGTTATCGTCAAAATATGCCTGAAATGTTGCACCATATTCTCCACTTAGCTGGGAATAGCCTTCAACAAGCATAAAGTTCTCATTTGTCGTATTCTTGATCGTAACTTCCATTATGACGATGTCCTGTCCAGGTTCAGTATTAACAGTGCCTCCGCCAGGCATAATACTGGACAGGGAATGAGCGATCTCAACGCTGTTCAGAGTGACTTCAATACCATTGGAGACTGCGGTATTTCCGATAGTGAATTTATCATCCCCGGCAGGATCTGTTGTGGGAGGATTGACAGGTCCTGTTCCGTTGTAAAGCTTGAATTTCAGCGGCTTTGCTGTTGGTACAAACAGCGGCTGATCACAAATCGTTAATTCAATTTCATTCCATGCTACAGGAATCTGATATCCAAGATAGGCATCAAGGTCCTTGCCTTTGCTGATATTGCCATCCAGAGTTTTCTTTCCGTTTTCCTGAAGTGCCAGCGCAAAATTTTCGTCCAGATCAATTAACTGACCATCAACCTTAAGCTGATAATTCTGATCCGGCTGCAGAGAAATGAAATCATTGGTTTCATTCTCAACTTCAACTTCAAGTATAAGAATCCTCTTGCCTGAAGCAGCATTGATTCCATATTTAGCAGGTACTATTTCCGAATCTTCAAGGGTGAAATATACATTGTTGACCAGACCGGTATCACCCAGGCCGCCGATTTCATTCGGTCCAAATGTTTTTTCATGCTTCGGTTCATTGGTAACCGGAGGTTCAGAAGTCTGGGATGTCGGAGGATTTGATGTAGGTTTATCCGATGTAGTTGATGTCGGAGGATTAGACGTCGGTTTATCTGATGTCTTGGATGTCGTCGGATCGTTTGTAATAGTAGAAGTCGTTCCGGGATCTTTTTCTGTGACAGTCTTGGTCACAGTTGTCTGGCCTCCGCCGCAGCCAGACAGAATAAGCAATGCGCTGATCAGCGTAGCAAAACCTAAATAAGTAATCTTCCTTGATATCTTGGAAACCTTCATATTCCGATTCTCCCCGGGCAATTCATATTTTTCTAGGTTAATTTTAATCCTACTTTCAATACTGAACAATTAAGAAATTCTGTTTAAATACCATCATTGCATCGGAAAAATTCCGGCTGAAGGTTATTTTTTGCAGGAATAAACACTTATCGTTCTTTCAGGAACAGAACATCATCAGCACATCCTACATCGCCCATGTCAGACAGTACTTCATCCATCCTGCTGATGACCACCTGACTCATCCTGGAATTTCCTGACTGTTTGGCAAGCAGTTTATAAACATCAAGCCTTGGAACATTTCCATTGAATCTGAGGACTGTTCTGATGCCTTCGGCGATCTCTTCAGGAGCTACATATTTGAGGTCTCTTACTCCTTTTTCACAGCTTCTGAAATTGCATACCGACTGTGCTCCGTCATATACGAAACTGCTGCCGATATAGATGCCCGTCAGACTGAGCAGGCAGCGTCTCACAGAATTTCTGACCTGGGCGTTGACTTTATCAGCACCGAACATAAAACATGATCTCTTTGTCAGCCATTCGATGGAAACAGGGGATTCCATGGCAATGATCCTTCTTATCGTTTGTCTGGGATCACCGCCACAGTCATAATAAAGTTTCTTGTCATCGCAGAGAACATACTGCTCGAACATAGGTTTGACTTCGACTTCGTTTTCATATGACAGCGGTTCTTCCTTTTTTTGTTCATCAGGTTTCGGCTGAGAGATGCCTTCAGAAGCTCCAGAATCTCCGTGCAGGGCTTTTTCAACAGCTTTGATAAGATTCTCTTTTTCCACAAGATTGTTCCTGTACCAGTCAGTTGACCAGATCCTGTAGAATTGCCACCCCATGCCTTCAAGAAGCGACTGTCTGCTGCAGTCTCTGTCCCTGGCATTCCTGAATGAATGATAACTGGCTCCGTCACATTCTATGGCCAGAACGTACTTGGATGAATCAGGCACTTTTACACCCAGATCGATCCTGAATCCGGAGCACCCCACCTGAGGATCAACGGAATATCCGTTCATGGTCAGAAAATCATATACGTCTCTCTCAAAACCCGAATCGAATCCTCTGGTAGCGGCACTCAGTGATACCATACCGTCCAAAGCTCTGACTCCATGTTCAGCGTAATCAAGATAAGCCCTTATCAATTCTGATCCTCTCGTAGAAGTCCTGCTGAGATCTATATCCAGTGCATGCATGGATGACACGACCTGAACATTCGTCTTGGATCGGGAAACAGCAACATTGAGACGTCTTTCTCCGCCTTCCTTGTTCAGAGGTCCGAAGTTATATATGAGTCTTCCGTCGGAACCCATACCGTAAGCCACGCTGAGAATGATGGTATCTCTTTCATCACCCTGAACTGTCTCAAGGTTTTTGATAAAGATCGGTTCCTTCAGTGCCTGACTGAAGTATTTATCCAGTTCAGGATGATTATCTCTTTCCCTCTGGATCAGGTCATCGATAAGCTCCTGCTGTGAAATACTGAAAGCAACAACACCGATACTTCTTTCAGGATGTTTCTGCAGGTCTTCAAAGACCAGATTGGTAATATATCTGGCTTCCTCCATGTTGGTCCTTGTCTTTCTGTCGAAGATACCGTCAACATGGTGGTATGTGATACCGTAATCCTTTGCCTTGGGATCGGAACACGGGAACGTTATCAGTGTTCCGTCATAGAATGCTCTGTTTGAGAAGGTAATAAGGCTTTCATCCTTACTTCTGTAGTGGAACAGAAGTCTCTTCTGAGGAAGGGTGGACGCGCAGAGATCAAGAACAGATTCAAAATCTCCCATATCCTCTTCATCGAGGTTCTCTTCAGCGATCGATGCCTGGAAGAAATTGGTAGGAGGCATCTGCTTGGTATCACCGACTACGATCAGCTGATCACCTCTGTAAATGGAACCAAGTGCATCCCATGGGAAGATCTGGGAAGCTTCATCGAAGATGACTGTATCGAAATGTATCTTTTCAGGATTAAGGAAAGTGCTGACACTGAGAGGAGACATAAGAAAACACGGTTTGATCTTCTGTATGGCATCTCCCGCTTCATCCATCAGTGTTCTGATGCTCTTGAGCTTACGCTTTTTGTTTCCTTCACGAATGATCATTCCCAGCGCAGTTCCGGATGCTATCGTATCGGGAGACGGACGCCTGGAAGAAACATTCTGGCGGATCACTGCTTTATTGATTTCATATTTATTGCGGTCGAGCTGCTTGAATACTTCAATGCTGCGGTCCTGGGAGATACGGTTGAAGTAATACAGCTCCGGAACAGAACTTATCACATAGTTGATCCACTGGGTATAGAACAGCCACTCATAGCTTCCGCATATCTGTTCCTTGGGCAGTCCTCCATCCAGTACAAAATCAAGATATTCTGATATTCCGAGCGACTGCATGTTGCGCAAGAGCGCCCTGAAATGCATCCAGTTGTCCAGAAGATCCAGTGAATCATCGCAGGCCTTTAACTTGTCTCTGACAGTCTCAGGGGATGCCGTGTCAGGGTCTATGACAGTCTTATCAAAGCATCCCGCCAGATGCCTGTAACCCGGACTGACAAGATATTCTGTGATCGGAACAAGTTTATCCCTGTAAGATGCGAACTTCTGTTTTTCATTTCTGAACCTGTTCGTATCCATGAGCGAGAGACTGCCAAAAGAAAAGCCGGAGGCATAAACATTATCAAGGATCCTGATCTCTTTTCTGATAGCCTCCCAGTCGGAATAGATGCCTCTGTAAACATCTCCCAGCAGCTGCTTGATCTCTGATTCTTTCTCTGAGAGTTCTTTTTCATTGATCTGATATTCTTCAAGTCTGACAGTATCTTCCAATGCTTCCTCATAGCTGATCTTGGATGCAGTCTTTCTGCAGGAAGAAAGAAGACTGCTTATCTTCTTGAAATCTCCTCCGAACAGACGGGAAAGTCCGCCGCATTTGAGCAGCTTTTCATGCAGGTCCCGTCCATTCTGATCGAATATCTGTTCATTGTACTTACCCAAAAGCGCATCTCGGGCAGCAATTGTCTTTTCAGCTTTTGAGGCTATTTCGTTTATCTTTTCTTTGTTCCCTGTAAATTCCTCTTCATCGAAAAGCACAGTGGATGAAAGTGCTGTTCCGGCCAGATAACCCATGGCATCACGGACAGTTGCAACATCTTTCATGGAATCGGCAGAGATACCGTATGATGCCTCGATCTCTTCCAGGATATCGCTGAGTTCTTCAAACTTCGGTACTGATTCATTGAGTTCACGGTCGATCTTCAGTCTTTCCTCAAAACCTGTTTCCGCATCGGAAAAACCATACCACGGATTTTTTCTGTAATCGTACCCGACAGTCCCGATATAACTGACATATTCAGTGAGATATCCCTTTGCTGTCTTAAGGAAATCCTCATTCTTGTCCTGAATATCTGAGATAGCAAACTGAAGAGGTTCGGCATCCTTGACAGATGCGATCTTTCCGAACAGTTCATACAGACTCCGGTTTATTACTCCTCTTATTTTGTGCAGTTCACGTTCGTAACCGTCTATATATTCCTGTGCTTTGATCTGATCGGTAATGTCATCAATGGCTCTTTCGTCCACCGAGACTTTCTTCAGGTTGAGAGTACGTATAAGCTCAGCTATAAAATCCTTTTTATTGGCTTTGTAACTGTATAACTCCAGACAGCAGTCCTCGAGTCCGACTTTCTTCAGCTTACTGAAAACGACATCAAGAGCTGCCATCTTTTCAGAAACAAACAGTATTCGTTTGCCGTCATTGAGTAGTTCACCGATGATATTGGTAATGGTCTGACTCTTACCGGTTCCCGGAGGACCCTGCAGAACAAAACTCTTTCCGAATTTGGCCATTTCAATGGCATCCAGCTGACTGGAATCGGCATCCACGACCGTGTGCATCTCTATGACCGGATTTTTAAGTTTGAGATCATCCGGGATCACAGGATCGAGAGTCGGAGCCTGGACCGGCCATCCCATCATGGCTTTTACGACCGGATTCTGGATCACCAGTGCAGCATTATCCTTGATATCACGGTGCATGTTCATCTTGGCAAATGAGAAAATGCCAAGCTTGCATTCATCCGTTACTGTCCATCCCAGTCTCTCCACCAGGGCTGAAACCTTTTCAAGATAGACGGATAGTTTTTCATCCTGTGCATATTCGGGAAAACGGATCCCGTACTGGGAGTTCATGAGATAGTCAAAAGATGGGTTGACTACAACATCATCTCCGGTCGGATCTATAGAGAACGGATCTCTTCTTGAATCCTGCTTTATTCTGACAGGAACCAGCAAAACAGGGGCTCGGTAAAATATTTTTGAACTGTCATCTTCGTTCCAGTGTACAAAACCGAATGCCAGATAAGAGGCGTTGATACCTGTTTCTTCTATGAAGGACTGTGCCTTCTTCATTATGTTTCTGAGCACAACGTCCTGTTTTCCGAGCGTGTAGGCAAGGACCTGCCCGTTTTTGATATATCCGGAATACTGCCGGATATATGCATCCCGTTTATTCAGCGCTTCCTGAACTTCTTCCTCCTGTGTCTTTACCTTCGGAAGCGGTTGTTCTTCGGGAATTTCTTCGGTTAAGGCATCTTCAGGAACAGGTTCAGGTTCAACAGCGGATATTGCAGGCACCTTATCAAAATTATCAAAGATATCAAAGGTTTTATTGTAGGTAACAAGATCGAACAGCTCCTCCGGGGAAGGGAATACTATCTCTGCTGTGGCTGTTCTGGAATCACGGAAGTTGGTAAGAACATTGCGTTTTCCGATATCGAGAAGTTTTTCGGCAATTCCGTCCAGAGTTTCCGGACTTTTGTTTTCCTCTTGTACAGGATTATTTGTCTGTACAGTGTTATCGTCTTGTTCCATATCAAATACCTGCTTTCCGGGACATAAAACA
>JAEESL010000053.1 GCA_016286345.1 Dehalococcoidales bacterium | reverse complement strand
TAGGCATCCATCTTTTGTTTGTATCATTCATCTTCTTGTTTAATTCTGACATCAGTCTCGGCAACTCAACTCTAACACTTTTGACATCAATACTACCATTTCACAATGGAAATATGGATGGACTTGGCATCATCACAGAAAAAACTATTTTCTTGATAAATACCGTTGTTGTCAGTATACGGTCATATTGCACCATTTTTGTCCGAGTATGCGTTGTATATTGTTATGAAAGAATTCAGGCACCACACTGCAAAGCTTTTCGATAACAGGAGTATTCACTATGGAAATATTATATTTGGCAATAGGCATAGCAATAGGTCTTGTAATCATGGGGATCGTTCTGCTTGTTGTTCATTCAAATGACAAGAAAACAATAGACTTACTTTCCCAGAGCATTCCGGAGAAGTTTTCAGCAATGGCATCCGATGCCCTGAAAAACAATTCTTCCGAACTTCAGAGACAGAATCTTGCTGCCCAACAGCCAATAAACAATCTTGTCAATCAGCTCCACGCTGAAATTGCAAGAATGGAAAACGACCGTAAAACAGAATACGGAAGCCTGGTTACAAAGACAGGGGATCTTGCCAAGGAAACTCAACAGCTTAACAGAATTCTTGGCAACAGTCAGGCAAGAGGTAACTGGGGTGAAACAACTCTGGAGAGGATCGTGGAACTTTCGGGTATGAAAAAATATTGCGATTATGATACACAGGTCTCTGTCATCCGTCCCGGCATCAACATCAGACCTGATATGATCGTGCGTCTTCCCAACAACCGTAATATCATCATTGATTCAAAGGCCCCGTATGATGCATATCAGAATGCAGTAACATGCAACGATCCTGTACTCAGAACACAGTATATAGAAGCTCATGACGAAAAGATCAAAAATCATATCGATCAGCTTTCAAAAAAGGAATACTGGAAACAATTCAACAGTCCCGATTTTGTTGTGCTCTTTATGCCTAATGATCAGTTCCTTGCCATTACACAGGAAGTCGATCCTGATTTGCTCGAATATGCCATTCAAAAAAATATCGTGCTTGCCACACCTGCCACCATATACAGTCTGCTGGTTGCAGTTAAGATGGGCTGGAATGAAAACACCCTTACAGAGAATGCCAAACACATCGCTGAATTGAGCAACAGATTATCAGATGGAATCAACACATGGTTCAACCATCTTAAAGAAACCGGAAAATCACTCGGAAAGGCAGTGGAAAACTACAACAAAAGCATCGGTTCCCTGGACCGCAACGTCATTCCGAATATCGAAAGAATCAGAGACTGCGGTATCAGCGAAGCGGAAAAAATCGATACTGAATTCACACCAATAGATACAACTATCCGGGAGTCAAGATTCATGCCGGAAAGTCCGATTGATGATACTCCTATCTTGATTCAATAATCTGACTGACAAATTCGTCTGAATAACTATTTCGATTTCTGCGATTTTTCGTATCTATAAGCAAAGAATGCGAACAGCCCTGTGAATACAATATCAATTGCAGCATAAAGATCAGGAGAAAGAGTTGTAAAGCTCCCCTTTCCGATGATACCCAGCACGGTTGCTGCAATGCTCAGTGCTACATTTACGAATCCAAGATTGACATATATGTTATTTTTGCTGAATCCGGAAGATCTGCTGTACCCTACTGCACCATTAAACAAAAACAGCACAGAAATCACAAAGAGAACAAAAAGCTCGAATACCCTCAGATTATAAGATGAAGAGTCAGCTGTAATGCTAAGCTCATTGAAACCAGAAAAAAGTCCCGGTGCATTCAACAAACCAACCACAATAATAAGGATACTGATTATTTTCAGATTTCTAGCTTCTTTTTCCATTTTTTAATTCTGACCCCTTATGCTTTCAATCGTGAGCATCGTGACTGAATCAGTTCTTTCATCGTGGATTTCATGTCCTGTGGCAAATAGGATTCGTCGCACAGTGTCAGATAAGCATCCTCGGCGACAACAACCTTTTGAATAATCTTTTCCGCAGCATTACCTGCCACACCACACTGTTTTGCAAAACTCATAAAATCATCTCTTCTCAGATTAGCCTTCTTGCCATTCATAGTCAGGGCAAACTCCTCCCGATCCTCAGGCATCACCAAATTTACCGGAAGCAGATCGTATGCCAAAGACAGCACATACATGCCATTGCCCGGTTCGGTTTCGATCAGCGAGAAATTTTTGAGATGCATATCAGAATTGCCTGTGACAAACGATACGACAAGCCGCAGATAAAGTTCGGATAGATCCAGACCCTTTCGGGCGGAATATTTGGCAATGATCTTTGCACAACGCTCATAGGAACCATGGTACTTATCTGCAGTCAATCGCCCTTCCAACTGACAAAAGTCCTCCATGGCATATTTCTGAACATTGATACGCTTGTTACCAGTGATCCGACGGTCGATACGTTTAGTGATATACGCAAATTGTCCGTTCATCCAAAGCAAACCATGTGGAACTGTCTTCACTCCCGCTTTTTCGGCAATCCGCATTGTCAGGTCCTCGGCCTCCGGAAGGTGGGGATACTCCGGCGTATTGAGTTTCAAAATATATCCTGTAGGATAGTTAACCAATGTCAAACTGGGAACATCCTGTAGTTCCAAATGCAATGATATCTTCCGCTGTACGCCAGGTACTGTCAGATTCTTGCCTACAGATTCTGTCACATAAGAGTCGAGCAATTCTTCAGTTAAATCCAATACCGGCAGCACGTCAGTCCCAAAGAATTTGCGTATGCAGCGTATATGCCAATTACTGACACTGTCTCCCGGCAGGATAGGTTTACCGCAACAATAGCATTTCATGACTCAACAGCCTCAATTCGCACCGCACCGATACAATCCCTGCAAGATACCATCAGTAACCCGAAACGATCATTCTGATCCAGCTTCCAGTTTTTGATCACTATATTCAGCAGCCACCCCTCAGGAATCAGACCATCGAAGAACGGAAACAGTACATTCGATTCATAAGGCTCCTTTTGAAGCGGAAGAGTCAGGGAAACTGCTGCAGCATTTGGCAAGGACAGATACTTCTCATCATACGTAAAGCTATACCCTCTGTCCGTTTCACATAGAAATCCGGCAAAGTTATCCCTCACATAGACAGATACCTTCCGGAACGCACTCATTCGTCATCTGCCTTTCCGGGAACAGCTTTCATGCCGAACATTGCCAACGCCTGGTTGACCTTGTCCATCCGAACCGTTTCCTTACCCTGTTCCAGGTCACGGACAAATCGCAGACCAAGACCGGCACGCATCGCAAACTCCTCCTGCGTCAGCCCTGCTGCTCTTCTATTTGCTTTGATAAAAGCTCCAATACTATTCATGAGCATATTTTATACCTTATAGGGTATATTGTAAACTGAAAACATTATATTTATACCTTATTGGGTATAAATATATCATTTTTACTATAATTATACCTGTTAGGGTATAATTATAGTAAAACGCATAATAATAACTGAGAGCAGTATAATCGTTCGTAAACATAAAAAAGGACCCTATCACTTAATACGGTCCCTTCAATGCTATTCAGCAGTCTCTGCTACTTTCTTTTTCCTTGGAGCTCTGGGTTTCTTCGGCTTTTCGATAACTTTCGGTTCCTCAGCCGCCTCGATCTTCTCCCCCGGCTTGGTGAAGATGTAGGATAATTCCTTGTCTCCATCCTTATGATCGATAGTGATGGTATCTCCGCTGACTACGGTTGCCCTGAGCAGATCCTCAGCCAGTTTGTCCTCGATCTTCTCCTGAATAACTCTTCGGAGAGGTCGGGCGCCATATGTCTCATCATAACCTTTATCGCCCAGGTAATCCTTGGCGGCATCAGTAACGACAAATTTGATATTTTTACTGGTGAGCTGAGTCGTTACAGACTGCAGCATAAGATCGACTATCTGTCTGATCTCTTCCTTTGTCAGTGAGTGGAAGACCAGGATATTATCGATTCTGTTCAGGAATTCAGGTCGGAAGGATTTCTTAAGTTCGACCATGAGTTTTTCCTTCATAGCCTCATATGTTCGGAGAGCTTCCTTATTCTCATCTCCGGTAGTTGAGAAACCGAGGGAATGATTATTTCTGATTGCAGTTGCACCGACATTGCTGGTCATTACAATGATGGCATTTCTGAAATCAACTTTTCTTCCCTGGGCATCCGTAAGATGACCGTCATCAAATACCTGAAGCAGGATATTGAATACGTCAGGATGCGCCTTTTCGATCTCATCGAAAAGTACCAGGCTGTACGGTTTCTTTCTGATCGCTTCAGTAAGTTCACCGCCTTCATCATAGCCGACATATCCCGGAGGTGCACCGACAAGTCGGGAAACGGTATGCTTTTCCATGAATTCAGACATATCGATCCTGATAAGTGCTTTGTCATTGCCAAACATAAACTCTGCCAGTCTCTTTGCAAGTTCAGTCTTACCTACACCGGTAGGACCGAGCATCATGAAGGTACCGATAGGTCGTCTGGGATCCTTGAGACCGGCACGGGCTCTTCTGACTGCCTTTGAGACGGCGTCAATTGCCTCATTCTGACCGATAACATACTTGTGAAGGTATTCCTCCATATGGAGAAGTCTTTCCTTCTCTTCTGCGTTCAGCTGGACAACAGGGATACCAGTCCACATCGAAACGACCTGAGCCACATCTTCACGAAGTACCACAGGATTCTTCTTATCTAGCGAAAGCTTCCATTCGGCTTCCTTCACTCCGATATCATTGTGCAGTTTCTTCTCAAGATCGTTCTTTTCTGCAGCAAGTTTATAATTCTTTTCCTTGTTTGCAGCATCCTTTTCTTTCTGGACTACACCTTCCTGCTGCTTGAGATTTCTGAGATCATCAGGCATCTTTCTTTCACGGATCCTGACTCTTGAACATGCTTCATCGATAATATCGATAGCCTTGTCAGGAAGAGATCTGTCTGTAACATATCTTGTGGAAAGATCGATTGCGGCATCGATTGCGTCATCAGTGATCGTGACATGATGATGCTCTTCGTATTTTTCCCTGAGACCATGCAGGATGGCATTTGTCTCCTCAAGTGACGGTTCCTCAACCAGAACAGTCTGAAAACGTCGCTCAAGAGAAGGATCTTTTTCTATATATTTACGGTAGTCATCGAGAGTCGTTGCACCGATACACTGGAGTTCACCGCGGGCCAGAGGCGGCTTGAGGATGTTTGATGCATCGATTGCACCGTCTGCTCCGCCGGCACCGACCAGAGTATGGAATTCATCAATGAACAGAATGATATTTCCGGCATTGCGGATCTCATCAATGACTTTTTTGAGTCGTTCCTCGAATTCACCACGGTATTTGGTACCGGCAACCAGAGCTGCCATATCGAGTGCGACGACACGTTTATTTTCCAAAGTTTCGAAGATATCTCCGTTGACGATCTTCTGCGCCAGACCTTCAGCGATGGCAGTTTTGCCGACGCCGGGTTCACCTACGAGAGCCGGATTGTTTTTGGTTCGGCGGGAAAGGATCTGAACGATTCTTTCAAGTTCTTTCTCTCTGCCGATGACAGGATCCAATCTGCCCTTTTTGGCTTCACTGGTCAGATCACGTGAGACCTGATCCAGGATAGGAGTCTTATTGTTGCTGGGGATACGGGATGTTCTTGTGGAAGGCTGGGTAAGGAACTTCTTGATCTCTGCTCGGGCACGGTCAAGAGTTACACCGAAAGTATTAAGAAGTTCAGCAGCTTTGCCGTCCTTTTCACGCAGCAGACCCAACAGAAGATGTTCAGTACCGATATATGAATGACCCATCTGTCTTGCTTCATCAATTGCAAGTTCGATCACTCTCTTGGCTCTTAATGTAAGTCCTTCTTCAGTTTCCGAATGGCTTTCTACATCAAGAATCACTTCAACAGACTGGCAGAGTTTATCAAGATTAACATCCATATGCGAAAGCACACGTGCAGCAACGCCCTCTTCCTCTTTGGCCAGACCGACAAGAAGATGTTCCGAACCTATGAATTTATGATTAAGACGCTCAGATTCCTGCTGGGCGATCTGAAGAACACGTCTTGCTCTAACAGAAAATTTGTCAAAATATTTGGACATAAATGCCTCCCCAAGGCATGATAAGGTGCCTCTTAAATAATTATAGATTAAGAAGGTCTATATACAAAATGATATAAAAAAAGGAGGTATAAACCTCCTGATTTTAAGCATAAAAAAAAGGCCCCGGCAACGACATATTTTCCCAGGAAGTTGCCCTCCAAGTATCGTCTGCGATAGTTCGTTTCACGACCGTGTTCGGGATGAGAACGGGTGGTACCAAACCTCTAAAATCACCGGAAGCCCTTTTTAACAAATTAAAAATATTAAAAAAGACAAAGAAATTAGTATCAATTCTGAAACAGGTCAAGTCCTCGATCATTAGTACCACTCAGCTGAACGCCTCACGACGCTTACACCTGTGGCCTATCAAACAGATAGTCTATCTGTGATCTTTCTCTGCTTGCGCAGAAGGGAGATCTAATCTTGGGGCCGGCTTCTCACTTAGATGCTTTCAGCGATTATCCGAACCAAACTTGGCTACCCAGCGATGCCGCGGGCGCGACAACTGGCACACCATATGTTTGTTCATCTGGATCCTCTCGTACTACAGACGAACCCCCTCAAATCTCCGGACGCCCACAACGGATAGAGACCGACCTGTCTCACGACGGTCTGAACCCAGCTCGCGTGCCGCTTTAACCGGCGAACAGCCGGACCCTTGGGACCTTCTCCAGCCCCAGGATGCGACGAGCCGACATCGAGGTGCCAAACCTTGCCGT
>JAEESL010000010.1 GCA_016286345.1 Dehalococcoidales bacterium | reverse complement strand
TCACTGCATTTGAACCCATTGCTCCGATCAGAACACAAATCATGAACATGACAAACAAAATGATTCCTGTCACTATGCCAGATCTTGCAGAAAGAAGAACAGCAATAGCAAGAATGGGCATGAGCTCTCCCCACGTACCATAGGAGATGATAAGGTCCCCCATTCGTGTACCCAATATATCATTGTCTTTAAGTATCGGGATCAAAGTGCCAAGTGCAGTTGTCGTCAGCAGAAGAGCAGTTGCAATGATACCCTGATTACCATCCGCAATATAAGGAAGTATAAAAGCGAGCGCTAACCCTGCAGCAAAGCTTACGATCCATGCCAGAAGCCCATGTCTTCCATCATGGCCGGACAGAGATTTTGGGTTGATCTCACTTCCCGCGAGCAAGAACAAAAAAGCACATCCGATTTCCGAAAGAAAATCTATAACTTCGGAGTCTGACTGGATAACACCCAGCATATTCGGACCCAGTACAGCACCGACTGCAATCAGAAGAACTGTTTCAGGAATAAACTGCTTCGGAATAAGACGGGCAATTAACGGTGCCAAAACAGAAATAATGACTATCACCAAAAGCGATATAAAAAGATTAGTCATCCATTTCCTCCTGTGATTACAGGACTTGATTGTCCGGCTTAAGATTTTTTTATATTATCGGACCGCACTGCGGTCACAATGAAAACTTTAGATAAGATCCTGCAGTTCAGGATTTTCCTCTTTGATTTCTTCGATCAGTTTGAGATCCTGTTTTGATAATGAAATACCTTCAAGAAGATCAGGTCTTCTCTGCATGGTCCTCCGCAGAGATTCCTTTCTTCTCCATTTATCGACTTTACCGTGGTCACCCGAGAGAAGGATATCGGGAACTTTCCAACCGCGATATTCAGGCGGTCTGGTATATTGAGGATACTCCAGCAATCCGTCTGCGTAAGAATCCGTCTGTGCAGATTCATCGCTGCCCAGTACACCCGGAACTAATCTTGAAATAGCATCACAGAGTACAAGAGCAGGCAGTTCTCCGCCGGACAGGACATAGTCACCGATCGATACTTCATGTGTCACAAGGTGTTCTCTGACTCTTTCATCAAATCCCTCGTAATGACCGCATATGATCACGAGTCTGTCATAACAGGAGAATTCCCTGACCATTGCATGTGAAAGCTTTTTACCCTGAGGAGTCATCAGTATTATAGGGATCTCCTCCCCTTCCTTTTTATCCGACAGAACATCTTCAACTGCTTCGAAGATCGGCTCCGGCTTCATAAGCATTCCTGCACCTCCGCCGAAGGTATAATCATCAACTGTTCGGTGTCTATCATGGCTGTAGTCACGGATATTGTGGACATGATATTCCATCAGTCCCTTGTTTGATGCAATATTGAAAAGTGCATCGTTGTATACAGCCTGACACATCTCAGGAAAAAGAGTCATTAAATCAATTCGCATGAACTAATTATATACAATAATTCCCCTGGAAAATAATAAAGCCCTTGTTTTGGGTAAAACAAAGGCTTTAAGAGTCATTTGGTGGAGACGGGGGAGGGTCGAACTCCCCGTCCAATAAAGATAGCCCGAAATCTACTACAGAAATATCCTGTGATTTATCTTAGTCAGTAGGCCTGTACAGGCGGAGTCCTATCTGAAGCAGCCGAAAAATCTTAGATACAGCCTCCCGGCAGAGACCATATGGCACCCCGGCTTTGTGGCACCCATTCTCACACCGTCGGGGTGGGTATGAGATGGATGACGCTGGTGTTTAATTATCCAGCGTAAGCAAACTGTCTATCGGCAGTTGTAAATTGCCATCTGATTTACGAGGGCGATGACACCTCGTCCTGCAATTTCGTAACCAACCTCTACTGTCGAAACCACGCGTCCCCATTGGTAAAGGTAAAAGTTATCTGTTTTTTAAAGTTCTTTCGATAATACGGTCAGTTTCTCTCTTCTGGATCGCTTCCCGCTTATCGTATTCCTTTTTACCCTTTCCCAGGCCGACCAGTATCTTTACAAGGTTGCCCTTGAGATATACTTTCAGCGGGACCATTGTAAGTCCCTTCTCCTGGGTCTTTTCAGCTAATACTCGCATTTCTTTTTTATGCAAAAGCAGCTTGCGTCTTCTGTCGGGATTGTGGCTCATATATGATGCCGAATCATATCTTGCGATATTGGCACCGATCAGCCATATTTCCCCGCTCTCGAATTTTACGTATGCTTCGCCTATGGTTATCCGGTGATCACGTACCGACTTAACCTCAGATCCCCATAACGCGATACCAGCTTCATATGTATCAAGGATATCGTAGTTATGATATGCTCTTCTGTTTGTTGCTAATGCATTATCGTTGTCTTTCATAGCCGAAAGATAATAATAGCACATTAAATGTGACTGTAAAGTTAAGAAAGACAGATATTCTTAAGTCATACCAAATCAATTGTCCACAGGGATGAGACATCTGAAATAAATAATCAGGTTATTTCTGCGAGATATTTTATGAACTTATCAAGGTCTTCTTCAGTCCCGACGACCTCACCGTTTTCAATCTTCAGATTCCATACCTTTAGAAGACCGGTCTGGCATTCTTTTTTTTCAAGTGATTCCTGCCATGCACGGCAGTCATCAGGTTTCACACTGTGGACAGAACAAAGATGCTGGTATCCTTCTGTCTTCATAAGCGCACAGTGGTCATCTATATGCTTTATCAGATGCTTGCCCTGGATCGGCCAGCGTGTATCGGCATATTCCTCCCAGAAATCCTCAACCGTAATTCCGAGATATTTCGCTATGCGTTCGGATTCCTCATCGGTGATAAGCGGCTGATACCATGTACAGCACGTCCCGCATCTCAAACATGGAATATCTTCAATCTGCATTACTAAACCTGAATAGAAAGTACTAAAATGATTTTAGCAAAAAACACTCAGCAGGTTAACGATATGAACAAAACATGGGATATAACAGCAACGATCAGCAGGTGGGTAATAATAATCCTTACTCCATTTCTTCTTCTTTCAGCCAGCATTGCAATTTGTTTCAACGATGCATCCCTGTATCACAGAGGCTATGTCAAATATGATGTTGAAAGAGTAACCGGAATAGATCTTGCAGAACTGGACAGAGCAACGGACGAAATTATCGATTATTTCAATACAAACGACGGATCTAACATAGATATCAGTGTCACCAAGAATGGAAAAATGATCCCTCTGTTCAAAGACAAGGAAATCCATCACATGTATGATGTGCGAGGACTTGTACAGCTTGATTATAAGATCCTGCGTATAACCCTGATCGTTAACCTTATACTGATGGCTTTTCTGATCTGGAAGAAATACTATAAACAGGCAGCAAAAGCTATGTTCGGAGGAAGTCTTTTCTCAGTTGGTCTGATGGCAGCGCTTGGTATTGCCATGGCAATCGATTTTGAAGATCTTTTCATTGCATTCCACATGATCAGTTTCAGCAATGACGACTGGCTCCTCGATCCGACAACCGATTACCTTATCATGATGTATCCTGAAGGTTTCTGGTTTGATGCTCTACTCAGAGTAGTACTGATAATCGTGGCATTCATAATCGTTTTAGGTGTCGGCGGATTCCTGTGGAAAAGGAAACTGCAAAAAGATTCCGAAAAATAATTCCCTAACGCATACAATTTATATGCAATAGATTGAGCCAATATTATACAATATATGGTATCTGTTATATTTTTTCCGTTCGGAGGATAACTGATATGAAATGTCCATTTTGTGGCTTTACTGAATCCAAGGTTGTAGATTCCAGAGACAGCAATGAGTCTATCAGACGCAGAAGAGAATGCCTCAAATGCGAAGGCAGATTCACTACATATGAACACATTACTCCCGTCACTATCTATGTGCTCAAAAAAGACCAGAGGCGAGAGGAGTTCAGCAGAAGAAAGCTGCTGTCCGGTCTGCAGAAAGCATGCGGCAAACGACCGATCGAGCCGACAGAACTTGAAAAGATCGTCGATGAGATCGAAAACGAACTGATCCGACTTGGCAAAAACGAAGTTCAGTCCTCAACAATCGGAGATATGGTAATGAAAAAGCTTAAGAATCTCGACAGTGTCGCATATATCCGATTTGCCAGCGTGTACCGACAATTTGCTGACATTACAGAGCTTCAGAAAGAACTCGAAAATATTATTGATTCGAACAATAAATAATAACTTAATCAAGAGGAAAATCCATGAACAACACTCACAGCGATATTGCCCGAATCGTTTTTAATGAATCCTCTGCTATGGGGATATCTGATCGGAACGTTATCGATAACGTAGCAAAAATAGTTCTGTCTAGGATCGAACGTCCTATACCTGTTCTTCCCGGAATGGAAGACCTTGTCAGCGAAGAAAGCTCTTTTCTGGTAACCAAGAATGAAGATGAGATCGCCGTCATCGTAAGAGAAGAACTTAATAACGCTCTTCAGGCACAGGCAATTGCCGAACAGCAGACTGAATTATTTGAACAGCAGAAAGAAAAGGCCGCTGAAGAACCGAAAGAAAGAGCAGAAGAACCGGTCAAAAAAGAAGAGCACAAATATACCAATAAGATCGTTCTCAATGAGACTGCGAAGAAAGTCCTTGAAAAGAGATATTTCAAAAAGGATAAAAACGGAAAACCGATCGAAGATGCATCCGACATGTTCAGCCGCGTAGCCCAGGTGATCGCATCTGCTGAAACAAATTACGACAAAGATGCAGATATTCATGAATGGGAGGACAAATTCTACGGAATGATGTCCGCTCTTGATTTCCTGCCCAACTCACCCACCCTTATGAATGCCGGCCGTGAACTCGGACAGTTATCTGCCTGTTTTGTTCTTCCCGTTGAAGATTCAATGGATGCAATTTTTGAAACAGTAAAGAACACCGCCCTCATTCACAAGAGCGGCGGCGGAACCGGTTTTTCTTTCTCTCGTCTCAGACCGGAGACAGACCGGGTCGGTACCACCGGCGGTGTAGCCAGCGGTCCGGTATCATTCATGAGAGTTTTTGACTCCGCAACTGATGTAATCAAACAGGGAGGCACACGCAGAGGAGCCAATATGGCTATCCTTTCAGTAGACCATCCTGACATCATGAAATTCATATCAGCAAAACAGGATATGGTTTCTCTGACGAACTTCAATATTTCAGTTGCGATCACAGATGCTTTCATGAGAGCGCTTAAAAACAACAAAGACTACGACCTTATCAATCCTCACACCGGCAAGAAGGTGGGGAAACTGAATGCTGTGAAAGTATTCGATACCATTGCCAACCAGGCCTGGCTGACCGGGGATCCCGGAGTCATCTTTATTGACAAGATCAATAAATACAACCCAAACCCCAACATCGGAAAGATCGAAAGCACCAATCCCTGCGGTGAACAGCCTCTGCTTCCCTACGAATCATGCAATCTCGGAAGCATCAATCTTTCACATATGCTGAAAAAGAAAAAGAATAAATACGAGATCGACTGGGCAAAGCTTGAAGCGACTGCCAGGCTTGCAACAAGATTCCTGGATGATGTCATCGATGTAAACAAATATCCTATCGAAAAGATCGACAAGCAGACAAAGGCCACCCGAAAGATCGGTCTCGGCATAATGGGCTTTGCAGACATGCTGATGTTGCTTGGCATTCCATACAACAGTGACGAAGCTATCAAACTGGCAGAAAAGATAATGAAGTTCATTTCTGAAACCTCACACAAAGTTTCAGAGGAACTCGGCAAAGAAAGAGGACTTTTCCCTGCATATGAGGGAAGCATCTTCAGCACTGGCAACAAAGAGACCAGACGAAACTCGACCTGCACCACCATCGCACCCACCGGGACTCTTTCCATCATTGCAGGCTGTTCCTCCGGTATCGAACCTCTGTTTGCACTCTGTTTTACCAGAAACATCCTGGACAATCAGAAATTCATTGAAGTTAATCCCATTTTCAGCCAGATCGCAAAGGAAAACGGATTCTATTCTGATGAACTTATGGAAAGGCTTGCAAACGGCGAGCATCTTGCCGACATGCCTGAAGTACCCGAAGAATTCAAAAAGCTTTGTGTGACAGCTCATGAAATAGATATCGACTGGCACATTAAAATGCAGGCTGCATTCCAGAAATATACTGACAATGCCGTCTCAAAGACCATCAACTTCAAACACGAAGCAACTGTGGATGATATCAAGGAAGCATATCTCCATGCTTATGCAGCAGGACTCAAAGGTATCACCATCTATCGGGACGGATGCCGTGACACCCAGGTCCTCTCGACCGGTTCAACAAAGAAAGATGAACCTGCAGAAGATAAACCGCAGATCATAGAAGTACCGACTAAAATGGCTCCCAGACAGAGAGCCAAGACCACTACCGGTTATACCGAAAGAGTGAAGACCGGCTGCGGCTATATATATGTTACGGTGAACTATGATGATGACGGCATCTGTGAAGTGTTCTCGCATCTCGGCAAGACAGGCGGCTGTGCAGCGGCTCAGCTTGAAGCGATCTGCCGTCTTATCTCTCTTTCTCTGAGATCAGGCATCGAAGTCAAGGATGTTGTGAAACAGATGAAAGGCATAAGATGTCCTTCTATCGCATGGGACAACGGTAAATCCATTCTTTCCTGTTCAGATGCTATTGCCGGTGTACTTGAGCGTGTTGCAAAATACGCCAGAAACCAGTCTGTCCCTGCATCAGATGAAGCAAAAGAAGAAGCTCACGTTTCAGATGAAGCCGGAGAAAAGATCAAAAACGTGGCCGGACAGTGTCCTGAATGCGGTTCACTGCTGCTGTTCCAGGAAGGCTGTCTTATCTGTCCGGGCTGCGGTTTCAGCCGCTGCGGATAACAAATGACGAAAAAAGCACACAATCCTCAGAAAGCATACTTTTCAGAAGGACGCGCCGAAAATGAAACAGGCGCGTTCTACAAGGATTGGGGTGGACGTTATCCTGTTGCTTTGATATATCCTGACAAATACGAGATCGGTATGTCGAATCTCGGTATCCAGGCGATTTATTCGCTTATAAACAACCTTCCGGGATATCTGTGCGAAAGAGTCTTCTGGAATGACAAAAACCTGCTTGCTCTTGAATCCCGCAGACCCATGAATGATTTTGCCTGTGTTGGGATATCATTCTCATACGAAATGGATTATCTCAACCTACCGTCCATTCTGAAGGAAGCACAGATCCCGATGTTTTCCAAGGACCGCAATGAGAGTTATCCGCTCATCGTGGCAGGCGGTCCGTGCATGATATCCAATCCCATGCCGGTCGCACCGTTCCTCGATGCAATCTGTATTGGGGAAGCAGAAGCCGTTTTTCCGGATATGCTTGCAGTCATGAACAGTGATGATGACCGTGACACTATTCTGAAAAAACTGTCGGAACTAGACGGAGTATTCGTCCCGAAGTATCCGAACAAAGAACACTGCAGAAGAAAATATCTCAAGAACCTCGATGACTTCCCCACTCATTCGGTCGTTCTGACGACCGATACTGCCCTCGGAGATCTGTATATGGTCGAGGTGGAAAGAGGCTGTTCCCACAACTGCCGATTCTGTATGGTCTCGCATGCATTCTGTCCGATACGATTCAGATCCCTGGAATCATTACTTGATCAATGCCGTGAAGGTCTGAAAATAAAAAACAGGGTCGGTTTGGTCGGTCCTGTTGTAACTGACCATCCGAAGATTTACGAGCTCTTAAATGGCATTCTGGAGATGGGAGGACAGTTTTCGATCAGTTCTCTCAGACTGACATCGCTTACTCCTGAGATGCTGTCGCTGGTCTGCAAAGGCGGAGCGCAGAGTATTGCAATAGCACCGGAGGCAGGATCAGACCGTCTCAGAAAAATCATCCACAAGGGATTCACCGAAGAAGATATCCTCAAGGCGTGTCATGAAATAGCCAATTTCCCGTTCAAACAGCTGAAACTCTACTTCATGGTCGGACTTCCCGGAGAGACAGATCAGGATATGGAAGAGATCAATATCCTTTCCAGGAAATGCAAGGAAATTGTTTCCGGAAACGGAATGAGAGTCAATATCAACGTTGCGCCTTTTGTACCGAAGGCCAATACTCCCTTCCAGTGGGCAAGAATGGAAGATCAGTCTGTGATCGAAGAAAGACTGAAAAAACTTACAGGTCTGCTCGGAGGATCAGGTATCGATGTCAAGGCAGAAAGCTCAGACTGGAGCACGATCCAGGGCATTCTCAGCCGGGGCGGAACTGAGATAAGCGATGTTCTGATCAAATGCGAAAAGAAATCCCTCGCCGCATGGAGAAGAGCATCAAAAGAACTTGAAGTAAAGAAAAGTTTTGATCTGGATGAAGAGCTCCCATGGAGCATAATCTCAGATGATAGATTCACTGAAAGACTGAAAAAGGAATATCTGAAGTCACTGGAATAAAAAAAGAGCGATGGGGTCATCGCTCTTTCTGTTTCATGTTAATTACCGATTATGCACTGAGCATTCTGTCGACAATGGAATTGACTTCCTGACCGTCGGCTTTTCCTCTGGTCTGAGGCATAACTTTACCCATGACCTTGCCTTTATCTGAAGGACCGGTTGCTCCGACTGCTTCGATTGCAGCCTTTACAATGGCTTCGATCTCTTCAGTGCTCATCTGAGGAGGCATATATTCAAGAAGGATCTTAAGTTCTCCCTCTTCTTTTTCAACAAGGTCTGCTCTTCCACCCTGCTTGTAAGCAGCGATGCTTTCTCTGTGCTGTTTAACTTCTTTTGAAAGTACAGCCTTGACCTCATCATCGGTCAGTTCGCGCTGCTTGTCCATCTCTGCATATCCGATTGCTGAAAGGAGCATCTTCAATGTTGAGAGTCTTGCAGCTTCTCTGTTTTTCATCGCCTGATGCATATCATCGGCTATTTTCTGTTTAAGTGCGGACAAGGTTATTATCTCCTTGTTGCAGCTCGGGCGGCCTTAGCAGCTGAACGTCGTGCTGCAATCTGTTTTCTGGTTCGTCGGGTCTGAGGTTTCTGGAAACGTTCTCTCTTTCGAGCTTCGGACAGGATTCCATCCTGCTGTACTCGTCGGTTGAAACGCTTGAGCATGCTCTCAAAGCTTTCGCCTTCGTTTGCAGTAATAATTGTTGACATCTTTATCAGCCTCCCTTCCACACATAAATCTCATATAAATGAACGTGCAGTCACGTCCTTCTTCTAAAAAGACGCAATTGAAATTTTACTTACATTACGACTCGTATGTCAAACAAAAAAAATAAAAGAACATTAAGCTAATATAATATTAACGATACGAATGTACGGAGAAAGGACCAAATGGGAAAATCAGCAGCAAAAAGAATAGTTGAATACCTCTGGTATCTGATACCGGCTGCTGTTGCCTTTCTTTTGTATCTGATCCTCCCCCATTTTTCCGGAATCACCGAAACCATGTTTACCAAAGGGATTTTCAGAATAATAGGAGTTCCTCTTGGATGGCTGATCCAGTGGCTGCCGTTTTCGTTATCGGAGATCATAGTGTTGCTTCTGATCCCGGCAGTCATCACATTTATCGTCATATTCATACGCCTGATAATCAAGAAAAGGTTTTCATCCGTCCGGAATCTTTCCAAGGCGATCCTTCTTGCCGTTTCATGTCTATTGCTGATGTATATGCTTATGCACGGAGTGAATTTTTACAGAAAACCTGCAGCCGAACTGCTTGGACTGGATGTTCATGAACGTTCCTCGGAGGAGCTGGCAGAGCTTACAGCATATCTTGCTCAGAATGCTTCCAGTATAAGAGCATCTCTTCCCGAAAACGAAAACGGGACTGCAGAACTGACTGTTTCCGTTTCCGACATCCTGAAATCAGCCGGTAAGGGATACACTGAACTTGATGATCAGTTTTCTGAACTATGGGGAGCAGTAACAAGGACAAAGCCAGTACAGATATCCCACCTGTGGTCATATACCGGAATAACAGGTATGTATTTCCCGTTTCTGGCCGAAGCAAACGTCAATATTGACCAGCCCGTTTACTGTATACCTTTCACAGCATCCCATGAGCTTGCACATACGCGCGGTTTTGCCAGAGAAGACGAATGCAATTTCTTTGGTTTCCTTGCATCGATCAACAATGACTCTCCCGATTTCCAGTATTCGGGTTATTATCTTGCCTATATCGACTGTTTCAATGCACTGTATTCAAAAGACTCAGATCTGGCGATCAAAACAGCCAGGGAAAACGTAAGTGAAGCAATGGCACGGGACCTTAATTACCAAAATGAATACTGGCATCAGTTCGACGGTCCGGTACAGGATGTATCCAATAATGCCAACGATAAATTCATTCAGTATCAGGGAGTCGAGGATGGAGTACAAAGCTACGGCCGATGCATCGATCTGATACTGGCATGGTATGCCGAAACAAAATAGGCGCAATTATCCTGTATTCAGAAATAAACGGAAAATTTGATCGAATCGTAATACACATGGAAGGAATTTTGGCTCCCCGACTAGGATTCGAACCTAGAACCTAGCGGTTAACAGCCGCCCGCTCTACCGTTGAGCTATCGGGGAATAAATGAATCTTGCCGATCCTGGATTCGAACCAGGGCAAAAGGATTCAAAGTCCTTCGTGCTACCGCTACACAAATCGGCATCGATAACAAACGATGACTATTTTATATGCTCTCTTTATGGTGCCGAAGGTCGGGATCGAACCGACACGAGAGTTGCCTCCCAACAGTTTTTGAGACTGTCGCGTCTGCCTGTTCCGCCACTTCGGCAAGTGTATTACATTCTTAAAGTTCTATGGTGCCGAGGCCCAGGATCGAACTGGGGACACGTAGATTTTCAGTCTACTGCTCTACCGACTGAGCTACCTCGGCTAACAAGTGTTTATTCTATTATAGAAAGTCACTTACTGTCAAACCAAAGGTATCTTTTCGGTGAGACACAGATAAAATGATACACCTTTTGCTGATCAAATGTCATCAAACAAAACAGGTATATTTGCCTTAAATTTTTCCAATAATATGTTGGCGATCTTTCTCACCTGGGGATGAGAATCGATCTCACATCTGAGTTTAAGAAAATGTCTCCATTCCCTGATGTTACAGGTCATCACCAGCTCTGTTTTGAGACAGGTCGGGAGAACGGCTCTGGCATACTGGGGAGTGCATCCGGCATCAAGCAGATCGAAATATGCCTTTTCGGCATCTTCACAGGCTTTATACCAGATCTTATATGCTTCCTCATTGTCTCCGAATTCCGGATCGATAACATTGATCTCTTTTCCGAATTTATCATTGGAATAATTACAGTACCTGGTGGATTCCTGACTGAATGAAGCGATCCTGTGTCTGACTATCTCGTGGGATATTCCCCTGTCGCAGATAAATCTTACTGAAATTGAATAGTGTTCAAGGACTGATTCATGACCTCTTCTGATGATGCTGGCAATGAAACGGGCACTCGATTCATCCGTCATCTTATCTTCGGATTTGTAACAGACTCGTCCGCATGTTTCGATTTTTTTCAGTATTTCCTGCCCATCGATCGGGTCCATTATGATGGCGTCAGCCTTAACAACTTTCATTTTAATCTCCGTATATTGCTATACATTATACACAAGTGAATCTAGGCGATAAAATCCGCAGATACCCTGACATTCCCTTGTCTCCTGGTTATCCCAAGCATATCGCACTTCGTCAGAACGGGTACATTATATTTGCGGCTCAGCCCGAATCTTGCAGCAAAATCCTGTATCGTTATCTCTCCTTTTTCCGCCAAGGTATCCTTCACGAATCTTTTCATTGCATTGAAATAATCTTCATCAAGGACAATAAAATCCGGTAACTCAATGAGCCTGCCTGTCTTTATAAGATAGCGCAGGATATCCGTTTTACCCGGGAAGTTCTTTACTGTTTCTTTGATCGTCAGAGGATTCTGCCTGTGTTTCTTTGTGAACAGGATGATCTGATCCGCGATCTTCTGCTGTGCCTCGGTAAGATCATTTTTTGCCTTTGAAAGCTTGACTGCATCCATGTTCCTTTCTATCAGAGAACGTAATTTCAATTCAGCCAGGCATTCCCTGAAGATATATTCCGGGATACTGATTTCCTGCTTTAAAGTAGCGACTGAGACCTCATTTCTGATGTTATCCGTCTTTTCTCTGATCAAAGTCAGTAACTTTTCGGTATTGTTTTCAACAGTTTTTTCTGAGACCAGATGCCCATCGATAAAACGGTATTCCTTATTGTTCGAAATCTCCTCAATGCACTTCCTCATATCATCAGAACTGTATTCGGTCCATGGCAATGAATTGATGTTGATTTCCCCTTTGAGCATAACTTCCGATTCAACGATATCCTTGATCCCGCATGTACAGCGTTTTAACAGAGCAGAAACGATTTCAGGTTCGTTCTTTTTGCGGTATTTGACGGCAGCAGGATCGAGAACGGTTCCGCCTCCGACCGTAGTTTCAGGAGAATCACTGCGAACGATAAACTTCTCACCTATATATGATGTGACATCTTCCTCAAACCTCAGCTGAGCGAGCACAGAATCCCTTTTCAGCAGGTTTTCAGGATAGTTGAACAGAATTATCCTCGCCTCAAGATCTCTGGTTTCAAGATTGATCCTGTATTTGCAGTTGTTTTTGATTGTCTGTCCCGGAAGAACAGTCAGAACAGCATCGATCGTTCTTGATATCGGAGGTATCTCTGCCGTTATGACATCTCCCCTGCGGATATCTTCTTTTTTCACATTGGATATATTGATGCCTACTCTGGTCCCGGCCTCAACATGTTCATTGTCTTTTTTGAAGCTTTCGATATTGCGTACCCGGCCTCTGAGAAGCCCGGGAGCGAAATATATTTCTTCACCTGTTTTCAGGATGCCGTGCTGCAGAGTTCCGGTAACGACTACACCGACTCCGTGTATAGAAAAAACTCTGTCACAGGCAAGTCTCGGTCTTCCGATGTCTTTTCGTTCCGAAATGCTCTGATCAAGTTTTTCTATTTCTCTCCTGAGATCATCGATCCCTTCTCCGGTCAGAACACTTGCACAGATGACAGGAGCATCCTTCAAAACAGTATTCTGAAGATGAGCTTTTATATCTTTCACGGCAGAATCCCGGTCAGCCACGATATCTATTTTATTAACGACTATGATTCCCCGTTTTATTCCGAAAAGGGAAATAATATCCAGATGCTCCTGAGTCTGGGGCATCCATCTGTCATCAGCAGCAATGACCAGCAGGACTGCATCACAGGCAAACAGTCCGGCTGCTACATGACGAATATACTGTCTGTGTCCCGGAACATCAACGATTCCGACTGTATGCCCATTATCAAGATCAAGCCAGGCAAAACCCAGGTCAGTCGTCATTCCGCGGAGTTTTTCCTCAGGAAGACGATCTGTGTCCATTCCCGTCAGGGCACGTATGATGCTCGTCTTGCCGTGATCGATATGTCCTGCGACTCCCAGCGTTATCATTTCGCTGCTTCCCGTATGATGTAGGAAAGTGAGGAATCCTGTTCCGGCAGAACAGTTCTGAGATCCATCAGAAATTCATCATCCTCGACCCTTCCTATGACGGGACAATCAGATGTTCTGAGCTTTTCTGCAAATCTATCTATGCTTCCTTCTGTTCTGACAGCAATGAGATATGTGGGAAGAGTCTGATTCGGAAGCGTTCCGCCGCCGACCATTGAAGAGCCTTCTCTGAGATGAATATCAAGCTGTATGCCTGATAATTCTTTGATCACTTTTTCTGCCCGTGCCTTTATTTCTTTCGGACTTATACCCATCATTCTAATGACTGGCAGTTCATCTTCTTTCCCGTCAAGATAGGTCTTAACGACACTGGACAGTATTATCTCAGTCACTTTATCTGCTCTTATCACTCTCATGAAGGAGTGTTTATACAGTTCTGAAATAAGATCTTTCCTTCCGACGATGATACCTGCCTGACAGCCTCCGAAGAGCTTATCTCCGGAAAAACAGACCAGATCAGCACCATCTCTGACTGCCTGCCGGACAGTGTATTCATGTTTCAGACCATGTTTTTCAGTGTCTATGACAGCTCCGCTTCCCATATCGTAAACGAGAGGAACACTTTTTTTTCTGGCCAGAGCTGCCAGTTCCTTTATTTCAACAGTATGAACAAAGCCTGTCATTTCATAATTGGACGGATTGACTTTGAGAAGAATGGCCGCATCATCCGAAGCCTTCTCGTAATCCTCTATGTATGTCTGATTGGTAGTACCGACTTCCTTCAGTGTGACTCCGCCCTGCTCAAGTATCTCGGGCACACGGAATCCTCCTCCTATCTGGACCAGTTCTCCCCGTGATATGACTGCCGACTTTTTGTTAGCCAGAGCAACAAGAGTCAGAAGAACAGCGGCAGCATTGTTATTCACTATCAGGGCATCCTCAGCACCGGTGAGCTCAGACAGCATCCGTCGCAGATCATGATTTCTGGGGCCTCTTTCGCCTGTTTTAAGATCATATTCAAGATCGATATATGCGCCGGCTAAAGATCCGAGCGATTTGATGGCTTCCTGACTGAGAGGAGCTCTTCCCAGATTTGTATGCAGTATTATTCCGGTCGCATTGATGACAGGAGTCATAAAACCGGGATAAGAATCATTAAGAAATCCTTTTACTTCAGAACAGATATCTGGAGGATCACAGGAAACATCAATTCCGTCTTTTATCTTATCGCGCATGGAAGAAAGAACAGAACGAACGCCCTCGGTAACATAAGGTCTCGGATAACGCACAAGCAGACCGGCAAAAGCTTTGTCAGTCAGTAATTCTTCTACACTTGGTATCCTGCGCATCCGTTCATTAACGGATAGGTCCATTTTAAATAACCCTGATGCGGGAGGTTTCGCGCTTCATCTCTTTGATACGTCCGATAACGTATCCTTCAGAATCATGCTCTTTAAGACTCTTAAGAAGTTCTTCTGTCTTTTCATGAGGACAGCACATCAGCAAACCACCGGAAGTCTGGGGATCATACAGAGCTGCCATTACTTCTTCACTTGCAATGCCCTGACTTACCATATCCTGTTTGTATTCCCAGTTGGCATACATACCTTCAGGTATCAGACCAAGCTTGGCAAATTCCAGAGATTCCTTAAAGATTGGAATGTCAACCGTATATATCTCTGCATCCACATGGCTCGGCTCAATGATCTCAGCCAGATGGCCGAGAAGACCAAAACCGGTAATGTCTGTACCGCACTTAATGCCTACTTCACGCATGGCAAGGGAAGCATTCTTATTGGTCTTAAGAAGATACTTCAGCAGTTTCTGATATGTGTTATCCGATAATTCTCCCGCTTTCAATGCAGTGGTCAGCAGACCAGTACCAATAGGCTTCGTAATCACAATATCATCACCCGGCTGTGCACCGGTTTTCTTAATGATCTTATCAGGGTGTATCGTACCCGTCACCGACAATCCGAATCTGACTTCATCATTTCGGACGCTGTGCCCACCGACCAGGCTGACTCCCTCGTCGACCAGGACAGTAAGTGCACCTCGGAGTATTTCTCCGAGGAAAGTGACATCAACGGTATCCGCCGGGAAACACACTACATTCATTGCTGTAATGGGATTTCCGCCCATTGCGTATACATCACTGAGACAGTTTGCTGCTGCGATCTGACCAAAGGTAAACGGGTCATCGACGATCGGCGCAATCATATCAACGGTTTCCACAATGGCCAAATCGTCTGTCAGTTTATACACCCCGGCGTCGTCGGCAACACCTGCCAGCACATTCGGACTGATGGGTATTCTCAAACACCCTAAAGCTTTGGATAAGTCACCCGGACTTATTTTTGCGCCTCAGCCTGAATAGTGTGACATCGAGGTCAGTTTGATATTGTTCTCGGCCACTGCTTCTTCCTTTCTTTCAAATTTTTCTTCACGGAGGGGGAGGGAATCGAACCCCCCGCGACAGTCAAACTGTCACAAACGGATTTGAAGTCCGCAAGGCCCACCAGAGCCTAGCCGCCTCCACGCCCGATTTTATCATTATAACATTTTTATTTATGCCTTCTATTAAAGCAAATAATAGATTTACTGAGCTTTAATATCGATTATCAAAGACTCTGTGGGATTTCTTCTCACTTCTTGGCAGTTCTCCGATTGCAACGCTCTTCGGAACGATGGTCAGACCGATTCTTTTCTTGAACTCATCCTGAACAGCTTCTTCAAGTGCTTTCTTGGAATAACCGAGGTCAGTTTCAAAGAAGAGCGTCATGACATCTTTGCCCTGGATATGATCGATCATAACCTGGTACTCACTTGAAACGCCTTCGATCATCTTGAGAACATCTTCGATCTGTCCGGGATAAATATTGACGCCCTTGACCTTGATCATATCATCAGATCTTCCGAATATCCTGTCGATCCTCGGATACTTGCTTCCGCATGCACAATCCCCGGGAACGATCCTGGAAAGGTCATGTGTTCTGTATCTGATCAGAGGTGCACCCTCTTTTACCAGAGTTGTGATTACGATCTCACCGTTTTCACCATCAGGAAGGACCTTTCCGGTCTTCGGATCTATGATCTCAAGGTAAACATAGTCATCCCAGATATGCATCGGCGAATCCTTGGAACAGCTGATACCGATGCCGGGTCCATAGATCTCGGTAAGACCGTAGATATCATATAATTCCACACCAAGTTCATTTGCGATCCTGCGTCGCATAGTATCACCCCATCGTTCTGATCCGATAACGCCCTTCTTCAGACAGATCTGATCACGAATTCCTCTCTTCTCGATCTCCTCAGCCAGGAGAAGAGCATAGGATGATGTGGCGCACAGTACTGTCGATTTGAGATCGATCATCATCTTAAGCTGTTTGTCAGTGTTTCCGGGGCCCATAGGAATGGCCATTGCACCCAGTTTTTCACATCCGAACTGGAAACCGATGCCGGCTGTCCACAGACCATAACCCGGAGTGATATGGATCCTGTCATTCTTTGTAATTCCTGCCATTTCATAGCAGCGGGCAAACATCAGAGCCCAGTCTTCAACATCCTTTCGGGTATACGGAATGATGACAGGAGTACCTGTAGTGCCGGATGATGAGTGGATCCTGACGATCTCTTCATCAGGAACAGCCTGAATACCAAGAGGATAAACCTCTCTAAGTTCATCTTTTTCGGTAAAAGGAAGATTTTCAAAATCCTCCTGGGTCTTTATTGAATCCAAATCGATATCTGCATATTTCTTGGAATATAGATTTCCAGGAAAAGCCTTGGCTCGTTTCATCTGGGTGACTGCTTGCTGGAACTGAATTTCTGATAATTTCATAGACCTTACTCCCTTTTGAGTTAATTCTATTTATTAAAAAGTTATGATATCACGATTGAGAATTCAAAGAAATAAACACTTAAAACATTGTATGTGATGTCTGACAATACACTGAAAAAAAATTTTGGAAAAGTTAAAAAAAACTGTTGACAACAAAAAACAATGCGTATATACTTCCCTCCAAACCGTTGACTGAGAGATAGTAACTGTCCTCAAACGAATCCAGAGAGCTTTCGGTTGGTGTGAGAAAGCAACGCGTTGGCAGTGAATGGCCTCAAGAGGGCGGGAAGAAAGGCGCAAGCTGAGTAATGCCCGACGGGTGTCTCCCGTTACAGAGAATAGGTGTAGATGAGCACCGAGAAGAGTGCATGTCGCAAGACATGAATTCAGGTGGTACCGCAGGAGTTTATATAGCTTCTGTCCTGAAGTTTTAGGACAGAAGTTTTTTTATAGCTTTTTTCCTAAAACATCATCAAAAAAATTTATTTTATTTTTAGGAGAGAAGGCTATGTACAAGGAAATTCTAGGCAAACTCACAAACAAGGAAAACATGACCCAGGATGATGTATCGGAGATCATCCACGCAATCAACAATGACGAACTGACCGAAGGACAGATATCCGGATTCCTGGTCGCACTTGTCATGAAAGGCACCACTATCGAAGAGACTGCATACATTGCAAAAGCAATGCGAGAAGTCTGCGTCCCCATCAGACCCAAAACAAAAGCTGAAACAATGGACACCTGCGGAACTGGCGGTGGTCTCAGCACCTACAACATCTCAACAGCAACCGCAATCGTTGCAGCAGCTGCCGGCATCCCCATTGCAAAACACGGAAGCCGATCGATCTCAAGCTTCAGCGGAAGCGCTGACGTACTGGAAGCTCTGGGAGTCAATATCAACCTTACCCCTGCTCAGGCTGAAAAACTGATCGAAGATATCAACATCGCATTCCTTTATGCACCTCTGTTCCACCCCGTCATGGGCAAAGTTCTCGGTCCTGAAGCAGCACTGGGAATCAAAACAATCTTCTATACCATCATTGGTCCGCTAATCAATCCTGCATTTGCACCCCGACATCTTTTGGGCGTCTACAAACCCGAACTGCTCGAACAGGTTGCATATGTTGCAAGAGAAATCGGATATACCAAAGCCATGTTCGTACACGGTGTTCACGGACTGGATGAAATCTCACTGCTCGGCCCATCCCGAGTCGTCTTCCTGCATGATGGTCAGCTGGACAAAATGGATATCAAACCTGAAGACTTCGGTCTCAAATGCTGCACACTCGAAGATATCAAGACCGGTACTCCTCAGCAGAATGCTGACATCATCCGAGGCGTATTTGCCGGTCGGATAACCGGACCTCAGAAGGATGCTGTCGTATTGAATGCCGCCGGTGCTTTGATCGTCGGTGACAAGGCAAAGGATTTCAACGAAGGCGTTGCTTTAGCAAGACACATCATTGAAGACGGTATCGCAGAAAAGAAACTTGAAGAACTGGTCAAAGCATCCAATTCATTCAATAATTAGAGAAAAGAAATGAAATTCCTCGACGCATTAAAACAGGCATCTTTGGCAGGATTCAATCCTGTTATACCCGACATCAAGAGTTATTCACCCAAGGACGGTGATCTGATCTCCGGAAGAGATCCCATCGAATACGCAAAGATGCTTGTTGATGCGGGGGCACCGGTACTCTCAGTGGTAACAGAAAAGGAACACTTTCATGGTTCCATTTCCATGCTTCAGGATATCTGCAAAGCAGTTGATGTACCTGTGCTTAGAAAAGACTTTATTCAGTCTGAATCTGATCTTATCGAAACCAAACAGGCCGGAGCAACGGCAGTGCTGCTCATGTACTCCCAGCTGGGAGAAAAGAAACTGAGCGAACTGTATCTCATGGCAAAAGAGATCGGTCTTGAGACCCTGGTAGAATGTCATGAAAGCAGTGATCTTAAAGCTGCAGAAAAACTGTGTGCTCCGCTGGTTGGCATAAACAACCGCAATATCAGTATATATGAAGTGGATGACGGTAATTTCAGCCATGCAAATTCACTCCTGGCATATAAGCCTGAAGGGTCATTCCTGGTCGTTGAAAGCGCGATCCGATCAGGACACGAAGTCAGAGAGTGCATAAAAAACGGAGCAGATGCCGCGCTGGTCGGCACTGCCCTGCTTCAGGCTGATGATCCTGCATCATTTTATAAAGGTTTGAGAAGAAAAGTTTCCGTTAAACTCTGCGGTTTTATGAATGAAGAAGGTATAAACATGTGCAGAGGGACCGGACTGGATATCCTCGGTTTTGTTTCCGGATATCCGGTGAAGGTTCCGTGGGACCTCGATGCTCATACCATCGGGCAACTGATAAAGACCGTACCTGACACGATTGAAACCTGTGTGGTTACGGGTGGAAGTGAAGAACACATCCTTGAGATCGCAGAGATAACCTGCCCAAGCTGGATCCAGCTGCATCATAAAGAACCTTTTGAAGTTACAAGATCAGTTACTGAAAAGCTTCATGCAAAAGGGATCAAAGTCATGCGGACTGTACTCAGTTCTTCTGAGGACAGAATTAATATGTTCGGTTCTGACAAACCTGAAGACATTGTGAAAACCGCAGAAAAACTCGGAATAGATGCATTGCTTCTGGACGGCAGAGTTCCTGAAAATGCATCTCTGATAAATCACTCTGCACCCATGGCCCAGTTTAAAGAATTCAAAGCTCTGACTGATATTCCTGTGATACTTGCCGGAGGCATTACATATAAAAACGCAAAGGAAATCATCAGAACCAGCGGAGCTGAATATATAGATATCATGACCGGTATAGAAATAACTCCGGGCATAAAATCACCTGAAAAGATAACGAAATTATTTGCTGAACTGGAAGGATAAGACATGAACACGAACGGAAGATACGGAATACACGGCGGACAATATATCCCGGAAACACTGATGAATGCTGTCATGGAACTTGATGCAGCATACAGAAAATTCAAGGATGATCCTGATTTCAACAGGGAACTGACAGATTTATTCAATAACTACGCCGGAAGACCCAGCAGACTCTATTATGCCGAACACGTTACCAAGGATCTCGGCGGGGCACAGATCTTTCTCAAGAGAGAAGATCTCAACCACACCGGCGCTCACAAGATTAATAACGTACTCGGCCAGATGCTTCTTGCAAAGCACATGGGAAAGACCAGAGTCATTGCGGAAACAGGCGCAGGACAGCATGGTGTGGCAACGGCAACAGTTGCAGCAATGATGGGAATGGAATGCGAAGTATTCATGGGAAGAGAAGACTGCGAAAGACAGGCTCTCAATGTATACCGTATGCGTCTTCTCGGAGCCAAGGTCCACCCCGTAGACACCGGAACAGCAACATTGAAGGATGCCGTCAGCGCAACCTTCAGAGAATGGACGACCCGTATCGCAGATACTCATTATGTACTTGGTTCAGTCATGGGTCCCGCCCCGTTCCCCGAGATCGTCAGAGACTTCCAGGCAGTCATCAGCAAAGAAATCAAACAGCAGTTACATGACCTCTGCGGAAAACTTCCCGACGCAGTAATCGCATGTGTCGGAGGAGGCTCCAATGCCATCGGTTCTTTCTACAATTTCATAAATGATCCTTCCGTCAGACTGATCGGATGTGAAGCAGCCGGCAGAGGCATAGATACCAATGAAACAGCGGCAACTATCTCGACCGGCAAGCTTGGTATCTTCCACGGAATGAAATCATATTTCTGTCAGGATGAATACGGACAGATCGCACCTGTGTATTCGATCTCTGCAGGACTTGATTACCCCGGTATCGGACCCGAGCATGCCTATCTTCATGACATCGGACGTGCCGAATATGTTGCCATCACCGATGATGAAGCAGTTGAAGCATTTGAGTATCTGAGCCGAACTGAAGGCATCATCCCCGCAATCGAAAGTGCTCATGCCGTTTCATACGCAATGAAGATCGCTCCCAAAATGAGCAAGGATCAGATCATTGTGATCACCATCTCCGGACGCGGAGACAAAGACGTAGCAGCCATTGCCAGATACAAAGGAGAGAACTTATATGAATAGCATCAGAGAAGCATTCCAGAACGGAAAAGCATTTATTCCTTTCATAACCTGCGGTGATCCTACTCTTGAAACGACAAAGAAACTGGCAATCGCAATGGAAGAGGCAGGTGCGGATATCATTGAACTGGGAATTCCTTTCTCTGATCCCACTGCTGAGGGTCCAGTCATTCAGGATGCAAACATCCGTGCATTAAGCAACCATATAACCACAGATGATATCTTCGCCATGGTCGCCGACCTAAGGAAAGAAGTTAAAGTTCCTCTTGTATTCATGACTTATGCCAACGTAGTTTTTTCCTACGGAACAGAAAAATTTGCATCTGAATGCAAAAGGATAGGCATATGCGGACTCATTCTTGCCGATGTTCCTTTCGAAGAGAAAAAAGAATTCTCATCGGTCTGTGATAAATACGGAGTAGATCTGATCTCAATGATCGCTCCAACATCGAATGACAGGATCGCAGTTATTGCCAGAGAAGCAAAGGGTTTCCTTTACTGTGTATCCTCGCTGGGCGTTACAGGAATACGTACAGATATTACAACTGACGTAGGAGCAATGATCAGCAACGCCAAGAAAAATACAGACATCCCCTGCGCCATCGGGTTCGGTATCTCCACTCCCGAACAGGCAACAGAGATGGCATCAAAATCTGATGGTATCATCGTAGGTTCAGCAATCGTGAAGATATGCGCAAAATACGGAGAAAACTGCGTTCCCTACGTTGCTGAATTCGTTAAGACGATGAAAAAAGCGATCAGTTAAACAGTTTATCTGTTATCGACTTTTTCAGGATACATATCGTGATGTTCGAGGCGGTCAAGCGCGACGGCCTCCCATCTTGTGCCTTTTCTGCCGTAGTTGCAGTAAGGATCGATCGAGATCCCTCCTCTGGGCAGAAACTTACCGGTCACCTCGATATATTTCGGATCCATCAGCTTGATCAGATCTTTCATGATCTTATTGACTACATCCTCATGAAAATCGCCGTGATTGCGATATGAGAACAGATATATCTTGAGAGATTTGCTCTCGACCATTCTCTTGTCAGGAACATATGAAATAGTTATCGTGCCAAAATCAGGCTGTCCTGTGATCGGACAGAGACTCGTGAATTCAGGACAGTTGAATTTTACAAAATAGTCATTTTCCTGATTCAGATTCTCGAAAGTTTCCAGGCTTTCCGGAGAATAGTCAAACGGATACTTGGTTACCGCACTGCCAAGTTTTGTTAAACTCTCTTTTTCTCTCATTTGTTCCCCCAGCTCAAAACATCATAACTGACACCGTTATCAAATGTATCGATGCTTTCCTTTTTCTTGAACCAATTGACGACTGCATATGTTCCGGGTGTGAAAATAACTTCATATGCGACTTTGAACAGATACTGATACATGATCATCTGAAGAACAACGGAGTTTTCCATCGTACCCCAGAATGAGATGGTAATAAAAATAACTGAATCGAATCCCTCACCTACAACTGTTGAAAGGATAGTTCTAAGCCACAGATTCTTTCCTTTTGTTTTGATCTTAAGCTTTGACAGAATAACTGAGTTTGAAAATTCACCGAAGAGATAACCTGCAAATGAAGCAATGGCAACTCTTGGTGTGGTTCCCAGAACTGCGGCATATGCATCCTGGTTTTCCCAGAAGCCCGGATGAGGAAGAGCAATAGTCAGCAGATATACAAACACGGCAAAAAAGCTGCAGATAAAGCCCAGCCAGATGATAGTACGGGCTTTTCTGAAACCGTAGACTTCTGTAATGACATCTCCCAGTATATAAGTCACGGGGAACAGGATGACTGCTGCGGGCAGGGTTATGCTTTCTGTAACTGCCCACATCTTGCCTGCAACCAGATTGGAAAGCAGCAGACAAGTGACATAAATGATCGCCAGGATCATAAACATCTTTGTGTAATTATTCTTGGTATTGTTTTTTTCCATAATAACGCTCTCTTATTTCACAGCGCCATCATGAAAACCATTGCAGAAAAGCAATATGCAACAGCCGTATTAATACAATACGGGATGAAGTCCTGGTTTTGTTTAACGACAGGATGGCACTAACGAACTGTCGGTCTTGCGACAAAGAGAAAAATACCACTTCGTCTGGAAAAAATCAACAAAGTGGTATTTTTCTGATTAAAAAAACAGTGTATTAATAAACTAGACGTTCATGCATGTACCGGTGAACAAAGGTACACCATTGACACAGTCAACGATCATATAAATGAAAGGTCTGTCCAGCGTTACTTTAACGTGTTCCTTTACTACAGGCATGATACCGGTAGCTTTCATCATCTCTACGACTGTTACTGCAGCGGCTTTGGTTCCCGCCTGGGTAACATCTATTCGTGTCTTATGCAGTACGCGGCTGATATAAACATTGCTTCCGTCATCCAAAACTGCCATGTCTGAGAAGTTGGCTTTAACACGGTCGAATGCATCCGTCATGCCCATATATCCGAGAACCTCAGATAATTCAGTAGAATAATTGGCGGAGAATTTGGGAAGAGCTGCATCAACAATGTATTTGGTTTCAGGATTCATGATCAGGTCATAAAGATGTTTGCCTGTCAGAGTATTCAGATATTCATTTACGGTCAGATCCTCATTGGGAAGAAGAGCCAGGAACGCAAATCTTCCATCTTCATATAATTTCATGAAACCCTTGGCATTTGCGTCATGAAGATAATAATTTTCACTGCTGAACATGAAATCTGTCGTTTTAGTGTTACCGGATGAGTCAGTGAATTTATGATCACGGACCTGGCCATCATTGTACTGATCCATCCATTTGGACTCGAAAAGAAGAGCATTCACGAGATACATGATGGCATCAGGAGGAACAGTATCGATCACTTTTTCGATCATTCCGTCGGTGGCATCACTGATCCATTTGTTGATGACGTCCCTGGTAGTATCGCTGAATTGTGTTCTGTAAATATCACCGTTGTAATAGTTAACGACGGCATCAATAAAATCTTCGCCGACTGTCATATTCTCGGACGAATTGATCCAGACTGAATCTGCCAGTTTAAGAGTGGAATTGGGACCATTATTGGCAAGGATCAATGCATAAGCGTAACACCATGCATTCAGTTCTTCCCTGGTCATTCCCAGAACTTTTTCCATTTGAGCAAGAGTCTCTTCACAGGCACCGTTCTGTGTCATCGCCAGCGCATAAATCACTGATACCGGAGAGAGAAGAGTATTACCCTTCGGATTGATACTCTTTGCGATCGCACTCTTGAGAAGTTTGACAGCAAAATCGGCAGGTATATCCGCCGCATCTTCGAGGACTTTATCGGTATCAATCTTTCCTGTAAGGTTATCCTTGGCTTTGCCGGCTTTAAGATCCTGTACCGTTTCGGTCCTGGATGTATTATGATCATTTGTAACTCCATGCGTTATTCCGCATCCGCACAGCATGATCATAATAGCTGAAAGAATTACGGCAATTATTTTTTTCATCATACAGTCCTCCTTTTGGGTCTGTCTGTAATTAATACAATTCAGACCGCCAAAACGTCGGAATGTTCTTTAAAAGTTATACCCTACTTCAAGAGCTTTTTTGTTCAGTTCAATAAATCTTTCGGGAACAAGCTTTGCAACTGCGTCTTCAAGCTCATCGATAGTATAAGGAATGTATCCGAGTTTGCTGGCTGTTCCCAGTATTGCCACATTGAGAACCTTGCTTGACCCGCATTTTTCACAGATTGCAGGTCCGTCAACAAAGGTCTTTTCATTCGGCAATGATTTCAGATAATCATATATTGCATTTCTGTCGTATGGAGTTTTTGCGATCTGGATCGAATAATCATTGATAAGTAGCTTTCCGTCCTTGGCAAGATAATCAAGGACTCTCTGTGTCTCTGCAATTTCAAAGCCAATGATCAGATCTGCTGAATCGAAGGAAAGAAGTGGAGAATTCACAAATTTTCCGCTTCTGACATGGCTCACGACGCTTCCGCCTCTTTGTGCCATACCAAGAGTCTCTGCAGTTTTCACACTGTCATCGTGCTTCATCGCACATTCAGCAAGTAATCTGGATGCCAGAACTATTCCCTGTCCGCCTACACCGGTAAGAAGAATATTCATTATTTTGTTCCCTCCTCCATAGCATTCTGACTGCAGAGATTGGAACACAATCCACAGCCTGTGCATAAACTCTGATCGATGACTGCTTTTCCATCCTGCATCGAGATGGCAGGACAGCCAAGCTCTCTCACACATCTGCCGCAGCCGATACATTTGTCTTTATTGACCATCATGGTCTTTTTGCTTTTTGCCAAAGCAATACACGGAGCACTGAAGATAATGGCATTCACTCCGGGTCTGGAAGAAACTTCCCTAACTGTTTCAACAGCCTTTTTATGATCATAGGGATCAACAGTCGGTACGTCTTTAATACCAATACCTTCCAATACTTTGGTTATATCCAGCTGAGGAGCAACCTGTCCCCTGGCGTTGCGTCCTGTTCCGGGATGAGGCTGCTGTCCGGTCATGGCTGTCGTATGATTATCCAGGATTATTGCTGTAAGAGGAGTCTGATTGTAAACAGCATTGACCAGGCTGGTGATACCGGTATGGAAGAATGTTGAATCGCCGATATATGAGAAATATTTATGTTTGTTACCGTCCGCATGATAGATGCCCTGGGCCACAGTCGATGCAGCTCCCATGCATAAACAGGTATCTACCATGTTCAGAGGCTGGGCATTGCCGAGAGTGTAGCACCCGATATCTCCGCAGAAGACAGCATCCTGTCCTTTCATCGCCTGTTTGATAGCAAAGAATGAAGCTCTGTGAGGACACCCTGCACAGAGAGACGGCTGTCGGACAGGAAGAGCAGGAGCTTCAGGACGTTCAGAAGCACCTTCAGGCATAGGCACATCAAAGACCTTGGATATCTGTTTCATCATGACCGAAACAGTGTTTTCTCCGGCCAGAGTTGTATCCTTAGTCAGCTTTCCGCGGATAACCGTCTTGAGATGATACTGGCCAACAATCCGGAGCAGTTCTCTTTCAATATACGGATCAAGCTCCTCAAACACCAGAACTTCATCAACGGATTCCAGAAATTCTCTGGCAGCTTTGTCAGGGAACGGGAACGGCGTAGAGACTTTAAAGAAACGGCATGACCATTTGAGTGCACTTACTGCATCCTTGGCGTAATTAAAGCTTACACCGCCGCTGACGATACCCTTTCTTCCTTCTCCGAAGGCAACATTGAGAGGATACATTGAAAACTGTTCTTCAAGAAGAGCATTTCTCTCATTTATATTAAGATGGCTCTGATATGAAGCTTTGGGGAAAATGACCCATCTTGAGCCTTTTCTGAAACCGGGATTCTGAGGATTACGTACGTTTTCATAGTCATCAGTATCAACATTCTCACATGAATGACAGCCTCTGGTTGTTGGTCTGACGATTACCGGTGTCTGAAGTATCTCAGATATGGCGAATGCATCCTGGATCATGATATAAGCTTCGGTAGGAGTCGCAGGATCAAAGACCGGCACATTGGAATACATACCGAAGGTCCTGGTATCCTGTTCGGTCTGTGAGGAGATGGGGCCGGGGTCATCAGCCACCACCAGAACCATACCTCCGAGAACTCCTATATATTCAAGAGACATGAGAGGATCTGTGCCTGCATTCAAACCGACCTGTTTCATTGTGACAAGAGTTCGCTTACCTGAATATGATGCTCCGGCAGCTACTTCAATGGCACACTTTTCATTGGCAGACCATTCCACGTAAACATCCTCAGGTGCTTCCTTGGCAATAGTCTCAAGCACTTCCGTTGAAGGTGTTCCAGGGTAACCTGAAACCACTTTCACTCCGGCTTTCAAAGCACCGTATGCAAGTGCCTGATTGCCCATCATCAATTTCTTAGCCATCTGATTTACCCCCTCGTCTGTGCAATTCTGTCTTAATAAGCTGGATGAGTCCGTTGAAGACTCTCAGTTTAATCAAACCATATGATATATCCATTTCGCTCTGCTGAACGGAACGGAAACTGTTAACATCGTCTATTTTATCCTTTAACGCCATAAGTTTCTCGGGATCATCCTTTACCTTTTCGATCTCAGACTCCATGGCCTTTGTCATTTCTATTCTTTTTATCTGCTGGTCTGCCTGTTCCTGAGTAATCAAGCCATGCTTGGCCTTTATCTCCATCAGGCGGATGATAGCATCGTATGTGACGTCCATGATGTCGTCTCTGGTCATCCACTTCGTTTCATAATTCAGAGCATATCTCCATGAAGGTCCGGTAAGAGCCTTACGGTAATCCTCAAGCGTAGTCCGTAGCAGTTTATATCCGTGTATTTCCGGTTCTTCATAACCCATAGACCCGGGATCCAGGAACGGAGACAACGGACCGATATAGGTGAAAATACGTTTGTCGCTGTTGAATTTTTTCAGAAGATAATCACAGTACTCAACAGTCTCCATGACGTTTTTCTTTGTCTGTTTGGGAAGACCGATCATAAAGAAGACTTCCACTCTCTGACAACCAAGCCTCAGCGCATCACTGATCATAAGTTCCAGTTCTTCATTGGAATAGTTCAGCCCCATGGCTAGACGGACTTCGTGATCATGGGAATTCGGAGAAATATCTATGGAAAACCTGGGAACTGCATCCGCAAGTTTCTCCAAAAATTCAGTTGTAGTCGGTTTGAACATCTCAAACATGATCTGATTCTGGATCTTTTCCTTCTTCAGTCTTTCAAGGAATTTCTCGGCATGTAGGACACCTGCCTGTCTGATATCACTTTCAAGAGCTATCTGTCCCTTGCTGATCTTGCTTGTATGCACGATATCATTGATCATGTCATCTATCGTTCTGTAAGCGGTTTCGGTTCGTCCCGAAAGACGCTTCATTGCATATTTGCTTCCGCCGCAGTAAACACAGTACTGATCACATCCACGGCAGGTAAACACACATGTTTCAGGCTGTTTCAGCCATCCTTTGAACGGCATGATACTTCTGAAATCCTTAAACTTGATGACCTGCTTGATCATGCTTTCATAGTGCTCATGCATGATATCTGAAATGTCCGTCGGGATAAACGACATGGGATTGTGAACAACGGTTCCGTCCGCTTTTTTCCACGAAAGATTCGGAATTGTTTCAAGAGGCTTGCCCTCAACCAGCATCTTCATAAGAGACTCTGTTGAATCTCCGCTTAGAACATAATCAATGCTTGGAAGTCTTATAAGTTCATCCTTGAAGTATGTTGAACTGAATCCTCCGAATAATACTTTGGATTCGGGATGGTACTTTTTCACAATCTCTGAAAATGCGACCGAACCATTGGCGTGGACCAGCCAGTGGAAATCTATTCCGAAAAGAGGAGCTTTCAGTTTGCTGATGTATTTTTCAACATCGAATTTCTTATCCTGTACCATACGGAGCGCAAGGTTAACGATCCTCACTTTGTAACCATATCTTCCAAGAAACTCTGCAAAGCTGGTGAATCCCATCGGATACATTTCAAAAGCTGGTGTTGACGGTACAAGATCGCTTACAGGCCCGTACAAAAGCGGCATTTTACGGAAATCGTAAACATGCGGTGCGTGCAGCAGAATAAGATCACATTTCATACTCTTATTATAAAAGACCCGCAGTTTTGATGCGGGTCTGTGAAAACAACATTATCTGTTCTAGGATTAGTTGATTACGATCATTACGATTGAAAGAATGACAAGGATGACGATCAGGACAATAGTGAGATTGAAAAGAAGCTTTTCAGCACCTCTCTTTGTTCTGTATACACCGTCTGACTGTCCGAATACTCCGCCTAAACCACCTGAACCTTTTGACTGTAAAATAAGAATGGCAATCACAGCCAAGGCGACAATAATCTGAGCGATCGCAAAAAATGTGACCATAATTATAGTTCTCCTAGTTTTTTATTTATCATATCTGTTACCAAATTGGGATTAGCTCTTCCTTTGGTAAGTTTCATAACCTGGCCGACCAGGAATCTTACAGACTGTGTTTTGCCGGCTTTGAAATCAGCAACAGCCTGAGGATTGGCTTTAATAGCATCATCAATAGCCTGATCCAGAGCACCTTCATCACTAATCTGGGCAAGACCCTTCTCTTCGATGATAGCCTTTGCACTCTTGCCTGTCTTAAACATCTCATTAAGAACTTCTTTGCCGGTGTTGGCAGTAACGACCTTATTTGCTACCTGGGAAATCAAACCCGCAAGGGCTTCGACACCGATCTTTTCAGCGAACTGTTTGATATCAATGGTCTCTTCGTTGAGGATCGTGCTGACTCCGCCAAGCATCCAGTTTGCACCGTCCTTGGCAGTAGCAGGAGCATTGATGACCTTTACGAGGTCTTCATAGTAATCAGCCATTTCCCTGGTGCTGGTGAGAAGTGAGGCGTCATAACTTGATAATCCGTACTGTTCCATGAATCTGTCTCGTCGTGCATCAGGAAGTTCTGGTAATTTGGCACGGACTTCCTCTACCCATTCTCTGGTAGGAGTGATGGGAGGAATATCAGGTTCAGGGAAGTATCGGTAATCATTGGCTTCTTCCTTGCTTCTCTGTGAAAAAGTCTTGCCTTCGGCATCAGACCATCCGCGTGTTTCCTGGATGATCTTTCCGCCTTCAGAAAAAATCTTTCTCTGTCGGATCTCTTCATATTCAAGGGCTCTGAAGACACCTCTGAATGAGTTAACGTTCTTGATCTCGACCTTGGTGAGCAGTTTGTCAGTACCACGAGGTCTGATCGAGATATTGGCGTCACAACGGAAACTACCCTCTTCCATTGATGCATTGGAAACACCGGTGTACCAGAGAATGGATCTCAGCTTAACAAGATACTGTCTTGCTTCTTCCGGAGATCTCATATCAGGTTCACTTACGATTTCAAGCAACGGCATACCTGCCCGGTTGATATCAAGCAGAGTGTAGGCATTGGCGCCCTTTCCGTGATGGACGAGCTTACCGACGTCTTCTTCCATATGACATCGGTTGATACCGATCTTGCGTGTTCCTTTTTCTGTATCAACTGTGAGCCAGCCATGCTGACCGATAGGAAGATCATACTGTGAGATCTGATAGCCTTTCATCAGATCAGGATAGTTATAATTTTTTCGATCGAACTTGGTAAATTTAGCGATCTCGCAGTTCAATGCCAGAGCAGTCATTGCAGCATATTCAACTGCCTGCTGATTTACAGTGGGCAGAGTACCAGGCATACCCATACAGACCGGGCAGCAATGAGTGTTGGGTTCGGCATTTACATAGTCGGCATCGCATCTGCAGTACATTTTGCTCTTTGTTTTGAGCTGGGCATGTACTTCAAGCCCGATTATAGTTTCAAAATCATCAAAATTGTCCGTCATAACCTAAATAGTATAACAATCTAGGCACTCTGTTACAAGCAAACAAGCACATAAGAAAAGACGGTGTTATTTTTCAAACTAAGGGCAACAGTAGTATTGCATTTAATATGATAAGACCAAGTGTTGCAGTTATTTTGACATGAGATCCACACCCGGACGATAGTGAGTCATCTTTTATGAAAGGAGATCTTCAAGTGAAAGAACATTTAACACTATCCAACAGGATCAAAATCGAATCACAGCTCAATCAGTAATAGATGTAATGAATGCGCTATATAAAAAGATGCACTGGGAGATATATGCAAAACTGTTCAGTCTGTTGCTTACCGATAACGGAAGCGAATTCTCTAATCCTTTGGCTATCGAGACTGAAGAGGTCACAGGAACCACCAGATCAAAAATGATCTACTGTGACCCCTCTTCACCGTACAAATAACCTCAGGTCGAGAACAACCATGAACTTATCAGGCGTATTTTACTAAAAGAAGTATCGTTCGATAAACTAGAGCAAAATTATATCGATCTTATGATGTCCCATATAAACTCATATGGCAGACCAAAATACAATGGACTCAGCTCGATTATCTTGTTTAAGCAGATGTATGATGAAGATACGTTGCATTCCCCCTACAGCAGCTGAAAAAACTAATAAAAAAAATCAAAAAGGAGTTTCACCTGAATTGAGAAAGAATGAATATACTTCTTTGGAAGAATTCCGTTCACAATATATTGGAGTCTGGGCACCATCTGAGGGTCATTGGCTGGGTCTGGATTTCTCATATAAAGGAACTGAGTATAGATTTCAAACATGGCCCATGTACAAAGCAGAGGCCACGATATTACCGGAT
>JAEESL010000009.1 GCA_016286345.1 Dehalococcoidales bacterium | reverse complement strand
ATCCCTTTGGTCGTACCTTTCATTTTCTCTGCAGTCAAGAGTTCCCTGTCCTTTGCCTGGAAAATGATCGTCCTCAGCGAGATGTACGGTGCTTTCAATGGAATAGGTTATATGATCTCTCTTGCATATGATGGTTTCCAGGTGGTCAGGATTCTCAGCTGGACTATCATTCTGCTTGTCATGATGCTTATCGTTGACGGTCTTATCCTTGGCCGGATCGAGTCACGCATAATCAGAAAATGGCAGATTCCGAAGAAATCAGTTTAATAAAAAAACTGCATTTATAAGTAGGACTTGAGGTCTCAATACACTAAGGCTGATAACCCATAAAATTGCTCCAAATTCTGTCTGCAAATGGGCCTGAAATGACCATTGATTGATGTACTGAGCTTGTTCACAAGAGAAGATGTGAGAGTCTTTTCTCACAGGAAGCGATATAAATAATTATTCCGTAAATGGAAAATGATACAGTAGGATTAGTTATGGGCTCTTATGAAAAATTAAAAGCATGGATATCTGTTCAGAAATTTCCGAGACATTCAAGTGATGTGCTCACTTTTATACTTGGAGTTGTTCTTGCCTGGTACAATACGGGAAAGTTCCACTGGGGCATTCTGATACTGGGTACTCTTGCAGTTTTTCTGATTGCTAATGGCATTTATCTTACAAATGAAGTTGAGGATTATGAAAGCGATAAAGTCAACAGCAACCGTATCGGCGGGACAGATAAGGGTATGGGTCTTGAAACGACTGGCGGGACCCGTGTACTTGTAAACGGATTATTATCCAGAAAAGCAGTTTATATTGCCGGAATAGTATGTTTTCTGCTGTGTATCCCTCTGGGACTCATCATTTATTTTGGCTTTCATACCGGGCCGCTGACTCTTCCTCTGGGCATTTTCGGAGTCATTGTCACTTACAGCTATTCGAATCCTCCCATTAAGGCTTCATATCATGGGATGGGAGAGCTGTTCATGATGATGGGCTATATTGCTCTTCTGTTCACTGCGTATTATCTGATAGGCGGGCCTTCATGGTTCCCTATCATTGCTTCGCTTCCGAGAATATGGACCGTGGGTTCTCTTAAATTCCTCAGAAACATTCCTGATTGTGAAGCAGACAGAATGGCAAATAAGAGAACTTCTGTTGTAGTCATCGGTAAGGAAAAAGCTGCCGTTATTTATGACGTAATGACCGTTCTGGCGCTTCTCGGATATATTCCTATAATTCTCATGACGAAATCAGTTTTTGTACTGCTTAATATCCCTGCAATGATTTTCCTGATCATGAGCTTCTACGAAATGATCGGTGGTAAATGGAAGGAAAGGGAACATCTTGTTAAAGCCTGCAAATACGGGTTCAGAGGAATGCTCCTTATTCCTGCTTTATTGATTCTTACCTATCTGCTCAGCGGCTGGCTTGGTATTTAGCCTGAAAAGATGATTAGCAGAATGTCATGAGGAAAGAAAAAGCTACTCAGCTGTAATATCAGCGATCGTAAATTTGATTACTTTTGCCAGTTCATCTGTCGTTAATTCAACCTGATGTCCCAGTGCGCCGGCAGAAACAGTTATCGTAGGGACATCATTGCAGGAAATGTCTATCGTTGTCGGAAAGAATTTTTTCATTCCGATAGGGGAGCATCCGCCGTGGATATATCCTGTCAGCGGCAGAAGATCTTTTGCTTTCAGCATGTCGATGGATTTTTCCCCGACGCATTTTGCGGCTTTTTTCAGATCCAGTTCTTTGCCTGCAGGCAGTACGAACACGTAGTTTTTGCCGGTCTTTCCAACTGTAACAAGAGTCTTGAAGACATCGCAGTTTCGCTTTCCCAGCTTAACGGCAAGGTCTTCCGCACTGATTGCTTCCGGACAGTCATAGATATATGGGATATATTTGATGCCCTTCTTATCAAGAAGTTTCATCACAACTGTTTTGTCTGCCATAACGTTTACTCCGGTTTCTTTTCGTCGACCGGTTTGCCGCAGTAAGGACACTTTTCTGAAGTTATGCTGACCGGGGCACCATTCTTGTTGCCTTCGATGATAACATTGGTGTGAGCATACGGAAGTTCGATTCCGTTCTCTTCAAATGCTTTTTTCACTCTTCTGCGGTATTCACCCTGGATTGCCCACTGCTGGCCCGGCTTTGTGATGCCGCTTACAAGGATATCGATGCTGGAGTCACTCAGATTATCCACGCGCACAAACTTGATGGGAGCAATGAAGTATTCTGCAAACTTTTCATCATTGGCCAGATCTTCACCGACTTTATTCAGTGTCTTTTCAACGTTATCAAGATCGGAATCATAAGAAACAGGGATCTTTAGAGTAGCTTTGGAAAATTCATTGGTGAAGTTGGATGACATGGATATCTGTCCGTTAGGTATGGAGTGGAGAACACCATCATTGGCTCGTACTGTTGTTCTTCTGAAATTGATGTCTTCAACAGTACCGGATACGCCGGCTATTGTGACGTAATCGCCTTCGTTGTACTGACCTTCTATGAAAATGAAAAGACCTGCAATCACATCTTTGATAAGACTCTGTGCACCGAGTGAAATTGCAATACCGACGACTCCGGCACTGGCAAGGAGCGGTGTTATGTTCAGACCTATATTTGCAAGAATAATGAAGATCACAACTACCCAGATGACCGTGTTCAGTGTGTCAACGATCACTTCATAGATGGTCTTGGTTCTTTTCTTGTGTTCTTCGTCATATTTGTTCTGATGCTTGTTTCTTCTGTTCAGGATTTTTGTGATCAGTTTTGGAATGATGATCTTGAGGAAGCTTGTTATCAGGTAAGCAACCACAATAAGGACAATGATCACAGTTCCGTGTTCAACGAGCCATTTGCCTATAATGTCCTGCGTGAGTTCATCTTCACCTTTCTGATTCAGCCATATGGAAACAATGGCAAGCATGAGAAAAAGAATGCCGATTGTGCTGACAATAGCGAAAGGTGCTTTATACAGGTTTGAATAGCTGGAAGATCTTTTGTCTTTAAATTCTTCCTGCTCTTCAATTGTCATATTCGGATTCTTTGCAAGATGTTCATTCAGATCTTTTTGGGTTTTCTTATCGATAAGTTTTTGAATAGCTTTTTCAAGACCTGCTCTTCTGAGGAATAGAAGCAGGAACAAAACGATACCCGATATCAGTATGATCTGAAATGAATGGTCACCGATCCAAGCGATATAATCCATAGTTTTCCTTCAAAATTAGACGTTCTTTTTTACGGTTAAAAGTTCTTCAAGTCTGTCATCAGGTCCGGCGGCAATAAGTATGTCGCCAAGCTTTATTATTTCTGCAGTTGAAGGATTATTGATGATGATATCCTGACCTTGTGACTTACGCATGATCATGAGCAGGTTTACTATATCAGTATCCTTCTCGCCTTTTCCGAAGCCTGCTTTTCCGACAGTGTCATTGACCATGCTGGCAGGGGCAGTGATCTGGGTGATACCGTATTTGTAGGAAAGAGGGATGTAATCTATGGCATTCCTCAGCATAAGCATATGTGCCCATCTGATACCCATCTGCTTCTCAGGATAAACGATCTGGTCTGCACCGATCTTGTTCAGGATGAAGTGGTGGGAGGAATTGTCAGCTCTGGCGATTACATAAGGTACGCCCAGCTGTTTCAGGAGCAGGGTGCATAATACACTGCTTTCAATGTTGCTTCCGATCGCAATTACAGCAGCGTGCATCGTTCCGATGTCCAGGCTCTTTAAAAACTGTTCTTCACGGACATCACCCTGTACTGCATGGGAGACTTTAGGTGCGATTTCCTGTACTTTCTCCATATCGCTGTCGATAGCAAGTACGTCATAACCCAGCTGAGACAGTGTCTCCGCCAGACTTGTACCAAAACGGCCTAAACCGATTACTGCAACTTGTTTACGCATGATGCTTCCTCCTAACCCATGATCCTAATGTACTCGACAGGGTATCTGTAACTGGTATATTTGTTTCGGGACATCATGAAAGATACCAAGGTCATTGGTCCTAAACGTCCGATAAACATGATGAATACTACAACTATCTTTCCTGCTGTTGACAACAGAGGAGTTATTCCCATTGATGCTCCTACTGTACTGAATGCTGAGAAAACCTCGAACAATATTTCCACAACAGAGAAGTCTTCCATCCAGCTGAGCAGAAGCGTAAGTACGAAACATACCACGTAGTATGAGATGACCAGTGTAAGAGATTTGTTTATTTGATCGGGAGCGAATTCTTTTCCGAAAGCCTTGGGCCTTTCATCGCCTCTAAGGGTGCTGATTGCTGAAAAGAACAGCAGGCCTACGTTATTGACCTTTATGCCGCCTCCGAGTGATCCGGAGGATGCACCAATACTCATGAGAAGAATAAACAGTAATACTGTACCCAGTCTTGTGTCAGCACACGGAACAGTACTGAATCCACCTGTTCTTCCCTGGACGGAATGGAAGAAAGCTGAAACCAGTTTATCTATGAAAGAATAATTCCCGATGGTGGCGGGATTATTCCATTCGTTAAGAATGAAATATACCATTCCGACAACGATCAGCAAAGCTGTAAAGGATACAACAACTTTGGTATCCAGTCGGGTATGTCTGAATTTGGCATCTGAAATAAGATCTGCAATTACTGCAAAACCAAGACTTCCGAGAAAAGTCTGAATCGCAAGGATCATAAGTATTGCGTTATCATGGGCAAACATCGCAACACTGTTTCCGTTGCCAAGAATATCGATGCCGGCATTATTGAATGCAGAAACAGAGTGGAACATGGCAAAGAAGAATGCCTGAGAGGGTTCGAAATACTTTAAAAAACAAACATAAAGCAGCACCATTCCGGCAATTTCTATGAATAAAGTAAACTGAACGACCTTTAAAATGATATTTTTAAGATCTTCTCCCTCAAGAAGATCAAGAGAAGTCCTTGTAAGGTTTCTTTCCCTGATGCCTATATGCTGCCCAAGCAGAAGAAGAATAAGCGTTGATGAACACATGAAACCGAAACCACCCACCTGGACGAGGAGCATTATTATTACCTGTCCGGCGGTTGACCAGTATGTTCCCATTTCAACAATAGACAGTCCTGTCACGCATACTGATGTCGTGGATGTGAAAACGGCATTCAGCAAAGAATGCGGCATTCCGTCTGCATATGCAAAAGGCATGGAAAGAAGGATGGTGCCTATCAAAATAAGAAGTAAGAAGCCGAAGACGATTATCAGAAAAGGAGGCAGCACGGTCGTTTTACGCGGTATGCTGGGTAGTTCAACCTCAACTGTCCGGGTGTTACGCGGTCTGTATACTCTGTAGTTACGACCATATGTATTATTTGAATTCGCCATATTAAATACTATTTCTCTCTATTATCAATACAGGCAATAAGGCATTTTATTAAGCATAAATACAAAAGTCAATAAATGTCCCTGTTCTGTAATATAAAAAGTACCGGATCACTAAATGTGATCGGTATAGTATTTGACCATTGCTGTAAGAGAAAGATTGAGCAGATTGTCAATGTGAGGAACAGCATCAACAAAGTCTTCCGTAACAACAGATTCGTTTTTGTCCAGAACGCTCATGATCTTTGAGATGACAGGTGCTCTGTGAGATACAAATGACTGAACTGCTTCCGGCAGGGAAAGATTAGCCCCCAGAAGGATTTCGCCGTACTCGTTCCCGATGTCTTCAGCTGTTTTAAGAAGGTTTTCATAATCATCAGGAGAATTAATGTAATCGGTTAGAAGCTTGAGCGTTTTTCGGCCCTCAACAGCTAGCTGATGAAGTACTTTGTCATCAAATTTTACATTGCTTTGATAGAAGTTCATCTCAGCATGCCCGATCTCATAGTGAGGCTGCAGATTATTGGACAATTCTGTTGAAAGATCACTGCGACTCACTGCGGCGACACCGGAACTGACCAATGACTTGATCTCATTGATGTTATAACGTCGGTGCCCTCCTGGTGTGACAAATACACGAATCTTTCCGCTGTCTGACCACTGACGCAGGGTAACTTCTGATACGCCAAGCATCCTGCTGGCTTCTCCAATGGATATCCAATTGTTATCAGTCGCTCTCATTATGTTCACATTATACTATTCATGACAGTAGACGGACAATACATTATTATTCTGCTGTGATTTGAATTATAAATTCACTCATGCTATATTATGAGCATATGCTCATAATTGGATCGTTGATATGGCCAGACCTAAGATAGACAGAAAGGTATACGGTATACCTGATTATCTTTTTTTCAAGCCTGCCGGGATACCGGTAAGTCAGCTGGAAGAGGTTGGCATTTCGATCGAAGAGGTTGAGGCACTGCGTCTGAGTGATGTTGAGAATATGTCCCAGACAGATGCTGCCAAGGAGATGAATGTCTCAAGGGCAACATATCAGAGAGTACTGGATAATGCTCATAAGCAGGTCGCTGATGCTCTTATCAACGGAAAGGCCATCCGTATCGAAGGGGGCAATTATGAGTTCAGAACGTGTATTGACCGGCGGGAAGGTCAGATGCACGAAAATAAACAAGGAGAAAAAAAGAATATGAAATTCGGTATTCCAGGTATTTACGGCAAACTCTGTCCTCATTTCGGTAAATCATCAGAATTCATCATAATTGAAGCTGAAAAGGGCAATATCATCAGCAAGAAATCAGTCGTTCCTTCTGCATCAGGCTGTGCTTCACTGCCGCAGCTTCTTATTCAGAACGGTGTTGAGATCGTCCTCGCAGGCGGCATGGGAGCACCTCCCCGTGCAGCCCTTGAAAATAACGGAATAAAAGTAGTTCTCGGTGTTGCTGAAACCGACCCTGAAAAGGCAGTTCTGGATTATTTGGAAGGCAATCTTGATGCTACCGGTGAGAATTCATGCGATCATGGCGATGAACCTCATCATCATGAAGGCGGATGCTGCGGACATTAATCCGTCGTCAGCTATAAGTTCGGAAATTGATAAGGCCGGAAGTTCCTTCCGGCCTTTTGCATTCAATAAACTTGATTAATGCTCTATCACACAATCTTCGTCATCATCGAAATCCGGATCGAAATCAAATTCTGAATCCGGCATATCAAGGATGCTGTCATATTCAGTTATCTGTTTTACAGGTTCATTCTCAATAAAGTCATTTGTATCTTTAATACCGAGTTTCCAGTTGAATCCGAGCTGATCGAGTGTCAGCGCCACGATGATCACGCTTGCCGGGATCGATAACCACAGTTTGACTGGTGACATAACACAGAATGAGACCATATGACCGACTACAAGTATGATAAGAATTATGAGATTTATTATTCTGATGGATTTGGCTTTTGATGTGACTACTTTGGACATGAACTGTTCTGCTATCAGTCCGGCTGACATACAGAAGGCTCCAATGGTAGGAAGCAGGTAGAAGATAAAGCTTGATCTGTAGGTAATGATGCTGATTGGTATCCATATAGCCCACGTTCCGATGATCCAGCAGATCATGAAGATGACATCTGATCGTTTGGTCTTGATCCATTTCCAGATACCGAAAGGAATGGATGCCAGTGCTGCAAGCCATGTGCTCGGATTGATCATTCCGATCCACTGAGGGTTGCCCCAGTATCCCAGAACACACATAGTGTATTTTTTACTGTTGACAAGCCACCCGTAGAAATAGAACGAACCGGTAGGGGAAAGGAGCCATTCCCATGGTCTGGAAGGAATTGGTGCTTTATACAAGCCGGTTGCAGGGTCGATGTACGCATCGAATCCGATAGCCTTTGTCATTGATCCCATATTTGTTATCTGCTCAACAGGGTTTATCCAGTGTCCCCAGATGATCCAGTCAAAAACAGGCATCAAAAGTACAAATGCAATAGGAGCCAGACACATTGATGCAACGAACATGGCTGCATCGCCGTATTTGATTACCAGTCTCTGAAGCATTGAATAATTTTTGCCTTCAGGTAATTTCTTCAAGCTCTGTTTGAATTCAACAAATAGCCAGTGGAGGCCGATGGGTATGATAGATAAAACACCGCTCAGTTTGCATAAGCCTGCAAGGCCTACTGCAACTGCAGCCGGGATCCACCAGCGTTTTACATACAGCCAGAAAGCGAGGATAGTGAAGAATTCCACGTAAATATCGAGCATTGCCATTCCGGCATGAACGAAAGCAAGATTATCAAACGTAAGGAACATCGTTGCCAGGAATGCAAAACGGTGTTTCATTCCAAGTCTGCGGCATAGATCATAGAACATCAGCAACATCAGGGTGCTGAGGATTATTGCGGGCATTCGGTAGCCGATGGAATCATTTCTGACCAGCATTCCGAGACTGATCAAAAGTTTTCCGACAGGCGGATGCTCAACCCTTTCGGTTCCTTCGCCGTCTATGATCTTCTGTCCGTCAGTGACGTAATACAGTTCATCAAATACCGGTTCATTGGGATATGTGATGATCGCAATATGGAGGAAGAAATTGAAAAGCAGAAGTATGACCAGCGCGATATTCTGCCATCTGGTATTGTTCCACTTTTTATTTTTGTTTATTCCTTCCATGTCCACCAACTGTTAGAGAAGAAATTCCAGAACATTGCGACGGCTATGCCGATCAGGTTGGCAACTGTATCCCACGGTTCCGTATTCATACCTGCGACTCGTGTCAGCAGCATGTACACTCCAAACTGGATCAGTGCTCCCACTATGCTGAATATGTTATAGCGGATGAGCTTCTTCCCAAGTGATGAAGCCCCGGTCGCTTTCCTGTCCTTAAACGTAATGAAGTTGTTCAGGAGGAAATTGGTGATGATCGATACTTCGATGCCGACAGGAGCAGCCCATACGTCAGAGTTCATTCCGTAAACTGTGGTCAGGATCTTGCGGATACCTTCATTCACTATAACTCCGCTTGCGCCTACCAGGGCAAATTTAACGATTCTCAGTAATTCTCCTGTCCTGATCATCAGGCTGAAGATATGTTTGACATATTCAATATATGTATTAGCCTTGAGCTTACTCTCGCCTCTTTCACGCAACCTGAACATGAAAGGGACTTCCTTTGCAGGAGCTTTTGGGCAGAGAGTCAGTATCTCAAGAAGGATCTTGTAGCCGATTGGTTTGAGTACTATACCGTCAAGCAGCTTTTTTTTGAATGCAAAATAGCCTGACATGATATCGTTGACCCTGCGGCTGGGAGGGAGCAGAAGATGGCCGAGAAGAGTGGCTCCTTTGGAAGTGAGGACTCTGAACTTGCTCCAGCCTTCACAACCTCCGCCGTAAATATAACGTGATGCTACAGCTATTTCATTTCCGTCTTCAATTGCCTGTATAAGCCTGGGGATGACAACGGGAGGATGCTGAAGATCTGCATCCATGACCACTATCGTATCATATCTGGCATTATTAAAGCCGTGTATGACCGCTGTTGAAAGTCCTTTTTCCTCAGTCCTGACGATTACCCTTGCAGGATATTTTGATGACAGTTCATTAATGACCTCTGAAGTTTTGTCAGGTGAGTTATCATCAATAAAGAGGACTTCATAGGTGTACTTATCACCCAGCGCATTGCTGATCTCTTCCAGAAGAGGAGCGATATTATCGCGCTCGTTATATGTAGGAATGACAATTGAAAACTTTTCTGTCATGCCGTAACAATTCCTTAGTTCAAATATAAGAATATTAACTCAATTATAGCTTAAATGCTAATTTAATATTGGCCGGAGTCCTAATCAAAAAGGGGAAGTTCTGAACTTCCCCTTTTGAATCTAAAGATAGTTTTATTCTATTCTGTTACGCTTTTTTCTTGAGCAGTGCAAATGCTGCAACTGTCAATGCAATAATAGCTACTGCAAGGGCGATGTATGTGAATACAGGTGTTCCGGTTCCCTTGTCGGCTCGGAGATTTGCATCGATTTCCTTAATCTTGTTAAGTGATTCACCCATTGCGGAGATACCATACCAATAGGTGTAATCTGCATTCATGTGGAATGCACTCTGGAATGCTCGGTTACGATAGCTGAGGAACATCTTGAAAAGTTCATCATCTACGGTGCTGTCGGATTCAAAGAAGTAGAGCAGATCAGGATTGTATGTCCAGCCTTCGTTGTTGACAATGAGACCGTCTTCATGGAGCTTAATAACGATATCGATAGCTTCTGCCATCATGTCATCAGCCTGCTTGAGGACTGTTTCTGCTGCCTTGAACTGAGTTTCAACATAGGATGCAGAATGACATCGCTGGCAGTTCTTCTTTTCCTGAGCATAGAGAGTATTGAATGACTCTTCAGTGAGTCGTGCTACATCATACTTTGCAACATAGCCGTTGAGTCTGTCAGTGAAATCGCCGTTGGCAAATACACCGATGGACTTGAGTATCTCAACTCTGTCAGCCAGCCATGCTTCGTCACTTTCAGGATATCGGAGTCCGAGGAAACCCCATGCAGTAATGTTGTTGTGGGTTCCATCGACCATGTGGCAATCCTGGCATGAAGGTCCGCCAACTCCGGCTTTCCATGCTGTACCCATGGCTGAATCGGTCCACATTTCATACTGAGGGTGATCGAAACCGATGTGGCATTGTGCACAGGTTTCTGGATCTTTGGCCTGTTCAGCTGAGAACTGATGTCTTACGTGACAGGTGTCGCAGGGATTTACGTCTGAAGTAATGCCCTTGGCTGCGATCTGATCGTTGGGGATAACGCCAACTGTGTGGCACTGGTTGCAGCCTTTCATACCATTGGCAAGTCCGGTCAGAACATCGGAAGATACTGTTGAAACAGGACAGTTGATCATGGCATCCCATGCTTTGGAATGTTTTCCGGCCATGTAATCATCAACTTTGTCCTGATGGCATTTTGCACAGGTGTCAACTGTCGGTGCGGATGTTTTGTCAGCGTGATGATCACCATGGCAATCCACACAGGTCACGCCACCGTTTGTGAACATAGCTGAATTGTGGAACTGGTTTACAATTCCGGCTGTTCCGGTAGAATGGCACAATTCACAGTTCTGTGGTGCTTTTGTTGAAGTTATCTGGATGGTCAGCGCATCATCGGCTGCCTGCAGAGATACTGCGCAGGCCAATGAAAGAACAGTGACAACCAGACATGCGAATAGAATAGAAAACTTTTTCATGGGCAATTGTCCCCTTATCGAAGAATGTCCTAGTTTTGAGTCTATTATTGAGGCTTTTATGGGCAATGTCAATATAAAAACGCGTATAGATTGAATAAAAGTTTTATATAAAAAGACCATAAATGTTTTCTGAAAATGCCAAATCTATAAAAATGTTAAGAAATGTATATTAAATATTTTGAGCCCTTTTTTTATGCTTTTCACCGTTCTCAGTAAAACAATGATGGTATAATTTTTTGAACTGATGGAGCGAGGGTATTAATTATGGCAAAAGAAGTATTGATGATCGTTGACGGAAACAACCTTGTTCACAGAGCATATCATGCAGTTCCTCCTCTATCTCTTAAATCCAATGGAATGCAGGTCAATGCCGCATTCGGATTTACCTCAATGCTTCTGCATGCATTTGCTGCCAACAAACCGAATTACTGTGCAATAGCTTTTGATCTTCACGGACCGACCTTCCGTCATGAGATGGACAGCGAATACAAGGCCAACCGTTCTGAGACTCCTGATGATCTTGTGCCGCAGTTCGACATGGTCAAGGAGATTGTCAGAGCATTTCATATTCCAATATATGAAAGACAGGGCTTTGAGGCAGATGACATACTTGGGACTTTATCGGTCCAGGGCGAACAGAGAGGCCTTACTACCCTTATTCTTTCAGGTGATGCTGATGCGCTTCAGCTGGTGACGAAGAATGTGTTTGTTGTTGCTCCCAGACCGGGCAAAAGCTTTGCAGATACAAAGACATATGATGAGGACGGAGTTATAGAAAAATTCGGAGTTTCTCCTGCATATGTCGCAGATTACAAGGCTCTGGTCGGTGATACTTCCGATAATTATAAGGGAGTTCCCGGTATCGGTCCCAAAAGTGCTGCCAAGCTGATACAGCAGTTCGGAAGCATTGAATCGATATATGCCAGACTGAATGAAGTTGCTCCGGTCAGGGTCAAAACTCTGCTTCAGGAAAACGAGGACAGTGCATATCATTCAAAGACGCTGGCGACCATTGTCACCAATGTTCCAATCGAACTTGATCTTGATGAAATGTCCATGTCTTCCTATTCAAGGGCAGATGCAGTCGATATACTGAAAAAATATGAATTTGCCACTCTTCTGAACAGGCTTCCCAGGTCTGTAGCAGACGAAAGAAGCGGAGAGACTGTAAAACCTGCATCCGTAGGAATTCCAGCTGCCACCAAGCCCCAGATCAATGTCATGACAGTTGAAGATCTGAAGAAGATGGTCGAAGACTGCATGAAAGGTCCGTATGCCGTTGAACCTGTTATCCAGGGTACGGATCCCATGAACTGCCATCTGGTCGGAATAGCTTTCTCAAGCAATGACAATGCATATTATCTTCCGCTTGGACATATGTGCTTTGATGCAATGAATCAGATTCCGTTTGACGATGTGAAAGGACCGATCCAGACCCTTTTCTCATGCAAACAGGTAATGTGTTCTTATAATTCCAATTTTCTGATGACGAGTCTTGGCGATAAGGGTTTTACTTTCGGAGAAAATGCCTTTGATGTAATGCTGGGTGCACATCTGCTGGGAGATAACAGTAACGATCTTCAACCTCTGATTTTCAACAGACTGGGGATCGAGCTTCCGACATATGCAGATGTTGCTAAAAAGAACAAAACCAGTGTGGCAGCACTTGAAATCGCATCGATTGCTCCGGTTGCGTCAGTTAATGCCACATGTATCCTGAGCCTTTATTCGATTATGACTGATGAACTCAGACGTCAGGGGATGTGGTCGCTTTATGACAAGGTGGAAATGCCTCTGGTTCCGATACTTGTTGAAATGCAGGAAACGGGCGTGGCTGTCGATCCTGATGCCATGAAAGCCATGTCACAGGATTTCAGACAGGACATCGGTAAGCTGACATCAGAGATCTATCAGAAGGCAGGACACGAGTTCAATATCAATTCCCCCAAGCAACTGGGCGAAGTGCTTTTCGACGAGATGAAGATCAATATAGGAAAGCAGAAGAGATCCACTGATGCCGATATGCTTGAATCCATAAAGGATGAGAATCCGATAGTTCCTCTGATTCTCGAATACAGATCATTGTTCAAGCTTGATTCAACATATGTCAGCGCACTTCCTGAAATGATAAACGGCAGGACCGGCAGGATACATACAACCTTTAACCAGGCCAGAACTTCAACCGGCAGATTATCATCGAGCAATCCTAATCTGCAGAACATACCGGTAAGAAGTCAGCTCGGAAATGAGATACGGAAGTGTTTTGTTGCATCACCCAAATGTGTACTTATTTCCGGAGATTATTCACAGATCGATCTGAGATCTCTTGCCCATTTGTCACAGGATGAAGCACTAATGAAAGTATTCAGAGAAGGACAGGACATTCATACTGCCACGGCAGCCAATATTTATGGAGTCAAACCTGAAGAAGTCACTAAGTCAATGAGAAGCGCGGCGAAAGCTATCAATTTCGGAGTCATTTACGGAATGAGCAGCTATGGACTCGAGCAACAGACCGCTCTCACCAGATCTGAGGCCAGTGAGTTCATCAAACAGTATTTTGAAAGATTCCCGGGTGTTAAAACATATCTTGATAATGTCAAGGCTCAGGCAAGGGAAAGAGGATATGTGGAATCGTTGCTGGGAAGAAGACGCAGTATTCCTGATATCTATTCAGAAAACAGAAATATCCGTGAAAGAGCGGAAAGAGAAGCCATCAATATGCCGGTACAGGGTACCAGTGCTGACATCATAAAGATGGCAATGCTGAAACTCGATAAAACAATGAAAAAACAGTATCTCAAATCCAGGCTTATTCTTCAGGTCCATGATGAACTGATATTTGAAGTTCCTGAACCCGAGCAGTGGGTCATGCAGAGACTGATAAAACAGGAAATGGAAACAGCTCTGGAACTGAGTATTCCGCTGTTGGTAGAAATAAAACAGGGAAAGAACTGGGGGAGCTTGCAATAATGCCTGAATTGCCCGAAGTACAGACTATGGTCGATGATATACGGCCGCTTATCACTGGTTTACATATCGAGAATATAGAGTTTCTCTGGAAGAATACACTGCAGTATCCTTCACCCGAGGAATTCAATAAAAGTATAAAAGGAAGAAAGATCGAATCAGTCGCAAGAAGAGGCAAATATATCATTATTCATCTTGATGACAGGGATAAGAATGACAAACTTCTTCTGCATATGAGAATGACAGGCTCACTGTTCTGGTCTCACTCCGAGGACCTTCCCAGATTCACCAGAACGATCATAAGATTTAAAGAAGGCGGAGTTCTTTATTTTCTTGACCCGAGAAAATTCGGGAAAGTCATGCTTGGTAATTGCTGTCCTGAGATCGAAAAACTTGGGATCGAGCCACTTGAAGACGAATTTAATGCAGAATACCTGGGTAAACTGCTTAAAGATAAATCAACTGCAATTAAAACTCTGCTGCTTGATCAGTCCATGATTGCCGGTGTCGGCAACATGTACGCAGATGAAGCTTTGTATAAGTCCAAAATCGATCCGGAAAGAAAGGCAGGCTCTCTTACTGCAAAAGAAACAAAGCTTTTATGCAAGTCCATAAAAGAAGTTCTTGAAGCAGGAATCAAAGCTGGAGGTGCCAGTGTCCATGATTATTTCAGGCCTGACGGCAAGAAGGGCAATGCCCAGGAAGCATACAAAGTTGCTCATAACAAAGACGGGATATGTGAGATCTGCGGAGGCAGGATACATCGTAAAGTCGTAGGGCAGAGGGGAACTTATTTCTGCCCCAACTGTCAGAAATAATATCTATTACAGATCAAAATTCACTGATTGATGACGGCTGATGTGACAGAACCTGATAATGTGTGTTATCATAACAATCTAGTTTTCAAGTTAGGAGAATTCAATGGCTGAAAAGACTGAAGAAGTAAAAGTCAACGCTTTGAACGAAGATGTTGAAAAGTTTATTGAAAAAGCCGACCATGAAGGTACAACCAGAAATGGCCGACGAATTGCATTCCACTTCACTCGCCGCAAGCGAAAAGCTCGCTAGTGTTCGAAGGGATGCTCTTGATCATCAAAGTCCGGTCTGTAAGTTTTTGATGAATCAAGTTCCTGAGTCCAACCATCATTGAGCCCTGCATTCGAGAGAATATTCAGGGCTTTTTTGTATTCTTTTTCTGTAATCGTTCGAGACAGTTCCGGATAATTGAAAGCTTCATGCTCCGGGTAATACTGGCTCATAAGACTGACATCAGCAAACATTGATATCTCATCTGATATCCAGTTGAGGCATTCCTTCGGTCCATCGATAAAATTCGGAAGTATAAGATGTCTTATGATGATTCCTTTTATGGCGATGCCTTCTGCATCAGTTTCAAGAGGTCCGACCTGATCCCACATTTCTTTTATTGCTGCTCTGGCGATCCTCGGATAGTCTTTCACTCTGGAATATTTTTCGCCGTTCTGGTTTTTTGAATACTTCAGATCGGGAAGATAAATATCGACAACCCCGTCCAGTTCCTTAAGCGTTTCAATGGATTCATATCCGTTTGAGTTGTATACGATGGGAATACTAAGACCTTTCTCAGATGCGATGTCCAGAGCCGCTACGATCTGCGGTACAAAGTGGGTTGGAGTGACCAGATCGATGTTGTGGCATCCCATATCCTGAAGCTCGATCATGATATCGCTTAATCGTTCTATACTGACGGCTTTGAATGACTGATCTTCTTCAGGCTGACTGATTTGATAATTCTGACAGTAGACACATTTCAGATTGCAGTAGGTGAAGAAGATCGTTCCTGCTCCTTTGGTGCCTGAGATCGGAGGTTCCTCTCCCTTATGCGGGCAGTATGAGGATACCAACGGTAAATCTGAGGAACGGCAGAAACCCGTTTCTCCGTTCAGACGGTTGACTCCGCATTTTCTCGGACAGATATCACAGGAAAAGAGCCGGGACATCAGTCGCTCGGCTCTTAGTTTCAATTCTCCGCTTTTATGAAGTTCTTTATAACTCATTTTCCAGGATTTTTATTGCTTCTCTAATTCTTCTTATGCACTTGTCTTTACCGAGTACTTCCATCATTCCGAATAACGGAGGAGTGGCTGTCAGACCTGATACTGCAGTTCTGATGGGAGCGAAGACCTGTCCTGCTTTGAGCCCGAGTTCTGCGGCCAGAGGTCGGAGCAGAGCTTCGAGAGGTTCTGCAGTGAAGTCTTCAAGTGCCTCAAGCTTGGGAAGAACGGTCTTCAGCATATCAAGTGTGCCTTCAGGTCCGAGTTTCTTGTCCGGAAGAAGCTTTGCATCGTAACTGATGTCATCTGTGAAGAAGAACCAGGTAGTTTCAGGCAGAGCTGATTCCTGAAGGGTCTTCAGTCTTTCATGCATTAGAGGCATGACCTTTCGAACATAATCTCTGTCGATGGGGCGTTTGACTGATTCAGGAAGGTTCTTTTCAAGGACAGGCATTACCTTATCGACAAGCTCATCTTCACTGAGCTGTCGGATGTAGACTCCGTTCATCCAGTCAAGTTTATTCTTGTCGAATACTGCTGATGTCGGATTGATCCTTTCAATTGAGAATCTCTGCTGGATCTCTTCAGATGTCATGATCTCGGTCTTGTCATCATATGACCAGCCGAGCAGAGAAAGGAAGTTGATCATTGTTTCGGGAAGATAACCCTGTTCTCTGTATTCTGTTAATGAAACAGATCCGTGTCGCTTTGACAGCTTGGAATGGTCAGGACCGAGGATCATGGGCATATGTGCGAACTTAGGTGGTTCAAAGCCAAGTGCGTTGTATAACATGATGTGTCGGGGAGTGCTCGAGATCCATTCTTCTGCACGCATAACATGAGTGATATGCATCAGATGGTCATCAATAACATTGGCAAGATGATATGTCGGATATCCGTCACTTTTTAGAAGGACCATATCGTCAAGCAGTCTGTTTTCAAATGTAATATCGCCTCTGATCAGGTCGTGGAATGTCGTGGTACCGCTGTCAGGGACCTTTAGTCTTATGACTGCACCGGGAGCATCTCCGAGACCAAGGTCACGGCAGTGTCTGTCATATCCGGGAGGAAGATGTGCCGCTTCCTGTGCGGCTCGCATTTCAGCGAGTCTCTCTGAAGAGCAGTGGCAGTAATATGCATAGCCTTTTGCAACAAGATCCTTAGCGATAGCCTGATAAATATCAAGTCTCTGGGACTGGAAGTACGGACCATAATCTCCGCCGACTTCAGGTCCTTCATCCCAGTCGATCCCAAGCCATTTGAGGCTGTCGAGGATATTTTCAACAGCTCCGGGAACAGTTCTGGCAACATCAGTGTCTTCGATCCTGACTATGAATTTTCCTCCGCAGCTTCGGGCAAAAAGCCAGTTGAACAAAGCTGTTCTGATGTTTCCAACATGAGGAAAACCTGTAGGGGACGGTGCATATCTAACTCGGACTTCTTCTGTCATAATTCTTTCCTTTATCAAATACTTTCTGTTTCTAAATTATCTGCTGAAACCGTTTCAGCTGTCTCTTCTGTCGCAGTCCGGCAGTTTACGACAACAGTTCCGGCCATTTTATCCAGCAGACCCTGTTTATCTTCATCAAATGCAGCCCAAATGAAACCAAGTCCAAGGACTGCTCCAGATATTATATATCCGACAAATCTTACCATGCTGTCTGTGCGTGTAAGAGGATCGCCGTTTTTCTTTACTACCTTGATTCCCATTACCATCTGGCCGGGAGTCTGCCCCTTGTCTGTCCAGAAATAGATCAAATAAAAAGCTTCAGCTACAAGGTTGATTATGCCTGGGATCGAGACCGCAAGGTCGAACAGCCAGTTCAGACTGTGCAGAAAACCCGGGGATTTTTTATGGAAGTTAGGAAAGATCAGTCGTAAAACTATCCCGATAGCTGCCGTATCGATCGCAAATGCCACCAGACGTTTCCACCATGGAGCATAATCGAAATCGGAAGGATCATCGGATCCATCAGCCTCTTCGGCATCATCCTCGTCTTCTTCAGCTGAGTCATCTTCTGTTTCTTCGCTCTCGGTGTCTGTCTCATCGTCGTCACTTTCGTCGGATTCATCATAATAAACAGTGTCATCTTCGATGTCGCTATCGAAGTCATTATCCTCATCTTCGTATGACTCATATGAGGTTGAAGGAATATAATCGGTTTCGGTGAATTCACCGTCAACGATTTCTTCACCGTAGAAATAATCCTCTATATGTTCAGTATTGTTTTCCATATATTCCATATTAATTATACAACTAAATAATACATGTTTTTCAGTGTTTTAGCCTTGCTATTGAGCGGTATATTAGCTTAGAATTAACTACTAAACATTTTGTTTTACTAGGAGAGAGAAAATGAAAGAACTGAGCCAGGTCGATCCTGAGGTTTACAAGTATATTGAAAAGGAGAAAGACCGACAGCGATATACAGTCAATCTTATTGCTTCTGAAAACTATGCAAGTCATGCCGTAATCGAAGCTATGGGAACCTTCCTTACCAACAAATATGCAGAAGGTTATCCCGGAAAGAGATACTACGGCGGCTGTGAAAATGTAGATGAGATTGAAAAGCTGGCAATTGAAAGAGCATGCACACTGTTCGGTGCAGAACATGCAAATGTCCAGCCTCATTCAGGCGCCCAGGCCAATATGGCTTCATATTTTGCCACAGTCAATTACGGTGACACCATTATGGGTCTTGAATTATCCCATGGCGGTCACCTTACTCATGGTTCGCCTGTAAACTTCTCAGGTAAATCATATAATTTCGTACCTTACGGTCTTAATCCTGAAACTGAAAGAATCGATTATGATGCACTGGAAAAGCTTGCTCTTGAATGCAAACCCAAGCTGATCGTTTCAGGTGCCAGCGCATATCCCCGAATCATTGATTTTGAACGATTGCGATATGTTGCTGACAAAGTCGGCTGTTTATTAATGGTCGATATGGCTCACATTGCCGGTCTTATAGCAGCCGGTGTTCATCCTTCTCCCGTTCCTTACTGTGATATCGTTACTACTACCACTCACAAGACATTAAGAGGTCCTCGAGGCGGTCTTATCCTGTGCAAACAGGAACTTGCCAAGGCAATCGATGCTGCTGTATTCCCGAGAACCCAGGGTGGTCCTCTTATGCATGTGGTCGCAGGCAAAGCTGTCTGTTTCCACGAAGCAATGCAGCCTGAATTTGTTGAATATCAGAAGAAGATCGTTGCAAACTGCAAAGCCATGGCAGAAGTCTTCAAGGCTGAAGGCATCCACATGGTCACAGGCGGAACAGACAATCATCTGATCCTTATCAATCTCGGTGAAGACGGCGTTAACGGCTTACAGGTTGAACAGTCACTTGGCAGAGCAAACATTGTCGTCAACAGAAACTCTGTTCCGTTCTCACATGTTTCACCTCGAGTTACCAGCGGTCTCCGAGTCGGTACAGCCTCCATGACTACCAGAGGCATGGGAGAAGAACAGGCAAAGCAGATCGCAAAATGGATCGTTGCCGTGATCAAGGACTGCGACAATCCTTCACTCGAAGCAAGTATCAAAGAACAGGTGATCAATTTCTGCAAACCGTTCCCGGTTCCCGGAATTGACATCTAGTTAATATAAACGGAAGGACGGGTTTATATCAGATTATGATGAATGATTTGAAGATCTTTGGCGGAAATTCCAACGTGGATTTTACAAACAAGGTTTGTGAATATCTGGGAGTTCCGGTAGGCAAGCTTACTGCAATGAAGTTTGCCAACGATAATACCTTCGTTAAGTTTGAAGAGCCGGTCCGAGGTTGTGATGTATTTCTGATCCAGTCAATCAGCAGACCAACAAACGATAACCTTATGGAGATGCTTGTAATGCTCGATGCCTGCAGACGATCATCTGCAAATCGAATCACTGCAGTTATCCCATATTATGGTTACGGCAGGTCTGATAAGAAAGACCAGCCCCGAATCCCTATTACTGCCAGACTGGTGGCAGATCTACTGGTCACCGCAGGTGCACAGAGAGCGATTCTGCTGGATCTCCATGCCGGACAGATCCAGGGTTTCTTCAATGTACCTGTTGATGAACTTGAAGCTGAAAAACTCCTTTGCGATTACTTTATGAAGAAGAATCTGCAGAATCTCTGCATCGTTGCAACTGATGTCGGTATTTCAAAGAAGGCAAGAGACTTTGCAACAAAGCTTGATGCTCCTCTTGCGATCATTGAAAAGCGAAGAGTCGGCAATATCGATAAAACTGAGACACTTAATCTTATCGGTGATGTCAAAGGAAAGACTGCTCTTATCTATGATGATGAGATCGATACCGCAGGCTCTCTCTGCAATGCCGCCAGTGCCATGCTCGAAGCAGGCGCAAAGGAAGTTTATTCATGTGCAACACACGGTGTATTCTCCGGTGCAGCTATCCAGCGTATTGCAGAATCACCTTTGAAGGAAGTCGTCGTAACTGATTCGATTTATCTTCCTCCTGAGAAAAAACTGAATAAGATCACAGTTCTGTCTATCGCACCTTTGTTCGCTGAAGCAATCAAGCGAATCCACGATGGCAGATCAATGAGTGAACTTTTTGATTAATTGAGAATTTAATTATTTTTAAGCTATTCTAATTATTAGCTGATGATGACGGCGAACCGGGGGATTCTCCGGTCCGCCGTGCGTGTATATATTAGGAGTATTTATGTTTAAGTTTTTAGAATCCATGTTTGATTCAAATGAAAAGCAGATCAAAAAGATGCAGCCGATCATTGACGAGATCAATAAACTGGAGCCTGAATTCCAGGCCCTAACTGATAATGAACTCAAGAATAAAACTCAGGAGTTCAGAAGTTATATCACAGACAAGACTGTTGAAGAGAGAAAGGCTCTGGATGATATTAACAATGAGATCGAAGTCCTCAATGAAAAACTAAAGACTCTCGAATCTCTTGAAGCAAGAGAAGAACTCTCTGAAGAGATCAGGGATGCACAGAATTCAGCTGATAATGCAGAAAAGAAACTGATCGAAGCAGAAAGAAAAATACTTGATGAACTGCTTCCCAGGGCATTTGCAGCAGTAAGAGAAGCATCCCGAAGAACTCTGGGATTGCGACATTACGATGTACAGCTGATTGGTGGTATTGCTCTTCATCATGGAACTATTGCTGAAATGAGAACAGGTGAAGGCAAGACTCTTGTCGCAACACTGGCCTTGTACCTGAATTGTCTGTCCGGACGTGGAGTCCACCTTGTAACAGTGAATGATTATCTTGCCAGACGAGACCCGTACTGGATGGGGCCTTTGTACGATGCACTGGGTGTCACTGTCGCCAGTATCTATCCTATGCAGTCAACCGATGAACATACTCCTGCACGATTATATGATCCGGACTATACTTCTGATGATCCGAAGAACCCAGGGCCGCATTTCCGACCTGTCAAAAGAGCAGAAGCATACATGGCTGATATCACATATGGAACTTCTGCGGAATTTGGTTTTGACTATCTCCGAGACAATATGGCTCAGGATGTCAAACAGCTCGTTCAGAGATCGCTTTATTATGCAGTCGTCGATGAAGTCGATAACCTGCTCATTGATGAAGCTCGTACTCCGCTTATCATTTCCGGACCTGACAAGGAATCAAGTCAGAAATATCAGACTTTTGCCAGACTGGTAAGAAGTCTCAAGGGCAGACACAAGACACCTGATGAAGATGTCCAGAAATCCATGCTGGGAACACGTGGAGATAATGAAGACGAGGATGTCGATTATGTTGTCGATGAGAAGGGCGGAACTGTTGAACCGACCAACTCCGGTTATGCTCATGTGGAAGAACTTCTCAAGCGTGAAGGGCTTATTCAGGGAGAATCACTTTATGATCTGGCAAATACAGATCTTATGAGGCATCTCCGAAATGCTCTTAATGCTAAGGAATTATTCAAAAAAGATGTTGAATATATCGTAAAAGACGGTGAGATCGTTATCGTTGACGCTCTTACCGGCAGACTTATGCTTGGACGACGATATTCAGAAGGTCTTCATCAGGCAATCGAAGCCAAAGAAGGCGTCAAAGTCCAGAATGAATCAAAGACCTATGCTACCGTGACCATTCAGAACTACTTCAGAATGTACTCCAAGCTTTCAGGTATGACAGGTACAGCTGAAACCGAAGCTGAAGAATTCAATAAGATATATAACCTTGATGTACTTGTTATTCCTACCAATAAACCTATTCAGAGAGAAGATCTCACCGATTATATCTTTGTCGATCAGAAAGCAAAGTATAATGCTTTGCTCAAGGAAATAGCAGAGATACACAAGACCGGCAGACCTATCCTTATAGGTACTGTTTCCATTGAAAAGAACGAAGAATTTCATAAGATGCTTGAAAAGAAGGGGCTCAGACACAATCTTCTTAATGCAAAGAACCATCTTAAGGAAGCTGAGATCATTGCAAAAGCCGGCGAAAAAGGAGCCATCACTCTTGCTACAAATATGGCAGGCCGAGGTGTGGATATCATCCTTGGCGGAAAGACTCCTGAAAAAGAAGAAGGAGAAACCGATGCCGCATTCCAGAAACGAATGGATGAATGGCAGAAGAAACATGATGAAGTTATTTCTCTCGGCGGTCTATATGTGCTCGGTACGGAACGACATGAAGCAAGACGTATCGATAATCAGCTGAGAGGCCGTGCCGGCCGACAGGGAGATCCCGGAACATCCAGATTCTTTGTTGCACTTGATGACGATATCATGCGCAAGTTCGGTGGCGAACGTGTGCAGGGCATTATGGAGAGAGCCGGTTTTGATGAGAACAGTCCGATTGAAAACGGAATGATATCAAAATCTATCGAGAACGCACAGATCAGAGTGGAAGGATATCACTTTGATATGCGAAAACATATCGTGGAATATGATGATGTTATCAACAAGCAGAGAGAGATCATCTATGATGAACGACGCAAGGTCCTGAAAGGTTTCAATCTGAGAAGCAATGTTTTGGATATGGTTGAACAGACCATTAATGATGTTGTGAAATCAGGATTCGATTACGAGAAGAATGAAGTACCCTCACTTAAGTCTATTGCTGACAGGATGAACAACATTCTCGGTAAAAACGGAACTGTTACAGAGGAAGAATTGGCTGCCCTCAGTAACGAAGAAACAATTAAGGAATACCTCAATAAAAAAGCACGTGATATATATGCAGAACGAGAGAAAGATCTGCCTGCCGAAGTGATGCGAATAGTTGAACGTCAGGTAATGATCAAGACCATCGATCAGCTTTGGATCGATCATCTTACCGCAATTGATTATCTGCGACAGGGTATCGGCATGAGTGCAGTTGCACAGAAGGATCCTCTGGTCACCTACAAGAAGATGGCCGGGGAAATGTTCGAAGAACTGACGAATGGTATCCGAGAGACAGTAGCTGAGAATATTCTTCGAATCAATATCGTCATAAATGATGGAACACAGCAGAATACTCCTCCTCCCGCCCAGATGAAGGCAATGCAATCTCCTATGAAGCAGGTTATGCCTGACACACAGAAAGTTGCATCTGATTTCAAAAAGGCCGGCCGAAATGATCCATGTCCGTGCGGCAGCGGTAAGAAATATAAATACTGTCACGGAAGATAGCTCATGGCAATTAGTAAAGTTACCGCAGATGACCTGATCAGGCAGCTGAGACAGTCAATCAAGGACGGGGAAAACTGGTATAAAGCCTTCCTCGAGATGGCTTCCGTATGGAATATTGAATCTGAAACGGTAGGTGCAACCAAGTTTCAGTACATCATTGACGGGGAAGCCCTTGATCTCTCAGCCATTGCTGCACGTGCACTTCCTGTCATAAGTGATCTTATTGACGGTGAGATACTGGATAAATATCTGACAACAGGAGATTATCTTGGAGGACATACGTATTCCGAGATGCGAAGTCTGCTTGGTGAAGATAATTACGTCAGGTATCTTAATTTCTTCTATGGAGTAACTCTGGAAGAGATCCTGCACCAGCTATACAAAGAGGCTCTTCATAAAGATCATTTAAGCACAGGATACACTGATAAAGTCGATGTGACTCCCCAGATATTTATTCAGATATACAATCAGTCCAGGGAGACTCTGTTCAGCAAATTCTGTGAGGAAAAGGGCTATATTATTGCAGATGCAATGAATTCACGTGCGATAAAAGAGTTTTATTACTGGCTCTTCAAACAGAGAGTTAAAAATCAGGAACCGGCCAGAGTGGCAAGCGATACAAAGCGTGCTCTTGACTGGCTGGAAAAATACAGGAGGTCATAGTTATGCCGTCAATGGATGTGGTCAGCCAGATTGATACACAGGCAATGGACAATGCCGTAAACAATCTCAAGAGAGAGATCGGCAACAGATACGATTTCAGAAACTGTAAAACTGAGATCGAATATTCAAAGAAAGAAAAGAAGATTCATATTCTCAGCGGAGATGACGGGAAGGTCAAGACCATCACGGAAGCACTTAACGGTCAGATGGTAAAGCAGAAGCTTGATCCGAAATGCCTCGATCCCAAGAATATCGAACCTACATCTCAGGGACAGGCCAAGAGGGATATTTTTATAAAGGAAGGTATTTCTCAGGACAGTGCCAAGAAGATGGTCAAGTTTATAAAGGGTCTCAATCTCAAGGTACAGGCTATCATTCAGGATGATCAGGTCAGAGTATCCGGAAAGCAGATCGATGACCTTCAGACTGTAATGGGAAAACTGAAAGAACAGGATTACGGGGTTCCTTTGCAGTTCGTTAATTTAAAGCGCGATTAATTTATTATTTGATTGTTTAACGTGCAACAAAATGGCGTTTGCTGAACATTTTTTAGAAGTGAACAAAAGTTGTGCTAATGTACACGGTTATACGTTAATGCTAGAATAAACAGTTAAGTAAAAAGGTCTTTAATAGATTGGCGGTGTAGATAAGGTTGCTGACAGAACTTGATCAGGGATTATTGATATATCTTATGGTCTTTGCTTTCGTTCTTGGAACCATAATGGCCAGCTTTGGAACATGTATGGCGGAAAGGATGGCGGCAGGAAGGAGCTGGCTTCGCGGACGCAGCGAATGTGACAGCTGTCACCATGTGCTGGGTGTCAGGGATCTGGTTCCTGTCTTTTCCTGGCTCTTCAGCCGGGGAAAATGCCGTTACTGTGGCAGCAAAGTACCCGTAAAATATCCTCTGATAGAATTGCTGGTAGGCATATTGTTCGCCCTTGTAATACTGAGGGATGGCGGAATTGGATTTGTGACCGTGAGGGACTGGGGGATGATAGTCATTGCGCTGGCTGTCACGATTACTGATTTCATGACCTACGAGATCCCCAACGGACTTCCCATCTCAGGTATTATTCTTCAGCTGTTGTATATTCTGTCCAGCGGAGATATATGGGGAGAACTTAAAGACAGCCTTATCGGCGGTTTTGTCCTGGCAGGCGGATTATTGGTGATCTCACTGATAATGGATAGGATACTGAAGAAGGACTCGATGGGAGGCGGTGACATAAAGCTGTTTTTCCTTGCGGGTCTGGTTCTTGGTCTGGGGCAGGGAGTTTTCTGTTTGTTGTTGGCCAGTATTATTGGACTTATCATGGTTGCCGTTATGAAGCAGAACAGGATACCGTTCGGACCGGCCATCAGTGTGGCATTTGTTATGACTTTATTTATCGGTACGCCGGTAATTAATTGGTATTTAAGTTTGTTTTTTTAGAGGAGAAGGAGGACTATGGCACAGACACTTACAGGTATAGAGATTGGTGCCTACCGTTTGAAGATCGCTCTGGCAAAAAACAGTCAGATTAAGTTATTCAATTCATTGGAGATCCCTGAGGGAATGACTCAGGGTGGAAATCTTGTTGCTTTCGACGGTATGGCCAGTTTCCTCCAGAAACAGGCAAAAGGGTCTATTAAGACAGGCAACGTTGCAATTGCATTGCCGGACAGTCTGTCATATTTGAGACGTTTACATCTTCCGGCCATGACTCATGCACAGCTTGCAGTGAATCTTCCCTATGAATTCAGTGATGTCATTAAAGGTCAGGAAGATGCATATATATTTGATTATGCTTTGATAAAGATGGATGAAGAGGCCAAGGAGATGGACATATTCGGTGCCGCTATCCGAAGGGATATCATGGAATCATATATGAATATGTTCTCCAAGGTCGGATACAAACTGATCAAAGCGACTCCGAGAGTGCTGGCGCTTGGTGCGCTCCTGCCGGAATTAGACTGTGATCACGAAAAAGATTTTGCCTTCCTTGATATCGGTTTTATCGATACAAAAGTGGATATTTATTCGTCTGGTGTGTATGAAGTTACCAGAACAATCGATTTAGGCATAAAGGATGTTATAGCTCAGGTTGCCGAGGTGCTTGAATGCGACGAACATGTCGCAGATGAATATCTCCGCAACAACTCCAAGGATGTTCAGAACAGTCAGCAGTGTATGAACGTATATGCATCAATTGCAACGGAAGTCATGAGAGCTATCAACTACTACACATATGAAAACAGGGATAACACGCTTGAAAGGCTGTACTACTGCGGAGGAGGATCGAGGATTGAACCTCTGATCCGTGCTCTGAAAGAAACTGTACCGTTGCCCATTGAACCTTTGTCATCCCTTAGTGAAAAGCTTAACCTAAACGATGCATTAATTGACGGCCCTGCGGCTGTCGGTATTGCACTGCAGGCGGTGGAAAATGAGTGATGTTGATAAAGAAAATGTATTAGAACAAACGGCAGAAATCCCTGCTGAGAATTCTGCTGATACTGTTGCTGATAATAAAAAAGACAATAAAAAAGATAAGAAGAAAGAAAAAAAATCCGGTAAAAAGAACGCTTTGATCAAAAAGCGAACGATAAATCTTGCCCAAAAACGAAAGAAGAAGAGAGACGGAAAGACCTGGATCGTTTTGGGGTTGCTTCTGATAGGTATCGGATTACTGGGATTCTTTGGTGTTTATAAGCCTATGATGGAGATCCAGCGCCTTCAGGATGAATACAACAAGACAGAGAGTCAGTTAAATGCTCTCAAGGAAAACAATGCCGACTACAATGAAGTAAAGGCTAAGTATACCGAAATTCTTGGCAAGTATATGACTGAAAATGAACAGAATAATCTTCTTCACTTGGATATGATCAAGATGCTTGAGGATGATATTCTATATGAACTTCCTGTAAAGAACGTTAGTATCTCTGGATTGAGCATCACTGTTGAAGCTGAGGGAACTGATCTGGTGAAGGTTTCTGAACTGCTTGAACTGATGCAGAAGGATCCTCGAAATAAGTATGTTACTGTTACGATCAACTCATCTGATAATCCAGAGGGTGAAGAAGTTACTGCTGATTTTAAAATAACATACAATCCTGATTATAAACCTGAAGAACAGACAGAGGAGGAAAATTCATGAACCACACTTTTACTACCCGTGAAAAGATTCTCTTACTGTTATTAGCTCTTGTAGCTGTCGGTATGATCTATTACAGATTCACTTATTCATACTTCCAAGAGCAGAAAATGACATATGATCCAACGGTGTTTCAGGATGAAATGACTCTGGAACAGGCTAAAGCGGCCAGTCTCAAGAATATGAGAGAAGCTATTGAAAATGCTGACATTGAGTCAACTGGAGAGATTGCTGTTTATAATAACCAGACAAATGAAATACTGGCAATCAATGAGATACTGACCGGAAAGTGTACTGGGATCAGTTTGAACTGGAATGCACCAGTTCTCGATGAAACCTTTGTACGAAGGGTGGTTTCCATTGATTGTAAGACTGACAGCTATGATAAAGTCCGTCAGATACTTACGAGTCTTAGTGAATGCCGATACAAACTCGTAATTAACGATATAACACTTGGCTCTGCTGATTCTATGGTTGAAAGTGGAGTTATTACAGTTAATGTAAGCTTAACTTTCTTTGAAACGATAACTGGAGCTGAAAGCACTGAGGGTTTGAATCAGTAGTAGAGTCAAAGGTTGCTTAAATGAGTATACTGAATAACCGTAATAAAGGATTCTCTCTTGGAGAGATGCTGATTGTTATGGCCCTGATGCTAATTCTGATGGCATTTGGGATGGGAGCGTTTGTTCAGTATGATACTCAGTTTAAAAATGCAGACAGTACAAATGCAGCCAAATCTATCTTTTTGGCTGCGCAGAATCATCTTACCAAGGCCAAGGCAGATGGTTCCTGGTATGCTTATCTTGCTGATCATGACGTGAGCAATTTCAGAAGATATTCCAATCAGGGGCTGGGTGTTTCAAATGATGATACTGTTATCAATGATTATGATACATCTCTTGGCGGGCCATTCGCGGAGCACGATTTTTTCTTTGTAATGCATCCTGGTGGTGGCGCTGAGACGGAACTATTAGATATAATCCTGCCCAATGGTTCTATTGATGGGAAGATCAGAGAAAAAGGGCAGTATCTTATTGAGCTGGATCTAGTCACAGGAACTGTTTATGGTGTTTTCTATACTGACAGTGACAAAATCATAAGTGCTGCGGATATTGTCTATCTCTGCAAAACTAAAAATGCACGTTTACATCCGGAAGAATTCCGTAAGTTCAGAGATAATAAAAACAGAAGTATTGTTATTGGCTACTATGGTGGGAATGCTTTACCGGTGGTTTCTGCCAGCACCGAAAAACCTGCTCTTTCTTTGGCTATAAACAATGATGCAACATTAAGTGCAGTTGTTACTGCCGAAATCAAACCGTCACTGATGATCGATTTGACAGTGACAGGTCAGGCTTCAGGAAAGATCAAAACATTCAACATATGGCAGAATAATGCTGTAGGTACAGCATCGCCTCTTCCGAATATTTTGACTGTCATCGACAATGGTGACGGAACAAAAACATTTACGCTTGTCATAGATGATGTTGTTAATGCAAACAGGCGATTCCGAGATATTTTCACAGGTTTTTCTCCCGGCGAAAACCTGATAATCACCGTCAGGGCAAGCGGCGATGAATATGAAACAGGCATAATTACTAAGTCAACAAATTCATTGTTCGATTCCATTGAAGAACAGACGCATACTGCATATATCGGTGCTGAAAGACATCTTCAGAATCTTGAGACACTTGATTCAACTTCTACGAGAAGTTCTGGAATATCAGCTGCTTCTTTCACAAATGTTGAATTGATTTGCAACTTTGATATGCCTAATGCTTTTACTCCGCTACACAATGAAGGAATCATTGATTTTAATGGAAATAATCATGTGATCAGCGGAGCTACGATTGTCGAAGATGATGATAATAATGCAGCCTTGTTCGCAGAATTAGTGGAGGATAGCAATCTTACTATTCGCAATCTGACAATGAATAACGTTACAGTTAATGGTGACAACTGTGGTGCAGTTTTAAGTACTGTAGGAGATGCCAAAAAAATCACACTGAGTAATGTATTTATAACAGGCGACATTAGAATTACAGGATCGACATGCGGAGGAATCCTTGGTCTGGTTGATAGTAAGGGTAGGTCTTCATGGAGAGTTAATATAAACAACAGCGGAATAATCGGAAACAGAGACTCCTTCATAAACGGATCTGATTATGCCGGAGGCATGATTGGACGTGTTGGTAAAGACCATAGCAAAGATGATGATGTGTTTACCATCGATAGTAGTTTCAGTTCTGTTTCAGTAACCAGTGAGGACGTAGCAGGTGGTTTGGTTGGAGAAATAAGAACCAATAGTACGATCAGCAACAGCTATGTCGGAGGAAAAACGACGAATGGAACTTACGTCGGATCTGCAAATGTTTCAGGTTCGACTGCCGGTGGATTTATTGGTTACACGGTTGGCGTAGGAAGTGGCCGTATTAATATAAACAACTGTTATTCAACAGCTTCTGTCGATGGTTCGACTGCCGGAGGTTTCCTTGGAAGAGTTCAAAAAGTCAGAGTAAACAATGCATACTGCACAGGGTTAGTGACCGGATCATCTCCCAAAGCTTTTGTCGGTAATGCAACGGGGCATCCGTCTGTCGACAATGCTTATTATCTTGCAGGTATCAATACCTGTAGTGATAGTTTAGCTGTAGCAAAGACTGGATCTGAATTAAATGAAATTGTTTCGTCCTGGAATTCTTTGGATCAGTCGACGGCAGTTGGTATTCATACCGATCCAGCTCTCCCGGATGAATATCCTTTTGGCGCTGTAATTACCGGTATAGCAAGCGGTACGGATCTTCCTACCCATTATGGCGACTGGCCGTCTGTTGTTCAGGAGGAGGATGATGGCCTGACGTTTACAGCAAACGATGGAACTAAGATTAGAATTAATATTCCGACATGGGAAGAATTGATTGAAGGTGCAGGTAATGGGGTCTCCATTGCTCCGGCGACAGTGTTCTCATATAACGGAGAATACTATATTACTGGTTACAACAACTGGTACAATTTGGATTCAGATCCTACACCGAGTGATTTTTCTTCTCGAATGACCGTTATCGATTACGGAAACCTGGCAGAACCGGTGTTACTGACTCAGAATGATCTCAATGCCTCAACTATGAGTTGGACTGTATCGTATGGAACTGGATATTTTGCCTATTTTGAAAATCTTGATGTTGGGTCGGGACTCATTGCAGATGGATTATATGTCGCTCGTGACTACTTTAATTACAATGCATGGCAAATCCCATCAGGAAGTGAATCTGGTCCGTGGATCAAATGCGGTGATATAGATACAAACAACGATGAAGATCATAATACTTATGTTGTTTTAGTTGATAATGTGACATCAGGTGAAATTCATCAGCCATGAAGAACTCTAAGATTATAAATAAACTAAAAGACAAAAAGGGAACATCGCTTGCGATCGCTCTGATGGTATTTGTTATCTGTGCAGCGGCTGCTTCCATCATATTGGCTTCCGGTTCTGTTGCCAACGGGTCTGTAAGCAATATAAATCAGGATGACCAGAGTATTTACACATTGGTCTCCAGTGCTGAATTGTTTTCTGATGAATTTGACGGAACAACGTGTTATTTCAACGCTTCAGGAGAAAACAAAGTAGTTCATTCCGGTTTGCCCCATATTCTGGATATTCTCTCTGAGGATATAAATTCAAAACTGATGGTAGGGACCGGTGAAGATATACAGTCCGTTGAAACAGTAACTTTTAGTGTTGGGGGTTTGAATACTGCACTTAGCGGTAATGTAACAGCGCAGTTTATTATGTATGGCAATTATGATCTTGTAGGAGTTTTTTCTCATCCTGCTTCTAAACAAAAACTTGTGCTTTCCATGAAAGCAGCACCTTACGAGAACATAGATCCAAACTCTCCGATCATATATGCTCACGATGGAGGCTCTGAAGCAACAAGGATACCTCTGTCGGTTACCTGGTACCATGAATCAATTCTTTCCGAGGCACAGGCATTATGAAGGATTTGATTAAGAAAATACGTTCAAAACGCGGAGAGTCCATGGCAGAAGTCCTGGTTGCGGGGCTTGTAATCTCATTAGGCCTGATTATGGTGGTTTCTGCAGTAAATGCTGCGACCTCAATGGTTAAAAAATCAAGAGACAGAGTCAGTAACTATATCTCTATCAGAAATAAAGTTGAAAATGAAAACATGGCTTCAGCTACTACCCTGTCAAGTCAAATAGTTGTAAATGGTTCAGGTATCGAAGCTTTTCAGATATACGTTAATATTGATATACAAACTTTGAATGATAAAAACGGCAGACCTGTGTTTTCTTTGTTTGAGGAGTCAGAACAATGAGGCGTAATGCAGGTTTTACTTTGGCAGAGACTTTGATTACTACAGTGTTGATTGCAATTATCTTTGTTGCAGTGGTGACAGGTATTACGACTGCTTTGAATGTGAGTAAAGATATTGATCGTCAGTCACATGCTCAGATCATGTTTTCGACCGCAGTCACCGAACTGACAGAAGATATCAGAAATATTACGGATATAAGACAGGCCAGCACAACAGATACTCCCAGTGGTCATGAAGAATTTTATGTGTTGTTTTTGACACCAACCCGAGGCACATGGGTCAGATTTAATGAGCCGCGTTTTAGATATGATTATGAAGAGCTGACTGAAGGGATAGAGCTTCAGTCGTCAGATAAAACGTTTAAACTGGATGCTGATTCAGGAAACAATCACAATTTGTATACAAGATGTGATAATCTTAACTTTGTAACGGAAACAGTAGACGATAGAATTGTTTATACCGGTGAGGTCAGCTTTACTTTGTCTATTGTAGATAGCGAAACAGGAGAAGTGGTCTTAAGTGAACCAATCACAATAAGTTCGTTCAATAAGGAAAGGTTGCTGGGCAGATGAAGAACAAAAGACTCGGCGAAATGCTGATTGATGAAAAAGTAATTACTCAGGAGCAACTCGAAGAAGCTCTAAGACAGCAGAAAGAGACCGGCAAGCATTTGGGCGATGTTCTGATTGATAATAAAATTATCACACCGCATGATTTGGTCAGAACACTGCAGATGCAGCTTGGTATAGATTTTGTTGATCCGGTAAATGAAAAGATCGATCCTGATTTGATTAAATTCATACCTAAGAACCAGGCATTCAAGTTCAGAATGGTTCCTGTAAAACTTGAAGGCGATCGTCTGTTTGTCGCAATGGATGATCCTCTGAACTTCAGAGCCATAGAAGCTGCCCGAACATACAGTAAAAAGCGAATAACTCCTATGATCGCATACAGCAATGCCATCAGCAAAGCTCTTGGCGTTCTGTATGAAAATGAAGGTGCTTCCCAGGCCATAAAGCAGATGCAGCAGGAAAGAGACATGACCATTGAGGAACGAGATTCCCTCAGAATGGCCGCTGTCGATGATGAATCTGCTCCTACTGTTAAACTAGTCAACAGTATTCTTGAACGAAGTATTTCTGCCAAGGCTTCAGATATCCACATTGAACCGATGTCTGATGCCATGAGAGTCAGGATCAGAGTTGACGGACGTCTTGAAGAAATCCTTTCTATACCTAAAGAACTTCAGAACACAGTCATCTCATATTTTAAAGTTATGTGTGATATGAATATCACAGAGCGAAGAATCCCTCAGGACGGCAGAACTGCTATGAAGCG
>JAEESL010000052.1 GCA_016286345.1 Dehalococcoidales bacterium | reverse complement strand
ATGGAGCTCCTTCCGGTCTGAAGGATTGCCTTGAACTGGGCTGCCTGAGAGATCAGCTTGGTATTCCTTCAGGAACGAGACATGAGATATGCCGTGCTGTACATGCCGAACAGAATGCCATCATTCAGGCATCACTTCATGGAATCAGTCTTGTCGGAGCAACAGTTTACTGCACACATACGCCGTGTGTGCTCTGCGCAAAGATGCTTACCAATGCCAAGATATCCAGGTTCGTAAGCTTTGGTCCATATGCAGATGATTCTTTCAAAGCTATGTTTGAAGACGCAGGCATTAAGTTTGAAATCCTTCCCAAACCGTCTTCCGAGATAACATTTAAGGGTTAGTTATCTTCTTTTTCATTGAAGATAGTACGTATATGCTGTTCGAGACTGATCGAATCACTGCTGAGTCTTGAACGCGGGTATCCGTATTCAACCGGAACTATTTCTTTGATCACCGTAGGTCGTTCTGACAGAATGATGATGCGGTCAGCTACATATATGGCTTCCTGAGGATCGTGAGTGACCCAGAGAACAGTCTTGTTTGTCTCTTTTTTCAGGTAAAGAATTTCGTCTTGGAGTTCTTCCTTTGTATTGACATCAAGCCCTGTAAGTGGTTCGTCAAGAAGGAGAAGATCGGGATCGGTTACTAATGCTCTTGCCAGTGCCAGTCTGTGCTGCATACCGCCTGACAACTCACGGGGATAGCTGTCTTTGAAATCATCGAGTTTTACAAGCTTTAATGCTTCGATTGCTTTTTCTTTCTGTTCATCGGATATCTTTTTTTCATTCAGTTCGAAGGGAAGCAGTACATTCTCGATGGAGGTTCTCCATGGAAGCAGTCTCGGTTCCTGGAATACAACACCAAGATGCTGCTTATAAAGATTTTTTTCCTCAATAGAGATATCTGATAGTTCGATTGTACCGTTCTGGATGCTTTCCAGCCCTGTGATCAGTCTTAGAAGGGTAGTCTTACCGCTGCCAGAGGGGCCAAGAATACATACGGTTTCGTCTTTAAAGACATCAAAAGAGATTCCGTTCAGTACGTCAAGTTTCCCGTACCGGAATGATAGGTCCTTTATGCTCAGCATTATCGGTCGATCTGCCATTTTCGTATATACTTCCTTTCAATGAATGGGAAAAACACCTTATCAAAAAACAACAGTATGAAGGTAAAAGATATTGTCCATGCAAATACTCTCGGCAGATGATATGCCGCAAAATCTATACTGAGCATGTATCCCATGCCTGTCGATGATCCGAAGACTTCTCCCAGTATCACGATCTTCCATGCAACTATCACGCCGCTCTGAACAGCAGCAAAAATATAGGGATTCAGCATTGGCATAATTATTTTCTGCAACATCCGTCCTTTGCTTCTGGTGTATATGCTGCCCATTTCCACAAGTTTCGTGTCAATGTCTTTGAGTCCTTCCCAGACATTGATAATAAAGAAAGGCATGACGGCTGTTGCAACAGAAAGTATCGGAGTCCAGTCTGAAAGACCGAACCAGATCACAAACAGAAAAGCCCAGCACACTGTTGGGACAGATTGGAAAAACGGATAAATCACTACACGTACCATTGTGTCCATGAATTTGAAATATCTTGTCGTGATGCCGAGTATTATTCCAACCAAAGCGCCCGCAAGAGTACCGGCCAGAGTCCTGTAAGTGGTCACAAGTACATGAGTATATGTTGACGGAGTTGTCAATAAATCTGCAAATGCCTTGACGGCATCCCAGGGTGTGGGAAAGAGCTGATTTTTTGTAATGATAGCAACGAGCCACCATATTGCGGTTACTATTGCAATCGCAATGAGAAATTTTGAAATCTTCGTTATATTAAGATGATGCTGCACTTAATCGATAATCCCTGCAATCAGAAAAATAATTGTCAGTATCATCGGGGAGATAACATTTCCTCTGAAATTATTCTTAGCACATTTTATCATACCCTCACGTGTTCTCCATGATCCGTTGAAAATAGGAACAAGACTCTGAATAAACAGAAAGATGGGGAGGAGTGACAGGAGGGCAACAGGTGACTTTGTGATGATAAAAGTTGGGATGAAACCAAGGATAGCTAGAATTACAAGTACAGCAAAGACCTTGGACATCGCTTCCTTGCCGAATCTGACTGCCAGAGTTTTTTTGCCGGCTTTGGCATCAGCTTCAAGATCGGGAAATGTACGAATGATCTTCGCTGCTGGGCTGGCAAACAATTGTGTAAGACTTACCATGATAGGGAGCCATGAGAATCCGGCCTGTACATAGTATGTGGTGAATATCACAAAGAAATATGCGATCGCCATGAATGTTTCGCCCATTCCGCGGTATGCAGCTCTTACAGGGGGTGCAGTGTAGAACCATCCTGCAAACATGCCGAGAACACCGAGAGGGATAGTCCAGGGACCGGTGTGGAAATGGAACTGAAGGACGAGCCCTATGGGAATAGCCAGAATGTAGCAAATAATAGAGAACCACAACGCTTCTTTTCTTGAAAGAAGGCCGCGTGTCAGGACTCTGGTGCCTCCTGTACTTGTCACATCCTGTTCTTCTCCGCCGATATGTTTTGTATTGATAAGATCGGTCTGATAATCAAAATACTCATTTGATACGAACGCTCCGTCGGCAAGAAGGAAAAGGGCTAGGAGCATCAGAAGACAGATCGGCCAGCTGAATTCATTGGTGGCATACCAGGCCAGAACGCTTCCGAGAGCTACTCTGAAAATCACTGCCAGATGTTTAGGCAGTTCCTGTATTGATATCCATGCATGAAGCTTTGATTTATTCATAATAATCTTTCTTGGCACATAGTAAATCAGTATGTGAGTTTATCAAAAAGAGAGCAAATAATAATGAGACCTGCGGTCCCAATATGTATAGATAGGCTTACTTTGCAGTGTTTCTGCTGGTTCTCAGGGTGGATAAATAGAGCTTTTTTGCTTCGTATGAAGATCTGCAGAGAGGAGTAGCGACAACACCGCTGAACCCTATGAATCTGGCTATTTTGGCAATGGTTCTGAACTCTTTGGGAGTATAGTATCTGACCACTTCGTGATGGCTCCCGGATGGGCTGAGATACTGTCCTATGGTGACTATGTCGCATAGATTGTCTTTAAGGTCGAACAATGTATTGATTATTTCTTTTTCAGTTTCTCCAAGACCGATCATGATACTGCTTTTAGTAACGATCGAAGGATCCTTCTGTTTTGTGTATTTAAGAACGCTGAGGGATCTGTAGTAATCCGCTCCTGGTCTTACGTCTTTGTATAGCCTTGGGACAGTTTCAATATTGTGGGCTAGTACTTCCGGATGGCTTTTTATAACAGTATCGATTGCTTCTTTATTGCCCTGCATATCCGGAATCAGAACTTCAACTTTGATTTTTTCATTATGAAGGCCATATATTGCCTGACTGAAAGCTCCTGCTCCGAAATCGGGAAGATCATCACGGGTCACTGATGTGACAACAACATATTTGAGCCCGATTTTCACGGCTGCACTGATTACTCTCTGTGTTTCATCAGGATCGAGAGGCAGGGGTTGTCCGTGATCGATGGCACAGAAGCTGCAGTTTCTGGTGCAGATACTTCCCATTATAAGAAATGTTGCTGTCCCTTTATTGAGGCAGTGAGATACATTGGGACACTGGGCTTCTTCGCATACTGTATGAAGTCCGGTAAGCAATTTCTGGATGCGGGGAGCCTTATCGATATTCGGCATTTCCTGTTTGAACCAGGGTGGAAGTCTTTTTTCCATACGATAAGTATAGCTTTTTTCACTACTTGAAAAAAAAGGCATAATCAATGGATAATGTGTCAGACAAATAAAGAGTTAAATACTGAAAGGGTTTATTATATGGATTGGAATGCATTTTTAGGAATATTACTTGGGCTCTGTTCTTTTGCAGTTATTGGAGTATTTCATCCTATTGTTATTAAGGCTGAATATTATTTCACGGAAAAATGCTGGCCTGTCTTTCTTGTAGCTGGTATCGCATTTTGTATCGGTTCATATTTTATCGGCAGAGCTGGCAACTTTTTCTTTTCTACGCTATTGGCTATCGTGGCTTTTTCATGCTTCTGGAGCATTAAAGAACTTAAAGAGCAGACCGAAAGAGTTGAAAAAGGCTGGTTCCCCAAGAATCCAAATCGTAAATAATAAGATTTTCCATGAAACTATAACGACCAACCCTGAGCGACGTTCAGAGTTGGTCGTTTTTCGTTTGAGAATTATTCAGTAATGGAAACTGTAACTATTATTTAGGCAAAAGGTATATTGATAAAAAATCCGCGGATGACAGAGGAGAAGTCATCCGCGGATTTTCTATATGACAAGTAAGCTAGTTGGATTCTTTAAGTTCTGCATTGACTGCATCAAAAGTATCTTCGATTTCCTTATCAGGTTTGCCGGTCAGCAAGCTGACAACAACGATGAGAATAAGTGCGAAGATAAATGCAGGAAGAAGTTCATAGATATTGAATGCTCCGCCGAGAGGTCGGACTGCATATTTCCAGATGAAGATCATGGCACCGCCGCCGACCATGCCTGCGAGAATACCCCATTTGTTGGTTCGTTTCCAGAATAAACCGCAGAGAATGGCAGGACCGAAAGCTGCACCGAAACCGGCCCATGCGAATGAAACGATAGTGAATACGGAACCTTCATTTCGTGCCCAGATGACACCGATGACTGCAATGAGAACGATTACCAGTCTTGAGATGATCATGGATGTTTTGTCTGACATTTTGATGCCGAAGAAATCCATTGCGATGTCTTTTGAAACACTGGATGAAGCTGCGAGCAGCTGAGAGTCAGCAGTTGACATGGTAGCAGCGAGGATACCGGAAAGGACGATACCGCCGACGATGGCGAGAATCACGCTGTGTGAACCCATCAGTTTTGCAAATTCAACAATGATTCGCTGACCATTGGCTGCATCGAGATCGATGGCGCCGTTGGCGATTGCAGCACTGCCGATGATACCGATGAGGATGGCAATACCCATGGATAAGAATACCCAAACTGTAGCGATTCGTCGTGAAGTCTTGATGTTCTTTGAGTCATTGATTGCCATGAATCGAAGAAGGATATGAGGCATACCAAAGTAACCGAGACCCCATGCCAAAGTTGATACGATAGGCAGGAAACCGAAGTCTACTGCGGAACCTGTCACATAATCATATGTGCTTGTCATACCGAGATAGCTTGGGATATTATGAGCATTTGCTGCTACGTTATCCCAGCCACCGGCATAATGGATGCCAAAGAATAAAACGACGACCAGTGCAATCGACATAACGATAGACTGGATAAGGTCGGTTGTTGATGCAGCGAGGAAACCGCCGAGAGCGGTGTATGCAACGATTACGATTGCAGAAACGAGCATTGCGGTGAAGTAGGGGATAGAGCCGCCCGACAGCGAGTTGAAAAGAGTTCCGCAGGCATTGAAGCCGGATGCTGCATAAGGGATAAAGAAGACAACAATGACAACCGCTGCTGCGAGTGACAGGATGTGTTTATTGTCTCCGAAACGTTTGCTGATAAACTCAGGGATGGTAACAGCGTTGATCTTGTGTGAATAAACCCTGATTCTTCTGGCAACTATAAGCCAGTTAAGGTAAGTACCGATACCGAGACCGATGGCAGTCCAGCTGACTTCAGCCAGACCAGCGGCAAGTGCCAGACCGGGAAGACCCATAAGCAGGTAGCTGGACATGTCTGATGCTTCCGCACTCATTGCCGTTACCAACGGACCTAACTTACGGCCACCAAGGAAAAACTCGGCGATATTCTTCGAGTTCTTAGAAAATTTAAGACCGATAAATATCATACCGAACAGATAAATCACCATTACGGCGATAATCCAACCGTTCATAAAAATCTCCTTATGAATGTAATGCGGAAAGTGTAACACTATAAAAAATAGACTGCAATACAGAATGCAGTCTAAACTTTTTTACGATTAAAAATCAGTCCAAGCGTAAAAATAGCCTTATAGAACTAGAATTATATATGAACTCTAATATGAAATATGATAGGAATCAAGCTTTGATGCAGCTGATCATCTTGGGCAGATTGATCTCGGAAAACGTTTTCAGTGAGAAAGCCCAGTCACGCATGCACCATTCACTGATCAGTGCACGTTCGCACATTGCATATAGGTTGACGATCTCATTGACAGACATGGAATCGGTGAGTTCCTTTTTCTTCTGTCCGTTGATAACTATCTGTTTGAGCAGACGGTAATACAGACGGTCATGATCAAGAAGGCTTTTTTCGCCTTTTCTGATCAGCTGTGTTGAATAAAGCTTGGCTATGAGTGACGGATCGATCTTATTGTCTATCAGTTCGAATAGTTCTCTGTTGAGATAAATCAGAACATCAAATGCATTCATATCAGAACTGATGGTATCTTTGAGTTCTTCGTATTTATTGTCAAAAAGATATGCCAGAGAGCCAAGAAGTGCATCTTTACTCTCAAAATAGTGGTAGAAAGAACCTTTGCTGGTTTGTGATTTATCGACGATATCATCAATTGTCGTGTCATCATATCCCTGACTGTAAAACAGATCCCAGGCTGCTTCTACGATCTTGGTCTTTGTGTTTTTTGTTTTCTTCGGCATGAGAGAATTGTAACAAAAAGAAAAGGTCGTCTCAATCGGGACGACCTTTTCGGATGATCAGAATGCTTTGATTTATTTCTTTGTTGCTACGATCAGTTTGTTGCCAACGGTAAATTTGAGGATAATCAGGATGCCGACCATCAGAACGATGGAAAGAGGTAACATGATCCAGGCATTCTGTATGAAGCCTGCGATGATATAGCAGATAAAGGATACGGCTGCCACAGACAATGCATAGGGCAGCTGTGTCGAAACATGATTGATATGGTCACATTGCGCACCTGCAGACGCCATGATCGTTGTATCTGAGATAGGTGAGCAGTGGTCACCGCAGACAGCACCGGCCATACAGGCTGAGATTGAGATGATCATAAGAGTGCTGTTCATATCGCCGTGGAAGATATCAACAACGATGGGGATGAGCAGACCGAATGTACCCCAAGAGGTACCGGTTGAGAATGCCATGAATACTGCAATACCGAAGATGATTGCTGGCAGGAAGTTCATCCATGCTCCGGCATTATCTTTTACTACTGAAGCGATGTAATCGCCGCAACCGAGTTGATCGGTCACTGCCTTGATTGTCCATGCGAAAGTAAGAATAAGAATGGCAGGGACCATGGCTTTAAAGCCTTCAGGAATTGCTTCCATGCAGCCCTTGAAGTTAAGGACACCGCGGAAGAGATAGTAAATGATTGTGATAACCATGGCAACAAATGCTCCGAGCATCAGACCGACTGAAGCATCGGAATTGGCGAAAGCGTCGATGAAGTTGGCATCGCCGGAGAAGAAACCACCGGTGTAGATCATACCGATAACACAGAAAATGATGAGAACAACGATAGGAAGAATAAGATCCAGTACTCGTCCTTTTTCGTTTACGGCATCATCTTTTGCGTTGGCATAGGGTCGATCAGGAGTGGTGTAGAGATCACCATTCAGCTGAGCATTCATTTCATGAAGGCTCATGGAACCATAATCGAATTTGGCAAAAGCCAGAGTAAACATCATTGCGATGGTAAGGAATGCATAGAAGTTATAAGGGATAGCTGAGACAAACAGTGAAAGACCGTCAACTCCATCTACAAAACCGGTAACTGCTGCAGCCCATGAAGAAATAGGAGCGATGATACAGATAGGGGCAGCAGTGGCATCGATGATATATGCCAGTTTTGCACGTGAGATTTTGTGCTTGTCAGCTACAGGTCGCATAACTGAACCGACTGTCAGACAGTTAAAATAGTCATCAATGAAGATGAGCATACCAAGGAGAATGGTGGCGATCTGAGCACCGATTCGGGAGTGGATATTCTTTTCAGCCCATCGTCCGAATGCTGCAGCACCGCCGGCTTTGTTCATAAGAACTACCATTGCACCGAGAATGACAAGGAAAACAAGAATGCCGACATTCCAGCTGTCGCCAAGCTGAGGAACCATAGCGCCGGTGAATGTGAAAGCGATCGCATCAACGATGCTGTAGTTCGTAGAAAAAAGTGCACCTA
>JAEESL010000051.1 GCA_016286345.1 Dehalococcoidales bacterium | reverse complement strand
GGCATGTACTTCAAGCCCGATTATAGTTTCAAAATCATCAAAATTGTCCGTCATAACCTAAATAGTATAACAATCTAGGCACTCCGTTACAAGCAAACAAGCACATAATAAAAAACCCATATGGCTGAGGGTGGCCATATGGGTCCAATCTATTCTGTTAAGTAGCTGATTACTCAGACCAGGGGTCAGCGGACTTGGGAACTCTGATATCCATGAGGATAGAACTGTAATTCCAAAGGAACCACTGTGTGCCTTTTCTTCTCAATTCGATGGGTCTGGGAGAATCTGCGCCGCCGCTCTTAATGAAGAGCTTTGCATAGCCTTCTGTGTTGAATGAGTAGGTATTGGATGTAATGGTGATAGTGTATGGCTCATCAGCTTTATAATCATTTTCAGGAAGAGCACCGGCAAAATAGGAGAACGGAACATATTCCTTGCCAATAAGTCTGTCGCAGATGAAGGCTTCATCCTGTGATGTCAGATCTTCAGGACCCTTCAGGAAGTTGATCATGCTTTTACCGATTTCAGGAGCCGCAGCATATGCGCAGAAGGCACATACAGTCAGAGCAGCCGCCTTAAACGGAGTATCAAGAGCTGATTCAGGAAGAGCTTTCATTTCATCAACGCTTTCAGGCAATGCAGGGAAAGTGAATGTTTCTCTAGGCTTTATTTCTGCATTGAATGCTTCGCCTGCAGCAGCAAATCCTTTTTTTAGATTGTCAAAAATACTCATTATTTTCTCCTTTTTCTCACAAGAAAGATTCACCTTTTATTTTACCCCATGAAAGTTTTATTTTATACAGTGTTTTCCGGTTAACATATCTCAACATAAAAAAAATAATGCAAGTTTCCCCCTCAATAATGTATAATTCCACATTTATATTCTATGTATTAGTCGAGGTGGACTATGAAACTGTCATTTTCTACTCTGGGATGTCCAGATCTGAGTTGGGAAGGTATATTCTCAATGGCTGTCGATCTTGGATTTGACGGCATTGAAGTCAGAGGCCTTGGAAACGATATCTTTTCAGTCAAAGCCAAACCTTTTACTGAAAAAGAGATCGGCAATACTATTGCTTCACTTAAAAAGAGCAATATTGAAATCTGCTGTCTTTCCAGCAACACAAGCCTCAAATATGCAGATAAGACTGATCTTGCAATTTCCGAACTTACTCAATACATAGAGCTTGCAGCCAGACTCAACACTCCATTCATCCGTGTCCTTGGAGACGAACATGGTCCTGTCGAAGGTGAAGTTGATGACAGTCTTGTCATTTCAACACTGAGAAAACTGATACCTCTGGCAGAAAAGAATAAAGTTACTCTGCTTGTTGAGACCAACGGCGTTTATTCTGATACAAAAAGACTGGGAGCTCTGCTCACAGAGATAAACAGTGATTACGTTGCAGCGCTTTGGGATGTAATGCATCCTTACCGAAACTTCAACGAATCAGCAGACACCACCATACAGAATCTGGGCGGCTTTATTAAGTATGTCCACATGAAGGATTCAAAGATTGTAAACGGTCATCTGGAATACAAATTCATGGGCGAGGGCGATATGCCCATCCCTGAGTTCATTGCTGCTCTCAGAACGCTTGACTACGAAGGGTATATCTCCCTTGAATGGGTCAAACGATGGATGCCGGAGCTGGAAAACAGCAATGTTGTGTTCCCTGCATATATCAACTATATGGCCCCTTATGTCGGAAAGAAAGGCGCAGATGTCGATCATTCCGCAACCAGAGTCACGTATATCGATCCGGCAATGTTTTCTAAGGATGACGGGATACTTATCGATAACGATACCAAAACCGGCAAATATGTCTGGGAAAAAGAAAAATTCATCAATCTTACTTTCCCCCAGGTACTTGACCGAATGGTAAAGGAATTTCCCGATAAGATCGCTTTCAAATATACGGAACTCGATTATACAAGGACCTACAAGGAATTCAGAGATGATGTTGATGAATTTGCCAGAGGCCTTATCGCTCTTGGCGTAAAACCGGGTTCACATGTGGCAGTCTGGGCAACCAACGTACCTGCCTGGTATCTTGCCTTCTGGGCCACCACAAAGATCGGTGCGGTACTTGTTACCGTCAACACTCTGTACAGAATCCATGAAATCGAATATCTGCTCAAACAGTCAGATACACATACACTTGTTACGATCAGCGGATTCAAGGACATCAATTATCTTGAAATAATCGACCAGCTTGCACCTGAAATGGCTACAGCTGAGGATCCGACAGACCTTCATCTCAAGCGTCTTCCCTTCCTTCGAAATGTCGTTTCCGTTGACGGCCCGCATCCCGGATGCGTGACATGGGATGAAGCCCTCGAACTCGGAAAGAAGATACCTGTGGAAGAAGTCTACAGAAGAGCAAGCATGGTCAAAAAAGACGATGTATGCAACATGCAGTACACTTCAGGAACTACGGGTTTCCCAAAGGGTGTAATGCTTACTCATTTCAATGTCGTCAATAACGGCAAATGTATCGGAGACTGCATGAACCTTTCAAGTGCAGACAGAATGATGATCCAGGTTCCGATGTTCCACTGTTTCGGCATGGTACTTGCCATGACCGCATCGGTAACTCATGGTGTTTCAATCTATCCGATCACAGCATTCTCTCCAAGGAAATCCCTTGCATGCATTAATTCCGAAAAGATCACAGCATTCCATGGTGTTCCCACCATGTTCATAGCCATGATGAATACCGACACATTCGCAACAACAGATTTCTCACATATGAGAACAGGTATCATGGCCGGTTCTCCATGCCCTATCAAAACGATGGAAGACGTTGTTGAAAAGATGCACATGACAGAGATCACCATTGTTTACGGACAGACTGAGGCTTCACCAGGATGTACCCAGAGCCGGGTCAATGATACCCTTGAAAGACGAGTCAATACCGTCGGCAAGAATCTGCCCGGGGTTGAATGCAGAATCGTCGACCCTGAAACAGGCGAAGAACTTCCGAATGGAAAGATCGGAGAATTCGTTGCCCGCGGCTACAACATCATGAAAGGCTATTACAAGATGCCCCAGGCAACTGCAGCCGCTATAGACAAAGACGGATGGCTTCATACCGGAGATCTTGCTATGCGTGATGATGACGGATATTACAAGATCACAGGACGTATCAAGGACATGGTCATACGAGGCGGTGAAAACATTTATCCCAAGGAGATCGAGGATTTCATTTATACTCATCCTAAGGTATCGGACGTTCAGGTAATAGGTGTTCCTGATGCACAGTACGGAGAAGAATTACTTGCCTGCGTCATCCTCAAAGATGGCGAGACCATGACTGAAGACGAAATCAAGGACTATGTAAAAGCCAATATGGCAAAACATAAAGTACCTCGATACGTAAGATTTGTTGACAGTTTCCCAATGAATGCTGCAGGAAAGATCTTAAAATTCAAAATGCGTGAACAGGCCATCGAATTACTCGGCCTCAACGACGCAAATAATATTAAAACAGCGTGATGATTATGAATAAAAAAGTATTAACAATTCAGGATATTTCATGCGTCGGTCAGTGCTCACTCACTGTAGCACTCCCGATCATCTCAGCATGCGGAATAGAGACCTGTGTTCTTCCTTCCGCAGTGCTTTCGACCCATACAGCAGGATTCAAAGGATTTACATTCCGTGATCTGACAGAGGATATGCCTGCAATTGAAAAACACTGGAAGAAAGAGAAGATCTCATTCAGCGCAGTGTATACAGGCTATCTCGGGTCCACTCTGCAGATAGACTATGTCAAAAGCATTATCAAACACCTGTGCAAAGGAAAGGCAATCGTTGATCCTGCAATGGCAGACAACGGAAAGCTCTATCCGGCTTTTGATGAGGAATATGTTGAAAAAATGAAGACTCTGTGTTCTGAAGCAGACATTATCCTTCCTAACATAACTGAAGCATGCTATCTTACCGGCACACAATACAAGGAAACATATACTGTCAGATATATCAAAAGCCTGACGAAGAAACTCCTCGACAGCGGTGCCAAAGCAGTCGTCCTGACCGGAGTAGGATACACACCTGATACCACAGGAGTCGTTGTCTGTGACAATGAACACTTCTATTACTACAAGCATCACAAATATGAACAGTCATGTCATGGAACCGGTGACGTATATGCTTCTGCTTTTGTAGGTGCCTATATGAATGGAAAATCAGTAGATGATGCTGCAAGGATCGCAGCAGACTTTACTGTAAGATGCATGGAAAACACTATCGGAGATGATTCCCACTGGTACGGAGTAAAATTCGAACCCATGCTCAAGAGTCTCATTGATGACCTGAGCTGATAACGAAGGATTTCCTTCTGCAATAACAGTTTTACACAGACCCTTAACTAATTATTATTTGGTCTAATTGAGATATTTGTGATATTATCATTTGATGTGGAGGGTTCGCATAGTGGTCTAGTGCGGTCGCCTGCTAAGTGATTACCTGATGAAAATCGGGTCGAGGGTTCAAATCCCTCACCCTCCGCCATTCAAGAAACATTAACCAGCTGTGTGCCAGCTGGTTTTTTTGATATTTCATACCCATGAAAACTACGCTAAAATAAAGCAATTTATACGGAGAAAAACTATGGAGCAGATACTGGATTATATTCACAATCTATCTTTCGGTTCTATGATCATCAGACTTCTCATCGCATCCTTGGCTGGTCTTCTTATCGGTATGGACAGAGAAAAAAAGAGCCGGGCGGCAGGACTCAAAACCCATCTTCTGATTTGTCTCGGTGCCTGTATGGCAATGATGCTCGGAGAATACGTAATGATTACCTTCGGCGGAGCCAAGGCTGATATTGTCCGACTGGGCGCCCAGGTGATAAGCGGTATTTCATTCATCGGTGCAGGAACGATCATGTTCTCTTCAGACAGAGTCAAGGTCAAAGGCCTTACTACCGCCGCAGGACTCTGGGCATGTGCCTGTACTGGTCTTGCATTCGGTATCGGCTATTTTGAAGCAGGTATTGTAGCTGTTGTCATTATTCTGATCACACAGAGAGCTATGCCCAAAATCGAGAAGAGAATCAAGAGGAAAGAGTGCAGAACTGTTCTGTACTGTGAATTCAAGACATACAGAGATGTTGTCGAACTGACAAACGTAATAGCAAAAAGAAAAGATGTTCATATTATAAACAACTCTAATAAGCAGGATCCCGGAGGGGAAAACAAGTTTGCCTATATGCTGACTCTTGCATTCCCATCACAGGATGTCAGAGATTCGTTTATTGAGGAAGTTAAAAATTATCCCTTTGTTGCCTTCTCTGAGATCGGCAACGATTATGCGATCTAGAAGCTAACGGTCCATTTACTGAAATTGAAAAACCTGTAAAGATGCACTTTACAGGTTTTTTAGGTATTCCACCATTTCGGCATATGTCCCGTGCGGACAATCAATCTCTTTGTTCTGACGGTTGATCATAAAATCAGTGACCAGATAAGACGGCATTCCGAGTTTTCTGGTAGCGAGGATATCTTCATCAAAATCATTGCCGATCATAATGCACTTCTCAGGATCCAGCCCGATCTTATCAAGAATCTCCTGTTTGTAATACATCGGATTAGGTTTGCAAAAATAGCAGCTGTCAAAATCCGTGACCATATCAAAATCCGATTCCTTTACCCCTATCCATGCCATCCTTGAATCATTGGCAACTTTAGGAAAAATGGGATTGGTTGCAAGGATCACATATTTTGCTTTTTTTCTTGCAACTTCAAGGGTTTCCTGTACATAAGGATTTTCTTTGGCAACAAATTTAGCCTTGTTAAAGTTGGTTGCATAGAAAGTCTCGAACTTCTTAACATCATCGGTCGGATCTTTGTGAACAACCTCACTGAATGCTTTCCAGAATGCAGCGGAACACGTCACGGATCCGTCATTTTTATACATCGCCTTTAATCCGGTCCTTACGCCTTTTTCCAGAAGAGCCGAATCAGTATATCCCCAGGCATAGGCGTCTTCAAAAAGATATTTGAAATAGACCTCGACAAAATAATCCGTATCCATCGGAAGCAACGTTCCATCCAGATCCAATAAAACAGCATCAAGCATACAATAAACCTTTCTTTTTCAATACGAACCATGACTATGGCGTATGCCAGTAACAGATAAAAACTAAGGGATCGCAGAAGTTATGGTTTTCTTTGTTTTTTCATTATATCAGCAATCAGCCCTATAAACACACAAGCTATAAAAGCAATTGCCCAGATAACGAACATATTGTTCGTTGATGCTCCGTGTGAATCAATGCTCGTGACAGAGAAGAAGTAACTTATGAAAAAACCTGCTGCGTATCCGACAGCTGTCATTACAGGAGTCAGTTTCTTTCCGGAGGCGAATGAAAGCATGATGACCATCAGTCCTGCAAGCATTAAATACAACGGCATCTCTTTCATATCGTGCCATGAGTACAGCGGAAATCTGATTATAAAGAATGCTGCTACCAGCAAGATAAGAGATACTGCAGCTGATACTTTGTTTTTCATTTTTACAAGCCTCAGTTATAAACACATATTATTTTTTGTATTAAAATAATATCATAGCTAGAATAATCGATAGAGCATCAATTATGAATTCACAAAACACCTATATAACTGGAATCGATATCGGCTCCACAACGGTCAAGCTTGCCATATTGAATGACAATAACGAGATCGTTTACGGCAATTACAGACGTCACCAGGCACATACGCAGGAGACGCTTGCTGAGCTGCTCAGAGAAGCAAAGGATTCTGTCGGTGATGCGATGCTCAAAATCAAGATAACCGGATCCGGTTCCATTAATTTAGCCAAAGCTCTGAAAATCACCTTTTTACAGGAAGTGGTCGCTGTTGCCACATCCATACAGACGTTCTATCCGCAGACCGATGTAGCCATTGAGCTCGGCGGAGAAGATGCCAAGATCATCTATTTCAAGGGCGGTCTTGACGAAAGAATGAATGGAGTTTGTGCCGGAGGTACCGGATCCTTCATCGACCAGATGGCCTCCTTGCTTCAGACAGACGCCATAGGTCTTAATGAATATGCAAAAGATTACAAGGAAATATACAGGATCGCAGCCAGATGCGGTGTTTTTGCAAAGACTGATATCCAGCCTCTAATCAACGAGGGTGCATCCAAAGCGGATCTGGCAGCATCCATTTTCCAGTCTGTTGTGAATCAGACTATTTCTGGACTTGCCTGCGGGAAACCCATTAAAGGCTGTGTTGCTTTCCTGGGAGGACCACTTCATTTCCTTCCGGAACTGAAAAAGGCCTTTATCCGAACGCTTAAACTTGCCGATGATGAAGTAGTAGACCCTGACAATTCACATTTATTTGCCGCCATAGGCGCTGCATTGGACGCCAGGGGCGAAGAACCCGTCAGAATTGATAATCTCATCGATAGACTTGAAAAGGGCGTAGAAATGGCGTTTGAAATAAAACGTCTTGATCCATTGTTTAAAACAAGAGAAGACTATGATTCTTTCTGTGAACGCCACAACAAAAGCATCGTTAAAAAAAGCGAACTGAAAGATTACGACGGAGAATGCTATCTCGGGATCGATGCTGGATCGACCACGACCAAACTGGCACTTATAGGTTCAGAAGGCGAACTGCTCTGGTCGTATTACAGCAATAATCACGGCAATCCTGTCAAAACGAGTTCAGAAGCACTGGCTGAACTTGAGAAAGTTCTTCCCGATACGGCACAGATCGCACGCGCATGTTCCACCGGCTACGGAGAAGCATTATTGAAAGCTGCCTTCAGGCTGGATGAAGGCGAAGTTGAAACTGTAGCCCACTGCACCGCCGCACAGTTCTTCGAACCAAAAGTCGACTGTGTTCTTGATATCGGCGGACAGGATATGAAATGCATCAAACTTAAGAACGGAACAGTAGACAATGTTATGCTGAACGAAGCATGTTCTTCAGGCTGTGGTTCTTTTCTTGAAAACTTTGCCAATTCGCTGGGATATACAGCAGAGGGCTTTGCAAAAAAAGCACTCTTCGCTAATAATCCGGTCGATCTGGGAACAAGATGCACTGTCTTCATGAACTCAAACGTCAAACAGGCGCAGAAGGAAGGCGCTTCCGTATCCGATATTTCCGCCGGTCTGGCGTATTCCGTTATAAAAAATGCCCTTTTTAAAGTGATCAAGC
>JAEESL010000050.1 GCA_016286345.1 Dehalococcoidales bacterium | reverse complement strand
TTACACTTAATTCTTTATTTGAAATGATAATAGTTTTTGTACCTGTAATATTTGCATCAATATCTAAGGAATCAAATGCTGCATTAGTGAATTTATCCACTACATTTGTCACATATCTATTGGTTTGCAGTTTATTACCATTTACAATAATACTTACATCAGACATTTTTATATCCTGCATTTAATTTGATTGGAAATACGGATATCGGGGTGAGAGGGCTCGAACCTCCGACCTCAGCGTCCCAAACGCCGCGCGCTAGCCAACTGCGCCACACCCCGGAAGACACTATTCTAACGGCAATCCATACAGCGGTCAAATTTGTCGTCGGAAAGTCCAGTCTTTTCTTTCATCCATTCTATCTGGACATTAGGTGCGTAATACTTACCGCAATCTGAACATTTCTTCATTGAAAATTCATGCTTTGCGTTGGGTGTAATCATTGTTCGTACGCCATCTTCATCATGGATGGATACAGCATGTGTTGGACAGACATAAGCACATGCACCGCAAGCAATACAGTTATCAAAATTCCATTTAACTGACAGCTTTTCATTCATATTGGAAAGGCCGCCAACACTCATATCGATGCATTTTCTTTCAACTACTTCACTGCATACTTTATAACATCGTCCACAGCCGATACATTCGGATTCCTCAACAGGAAGCTTCTCTGTGATGTTATATTTACCGGCAAGTGCCCTAATTGCAGGTGCTTCTGAATTTTGTGAATAGAGCATCTGAATTGCATATTTTCTTGCTTTGATTGCATTTTCACTGTTTGTATATACTTCGATGCCCTCTTTCACAGGGGTATCACAGGATGAAACCAAAGTGCTCACACCATCGGCAATGACTTCAACTACACATACTCGGCATGATCCGGTCGGTGTCAGTTCTTCGTTATAGCATAATGTGGGTATAACGATATTGTTATCACTGGCTGCCTGTATGATTGTTTTCCCTTCTTTAGACTCAATTGCTTTTCCATCTATAGTAAGTTTAACCATATTAGTCCCTCGCAATCATCATGACTTTATAACATTTAATACATCGTTCAGCTTCACGTTCAGCCTGCTCTTTACTCAATACCTTTTCAACTTGTTCATAGTTGTCTCTGATATAAGTCAGTTCAGCAACTGGTGATTCCTGTTTTTCCATCTTAAAATTGAATGCCTCATCGACATTCTTTTCAAGAAATGCCTGATGATAAGTATCAAACACTTCCTGTTTTGACTGTTTTATCTTTGAATTCTTATTCAAATATAAATCAACACCTTCAGCTGCACGCTTTCCGGATGCCATAGCTTCTGCCATGCTGGAAGGACCATTTACGCAGTCCCCTGCAGCAAAAATACCTTTGGCACTTGTTGCTCCATATTTATCAGTAAGTACTCTGCCATCATCTGTCAGATTGATCTTGGATCCGTATATAGATGTGTCAGGTAATTCTCCAATGCAGCTGAGTATCTTATCACAGTAAATTGTATATTCAGTTCCGGGAATAGGAATTGGTCTGGGTCTTCCGCTTTCATCAGGTTCTCCCAGTTCTATCTTCTGGCATACAACCTCTACAACTTTGTTTTCTCCGCGCTGAACTTTTACAGGTATTGTAAGGAATTCAAATTTAATGCCTTCTTTGATAGCTGCATCAATTTCTTCCTTATAAGCAGGCATTTCAGACATTGTTCTTCTGTAAAGGATTGTTACATCTGTTGCACCCTGTCTCAAAGCTGTTCTTGCACAGTCTATTGTTGTATTGCCTCCGCCGACGACAACTACATGTTCAGACACAGGCATTATCTTTTTGTTATATACAGATTTCAGATAATGAATGCCCTGATACATACCATTATCGTTTTCTGTCCAACCTTCAATATTGCTAGGTCTGGACAGAGTGGCACCATTGCAAATGATTGTTGCTTTATATGCACCCGAAATATCTTTAACCTGACTAATAGGAGTATTTCCTCTGAATTCAGCACCAAGTTTTATGATCTCGTTATAATCCTTGTTAATTATTTCCTGAGGAAGTCTGTATTCAGGAATACCTGTACTTAACATTCCACCGTACCCATTATTCATCTCAAAAATAACAGGTCTGTATCCAAGAGAAATCAGTCTCTTTGCTGCTGCAATTCCGGCAGGTCCTGCACCGATAATGGCTACTTTTTCACCATTCAGTTTTGTTGGTTCTACAGGATTTGATGTACCGTATTCACAAGCTACTCTTTTAAGTGCTCGGATAGCTACAGGTTTATCAATATCCTTTCTTACACAGTTTCGTTCACAACTTGCCATGCAGGCATTACCAGAACACTCAGGTAACGGGTTGTTTCTTTTTATCAATTCAAGCGCATCGTCATATCTACCATTTTTGATCAGGTTAATATATCCTGGTACATCCTGATGAATCGGACATGCTTCAACACATGGTGCTGATACATTAACTATTACTGATGCTTTTTTATATGGTTCATGAGGTGAGCTTGCAACTTCAAAATCATTCTTGAAATATACAAGACAATCATGTACTGCTTTCATTGCACTTGAACAGAAATTACACTTTGTGTTTGATTTCATGTTCTCGATTATGTAAAGAAGTTTGTCAGCATCACCTGCACTTCCTGTTCCCTGTACAAGGTTGTTAAGTATATCTTCTGACATTTTGACACCATGAAAACCAATTGAACACTCACCGCAGGTAATCATGGATACAGCTTTTACATATTCACAAGCTAATGAAACAATATTTGTATTTTCATTATTCAGTACAATACCGGACCAACCAATAATTGCGTTGACATCTTTATCTTCAGCGTAAGTTAATGGAAGTCCTACCTGTTCAGATGTGAATGTAGTATTAGAACTTCTTCCATCTAACAGTTTATCGTTCCAGGTGCTAAAGATAGCATTTGTCATTACATATCCTCCCGAACTTGAGTAAGCTCGCACTTTTCTTTAAGAGCCTCATACTCGGAATGAATTCTTGCTTCAATAGCACTAAGCTGATCATCATTGAGATGCTTGAATCTTCCCTGAGGTTTGGTGTAAAGGGAAAGAGGTTTAAGCTCAGTTTCGATCTTATTCATCTTGTATACACCGTTTTCAACTTCATACAACGGGAACACACCGGTTTCTACAGCAAGTCTTCCTAGCCTGATAGCAAGATCACTCTTGGTTCTCCAACCAGTGGGACATACTGAGAAGATATGAATATAGCTGGGGCCATTTGTTGAAAGGGCCTTTTCTATTTTTTCCATTAAATCAAACGGATAGCTGGGACATGCGGTGGCAACATAAGGAATGTTATGGGCAACCATAATTGAAGGAGTATCCTTTTTCCATGTTGACTGACCGATTGATTTCTTACCTGCAGGAGAAGTAGTAGTTGAAGCACCAAAAGGAGTTGCAGATGATCTCTGAATACCTGTATTCATATAAGCTTCATTATCGAAGCATATATAAGTGATATTGTGTCCTCTTTCGAAAGCGCCGGATAATGCCTGGATACCGATATCAACTGTAGCGCCATCACCGCCTAATGCAACGACATGGATTTCTTCTTCAGGAATTCTGTTCTTTCTGGACAATACTTTAATTGCTGATTCGATACCTGATGCAACTGCTGCTGCATTTTCAAACAGAGTATGGATCCAAGGTAATCGCCAGGAGTTATATGGAACCTGTGAAGCAATGATTTCCATACAGCCTGTTGCATTGACAACAATTGTATTTTTGTTGAAAGCCTTTGCTGCAAGTCTCATTGCAAGGACTTCTCCGCAGCCGATACATGCTCTGTGACCAGGAGCTAAAGGTTCATTCTTTGTAACTACTCTTGAAGCAAAAATGTTGTAATCTTCCATGATTAACCTCTCACTCCATAGATTTCAAAAGGTTTGATATCGTTGTTTTTGATTGCTTTTTCACCGATATCAACCATATTGATGAAGTCGCTTACATGAATATCTCGGCCGCCAAGACCGCCTACAATGCTAACGATTGCAGGTTTGACTGACTTATTGTACAAAGCTGCCTTAACTTCACTGGCAACAGGTCCGGCAGGTCCGCCTGCTGATAAAGCTCTGTCAAGAATGATCAGGTTTTTGCATTCTTTAACAGCTTCATAAATATCATCAAATGGGAAAGGTCTCCATAATCTGATTCTTACAAGACCGACTTTTCTGCCCTGTTCTCTCATTGCATCAATTGCTGTCATTGCAGTTTCAGAGAAACTACCCATTGTCATTAAAAGGGTCTCTGCATCTTCTGTCTTATATGTTTCAACAGCCTGATATTTTCTTCCGAAGGTCTTATAGAAACGATCCCAAACATCGTTGATTACAGCTCTTGAATTTGTAAGAGCAACTTCATTTGCCCATTTTGCCTCAGTGAAGATTGCTGGTGTTGCAAAATCGCCCATTGCAACCGGATTATGGGGATCAAGTCTGTATTTGTAATTGAAATCAGGTACGAAAGCCTTTACTTCATCCTGATCCGGAAGAATGATAGGTTCAATTACATGTGAAAGATGGAAACCATCAAGGTTTATCATGAATGGCAGTAAGACAGAAGGATCTTCAGCTATGATGAATGAACAGATTGTCATATCAACTGCTTCCTGTCCGTTTTCTACAAAGACCTGGATCCAACCTGTATCTCTGCAGCTCATTACATCGGAATGATCACCCCAGATGCTGAGAGGAGCAGATACTGCTCTGTTGGCAACTGCCATGACGATAGGAAGTCTCATACCGGATGCAACATATAAAACTTCGTGCATAAGTTCCAGACCCTGGCTGGCTGTGGCAGTAAATGTTCTTGCACCACCTGCAGATGAACCAAGACAGGCACTCATTGCGGAGTGTTCAGATTCGACAGGAATATACTCTGCATCAAGTTCACCATTTGCACACAAGTCAGCTATATGCTCAACAATATGTGTCTGCGGAGTGATCGGGTATGCAGCGACAACATCTACATTAACAAGTTTAACTGTTTCCGCGATGGCTAATGATGTTTCTATACCGATTCGTTTTGACATTAGCTTTCTTCCTCCATCGTTATAACATAGGCAGGACATTCCTTAGCGCAAATGCCGCATCCCTTGCAATGATATGGATTAGCTATGAAATAGCCTTTTGGTGTTTTATTGATACAACCTTCAGGACAGAAAAGTGCGCAAACACCGCATTTCAAACATCTTTCGAGATTATACTTAGGTCGCTGGCTTCTCCAGTCACCTGTTTTATAATCAGTAGTATTACCCGGTGTTGTTACAATGCAACCGGGCTCAAGATCCTGCCAAGTTAATTCATTTTCGGATTTTGCCATCTTATTTCTCCAAAATGATAGTTTCTTCAAATGCTTTTTTCATTGCATTGAAGTTCTTTTCGGCAAGCTTGCCGAATCTGATATTCAACGGTGTTTCCAAAGACGCGATATCAACTACTCGGGTTGCTTTGATCAAGGCACCGAGCATTGTTGTATTTACGATAGGAACACCCAAAACGGATTTTGCAATGCTCATTGCATCAATGTATGCGACTTTATACTTGTCAATAATACTCTGCGGAATAATATCTTTATCTTTTACATTAACAATAACTGTTCCATTATCTTTTAAACCGCTTGAAAAATTGATGATGGAAAGAAGACCTGGATCGAGAACCATAACAATATCCGGTTCCAAGATTTCAGCTCTGTTTCTGATCTGATGAGATGAAATTCGAACGAATGCCTGAACAGGAGCACCTCGTCTTTCCGGACCGAAACCAGGCATTGCCTGAGCATATTTTTCTTCGTTGATTGCTGCAGATGCCAGCAATTCTGCTGATGTTACAGCTCCCTGCCCGCCTCTGCCATGCATTCTAATAGCAATAATATCAGTATTTATCTCTCTACCTCCATTCAACAACAAAGAATTATTCCAAAACGTCTATTAATTATACAGTAAAACGGTAATTACGTAATTAATTAATACAGGCGTTACATGATTACATATCTAATAATTATGTATGCGGTACAAATGGTCAGTGTTATCACTGTTGCAGGAATAGATGCTCTCATGTAGCTCTTCCAGGTAATCGGATGATATTCTCTTGCAACTATGGATGTACCTACAACATTCGCAGATGCACCGATTGGTGTTGCATTACCACCGATATCAGCACCGAGTGCCAGTGACCAGCTGAGGACTTCAAGATCAAATCCCTGAGTAACAGATAATGTCTTAATGACCGGAACAAGTGTTGCAGCCAAAGGAATATTATCAACAATGGCTGAGAAGATTGCTGACGACCAGAGAATTATTACAATTGCAAGAATGATTTTTTCTCCTGTAATCTGTGCAATAAGCTTTGAGAGCATATTCAATACGCCCGTTTCTTCCAGGCCGCCGACAACAACGAATAAACCGATAAAGAACAATATCGTTAACCAGTCAACTTTTTTGAGCAAATGGAATGAATTTTTTCCGTTAACGATAAGTGTCAGTCCGGCTGTGATAACACCGATGAATGCAACTGACCAGCCGAGCTGTCCATGCAGTACCAAACAAACTACCATGAACAGGAAAATTAGAGTTGAGGTAATGAATTTACCCTTGCTTTTAATTGCTTCGCCAGGATCAGGATATTCAATATCAGCTGTATTGTCATTCGTAGATTTGAGATCTTTTCTGAAATCAAAATAGAAGACGACAATCATTACGATCATTGCTATCCACACAACAACACCGGTGTTTGTGAAGAAATCCATAAATGTAAAACCATTTGCGGTACCAATAATAATGTTGGGAGGATCACCGCTCATTGTTGCTGCACCACCGAGATTGGCTGAAAATATTTCAGAAATAACCATTGGAATCGGATTGAACTTCAGCAGTCTGGCAAGTTCAATTGTTACAGCTGCCAGGAAAAGAATGACTGTTATGCTGTCGATAAACATTGCTAGGAATGCCGACATTATCATAAATACTATGAATAAGGGAATGATTTTGTAGTGGACTTTCTTTGCGAGCCAGAGACATAACCACCTGAAGAAACCTGCATCACCAAGACCTTCTACCATAATCATCATACCGAGAATAAAGATAATTGTGGTCCAGTTGATGCCTACAGTGTTTTCAGCATGGGAAGCACCAGGGATCCAGAAAGAAAGTTCAGTGAAATGCCCAAGATTCAGTGTATTCCAAATCGCCTGAGGTTCTCTCATAACAAGCAGGAAGGTTACGCCTATCGTTAATGCTGCTCCTACCAATGCTGGAATGCATCGATGCACCTTATCTGAAATAATCACAACAAACATTGCAACAAATATTACAATGGCTACTATTTGGGCAATACTCATAAATCTTTCCCCTGTCTAGCGATATAAAGTTGATTGTATCATATTTTTTTAATCTTTTTTAAACTCAACCTAAATGAAGTTACTTCTCAATTCAATAATTAACTACATATTTATATAAACATCATTTGCCTTCAATATTTATAAGTATTATTGTTTACATGTTTGTCTTTTCTAAAATATAATTTACGAAAGCTGAATATCATCAACAATGAGAGTGAGGATATAAATGAGCGTAACATTCAAATGCCCTAACTGCGGCGGAACTCTGATTTTTGACCCTGATACCCAACAATTCAAGTGTGAATACTGTATGAGTTTCTTCACTGAAGAGTATCTGCAGAATGAAGCCAAAAAAGAACTCAAAAAAGAAGAAGAACGCAAAGAATCAGAAATGAATGTTTTCCATTGCACAAGCTGTGGTGCTGAAATAGTCACTGACGAAACTAGAGGTGCAATGGAATGTTTCTATTGTCACAGTCCCCTTGTTTTCTCCAAGAAGTTCACTGATGATCTTGCACCTGATTACATTATTCCTTTTAAGATAAGTAAGGAAAAGATGCAGGAAGGTTTCTTCAAATGGGCAGGCAAAAAAAGGTATATTCAGAAAGGATTCCTTTCAAAAAATAAAATCGACAAAGTAAATGGTGTTTACTTCCCTTACTGGATTTCAAATCATGACGTACAGGCAACATATAAAGGAGAAGGTACGACTGTTACTAAAACGACATCAGGTAATACTGAGATTACAACAACCAGATATTACAACGTTGTCCGAAAAGGCAGAATTCTTTTCAAGAATCTCCCAAGACCTGCTTTGAAAGGAGCTGACAAGCAGCTTGCTTAAGCAATTCTTCCCTTCAAC
>JAEESL010000049.1 GCA_016286345.1 Dehalococcoidales bacterium | reverse complement strand
CCTGGGGATGACGTATGACGATGACATCGGAATAGCTTGAAACAGTACGGACAGTATCTATCAGACATTCGCCTTTGACCACAGATGAATTATTGGGATCGGAAAAACCCACGACTCCTCCGCCAAGGCTCTGGATAGCCGATTCAAAGCTGTTGCAGGTCCTGGTGGACGGTTCGAAGAAGAGCTTGCCTAAAATCTTTCCATGACATGCATCCAGATAGTAATTCGGATGATTCATGATATCCTCGGTCTTCTTTATCAGTTCATAGATCTCATCAGTAGTAAGATCAAAAATGTCTAACAGATGTCTCATAGTTTTATCCTTGTATCCAGCTTTCATCACTGGGATTATCACGGAATTTTATCAGTCGCTGAACATCAGGAAGCTGGATATATCCTTCCTCAGCGGCGACTTTGGCAATGCAGTCAAAATTGGTCAGAGAATAATTTGTCACATCGGTAGCCTTAAGCTTTTCCAGTCCTCTGGCCATACCGTAAGTGAAGATACTTACGATGCCCAAAACCTCGGCTCCATTCTCACGCAGCACATTCACGACATCACAGGCGCTTCCGCCGGTGGAAATAAGATCCTCGACCACGACCACTTTCTGCCCTCTTTCGAGCTTTCCTTCGATCTGGTTCTGTCTTCCGTGATCCTTTGAGGAAGATCTGACATATCCCATGGGAAGTCCCATGATATGGGCTGTAATAGCAGCGTGTGCAATACCTGCAGTTGAAGTTCCCATGAGAACTTCAGCATCACTGTAGTATTCTCTGATCAGATAAGCCAGTCCGTTCTCAACATGATTGCGTACTTCAGGAGCAGTGAGAGTCAGTCTGTTGTCGCAATAGACAGGACTTTTAATGCCGCTGGCCCAGGTAAACGGTTCATCAGGGCGGAAGAAGACTGCCTTGATGGAAAGAAGATCCTTTGCGATCTGTATCTGTAATTCTTCTCTGTTCATATCTTTATCCTATAAATTCCTTTACACATCTTTTGTATGCTGCGACGGGGTCATCACTCTGAGTGATGGGACGTCCGACAACGATATAGTCTGAACCTATCAATTTTGCATCTTCTGGAGTCGTGACTCTCTTCTGGTCCCCTTTCTCTCCTCCGCTGAAGCGGATACCGGGAGTGACGGTAACAAAATCCTTTCCACAGGCTTCCTTTATCCTTTTCACTTCAAGAGGAGAACAGACCACACCGCTCAGACCTGATGCTTTGACAGTCTGTGCATACCTGACAACGACATCCTCAATCTTTCCCGGAATTAGGATCTCGTCATTCATTGTCTGTTCATCAGTGCTGGTCAGCTGGGTAACTCCGATAAGCAGTCCGTCTCCGAAACCTTCCCTTGCCGCCTTCATCATCTGTGATGTTCCTGCAGCATGGACATTGGTCATATCGACATTGAGATTCTGAAGGACCGCCATGCTTTTCTTTACTGTATTCGGAATGTCATGAAGTTTAAGATCAAGGAATACTTTGTATCCTCTCTTCTTGACTTCCCTTACGATTTCAGGCCCTTCAGCATAGAAAAGTTCCATGCCTATCTTCAGAAAAGGTTTGATATCTCCGAATTTATCCAGAAAACCAATAAGCTTTTCCTTACTGTCAAAGTCGCACGCGATAATCACATCTTTGCCCATTTTACTCACACGCTCCGATAATATCTGTCAGTTTTTCTATCCTGTATTTTTCCATTACCCTGGGAAGATCTTCAATTATTTCCTTGCTGGCATAAGGATTCACAAGATTGGCAGTTCCGATCTCAACTGCTGTGGCACCTGCCATCATCATTTCAATGACATCTTCAGCTGAAGAAATGCCTCCCATGCCCACCAGAGGAATTTTTACCGTATGGGCAACTTCATAGACCATGCGTACTGCTACCGGGAATATTCCGTCTCCGGAATAACCGCCCATCTTGTTCTTAATGACAGGTCTGCGTCTGGCTATATCGATCTTCATGCCCATAATGCAGTTGATAAGACTGAGTCCGTCTGCTCCGGCATCTTCGCATGCCTTTGCCATGACTTTGATATCAGTCACATTCGGTGAAAGTTTAACTATCACAGGCTTCTTTACCGCATCTTTCACCGCTTTGGTAACATTGTAGATATTGACGGGATCAACTCCGAATGCCATTCCGCCGCCGTGAACATTCGGACAACTCACATTAAGTTCGAACCATCCTATCTCATCACACTTATCAAGCTGTTCACATGTATACACATATTCCTCAACGGAAAAGCCGCTGACATTGGCCATGACTTTCTTTTTGAATACCCGTCTTATGATCGGAAGCTCTCTGTTGATGACAGCTTCAACTCCGGGATTCTGCAAACCAATGGAATTGATCATTCCGCTCTTGCATTCTGCGATCCTGGGTGTGGGATTGCCGAATCTTTCATCCTTTGTTGTTCCCTTGAATGAAAATGAACCGAGGATATTGATGTCATAATATCGGCAGAACGGATAGCCGTAGCCGAAAGTTCCGCTGGCAGGAATAACAGGATTATCGAGTTCAATGCCGCATAAATTAACTTTTGTATCTACCATATTATTTCTTCCTTCACCAGGACCGGTCCGTCGGCACATATCCTTTTAAAACCGTTCTTGGTCTTGACTGAACATCCCATGCAGACTCCGAAACCACATCCCATTCTTTCTTCAAAACTGTACTGTCCGCTGGTAACTGTCTTGTCATAAACAGCCTTCAGCATCGGTCCGGGACCGCATGTATAAACATATGAATAATCGAATTCACCAAGGGCATCCGTCACAAAACCTTTAATGCCGTAAGAACCATCGACAGTAGTCACGACCGTCTTGCATCCGAGTGCCTGGAATTCTTTTTCATAAAAGATTTCATCCAGTGCATTGAATCCCAGTATGACCCCTGGATTTTTTCCCTCTTTAATGAGAAGTCTGGCAAGATAATACAATGGTGGAACTCCGACTCCTCCGCCGATAAGAAGAGGGTTATTTCCGGACAAACCGGTCTTGTATCCGTTTCCAAGTCCTGTAAGAAGGTCCAGTTCTCCTTCCTGCATTTTGCTGAGAGCTTCAGTCCCTTTCCCGAAGACCTTATAGACAAGAGTCAGTTTGTCTCCGTTCAGGTCACAGACCGATATCGGTCTTCTCAACTGGAATCCATCGATTTTGATATTCACAAAACTACCGGCTTCATCGATCTTTGACGTATCGCCCTGAAGCAATAATTCATAAACATCTCTGGCGATCTTTTTATTCTGCAAAATTTTAAACATGTTCTTCATTGTCAGCATCCTACATATCGATCGTTGAAATCTTTAATGTCGTTTCATCGAGAACATCAAGCAGCACTCTGACCGTATCAAGAGACGTAAACATAGTCACATTATGCTCAATGGCACATTTTCTGATCTGATATCCGTCTGTCATATGACCGACAGACTGAACATCCTGGGTGTTGATAACATATGCGATGTGCCCGTCTTTGATGGCGTCAATGATATCAGTGCTTCCGTCACTGACCTTGTTGAGCACCTTGGTCTTGATACCGTGTTCCTTAAGGAATTTTGCCGTGCCTGAAGTCGATTCGATATTGAAACCCAGATCATAGAATCTTCTTATGAGAGGAAGTGCTTCTTCCTTGTCCCTGTCAGCAATGGTTGCAAAGACTGTTCCGTAATTCTGGACTTTCATTCCGGATGCCTGCAGTGCCTTGTAGAGTGCTCTGTTGAGTTTATCGTCATAACCGATGGCTTCGCCGGTGGATTTCATCTCCGGAGAAAGGTATGCATCTATGCCTCTAAGCTTATTAAATGAGAATACAGGGACTTTGACATACCATCTCTTCTTCTCCTCCGGATAGACATCAAAAATGCCCTGTTCTTTGAGAGATCTCCCTAAAATAACCTCTGTTGCAATGTCTGCAAGACTGTAACCGGTAGACTTTGAAAGGAAAGGAACAGTTCGGCTGGATCTGGGATTGACTTCGATGATATAGACATCATCATTGCTGTCAACGATAAACTGTACATTGAAAAGACCTACGATACCGATCCCCAGTCCCAGTTTCTTGGCATACTGGAGAATGATTCCCTTGACTTTATTTGAAATCGAGAATGTCGGATATACACTTATCGAGTCTCCGGAATGGATACCTGTTCTTTCGACAAGTTCCATGATACCAGGAACAAATACGTCCCTTCCGTCACAGATACCGTCGATCTCTACTTCCTTGCCGAAGATGTATTTATCAACAAGTACAGGTTTGTCTTCATCGATCTCTACGGCCTCACGCAGATAACGTCTGAGCTGTTCTTCATCACCGACGATCTGCATGGCACGTCCGCCAAGCACGAAGCTCGGTCTGACAAGCACAGGATATCCGATCCTTTCGGCAGCTTTTACTCCGTCTTCAATTGATGTAACGGCTTCACCCGGAGGCTGAGGGATATTGAGATCGAGCAGGATCTTCTCAAAACTGTCTCTGTTCTCAGCTCTGTCTATTGCATCGCAGTCGGTGCCGATCAGCTTGACTCCCCGTTTCATGAGAGGTTCAGCCAGGTTGATGGCTGTCTGTCCGCCAAGTGTTGCAATCACTCCCTCTGGCTTTTCGAATTCTATGATCTCCATTACGTCTTCAGAAGTAAGAGGTTCGAAATAAAGTTTATCCGCAGTGGTGTAATCCGTTGAAACGGTCTCAGGATTGTTGTTGATGATGATAGCTTCATATCCGGCTTTTTTGATGGTCTGGACAGCATGAACTGTTGAATAATCGAATTCAACACCTTGCCCGATCCTGATCGGACCTGCACCCAGTACGATGATCTTCTTTTTATCAGTAAGTCTGGAGGCATTCTCGCCTGAATATGATGAATATAAATAAGCGATATACTTGCCTGTATGCAGAGTATCGACCATCTTGAATACAGGATGAATCTTCTGTGTTTTTCTGAACTGATATACATGTAACTCAGGTACATTCCAGATCTTTGCAATGAACTTATCACTGAAGCCCATCTTTTTGGCTCTGGTAAGAACATCCTTATCCAGGAAGTTTGCCTTGAGTTCATTCTCCATTTCGACGATCTTCTTAATTGACTCAAGGAAGAGTTCAGTGATCATTGATACCTTGTGTATCTTCTCGATGCTCTCATTCCTTCTAAGAAGTTCGGTTATTGCAAAGATGGAATCATCTTTAAACTCTGAGATGTACTGATATATCTCTTCTGTCGTTTTCTTTTCAAACTTTCCCATGTAAAGATGGCAAACACCGATCTCAAGCGATCTGACGCTCTTGAGTATGCATTCTTCCAGGGTGGAGCCGATGCCCATGACCTCACCGGTGGCCTTCATCTGAGTACCGAGAATATTGGTGGCAGAGGCAAATTTATCAAACGGGAATCTCGGGAATTTTGCGACATAGTAATCGAGTGTCGGTTCGATCGCTGCAGTTCCGCCCGCAACGGGAATGTCTTCAAGCAGCATTCCTACTGCGATTTTGGCAGTGACTCTGGCAATCGGATAACCGCTGGCTTTGGAAGCCAAGGCTGATGATCGTGACACTCTGGGATTTACTTCGATCAGATAGTACTCGCTGGAATTGGGATTTAAAGCAAACTGGACATTGCATCCGCCTTCGATCTTCAGTTCCCTGATGATCTTGATGGCGGAATCATTGAGCATCTTCAGATCATGCTCATTTAGTGAAAGAATTGGTGCAACTACGATGCTGTCACCGGTATGTACACCGACCGGATCGACATTCTCCATTCCGCAGATAGTAATAGCATGGTCGGATGAATCACGCATCACCTCAAATTCGATTTCCTTATAACCCTTCACACTCTTCTCAATCAGTACCTGGTGTACGGGAGAAAGCGCAAAGGCATTGTCAGCGATTTCTATGAGTTCCTCTTCATTATTGGCAAAACCGCCGCCGGTTCCACCAAGAGTGAACGCAGGTCTGAGAACGACAGGATATCCGATATCCATTGCTGCCTTTTTAGCTTCCTCTACTGAATACGTGATCTCACTCGGGATGACCGGTTCTCCGATCGATTCGCACATTTCCTTGAAGAGTTCCCTGTCCTCTGCCCTTTCGATCGAAGTCGAAGGAGTGCCGAGCAGTTCAACATCACATTCCTTGAGGATGCCTTTTCTTTCCAGCTGCATCGCAAGATTTAAACCTGTCTGCCCTCCGATACCCGGGACTATTGCATCAGGTCTCTCATATCTGAGGATCTTTGCAATGTATTCAAGAGTCAGAGGTTCCATGTAGACTTTGTCTGCTATCGAGGTGTCAGTCATGATGGTTGCCGGGTTTGAATTGACCAGAACGACTTCATAACCTTCTTCCTTGAGTGCCAGACATGCCTGGGTACCTGCGTAATCGAATTCAGCTGCCTGACCGATTACAATGGGTCCGCTTCCGATGATGAGTATTTTTTTGATATCTTTTCTTTTCGCCATCTGCTTCTCTCTATCTTCTATAAACTACCTGACCTTTATAAACCGTCAGAACATTGGAACCGTATATATGTTTCCCGTCGAACGGGATCATATGACCTTTTGTGAAATACTGTTTTGAATTGATGACTCCTGCTTCATTCAGATCCCAGACGGTAAAACTTCCGTCAAAAGGTATGCTGAATCTTTTCCGCGGGGAAACAGCCAGTTTATCCACAAGCTCATCAAGAGTAATAACATTGTTCAATACTAAATCCGTGTACAGGACCTGGAAAGCATTCTCCAGTCCTGTGATTCCATTAGGACTGTCCTTGAGTCCTCTGGATTTTTCCTCATCGGTATGAGGTGCATGATCGGTTGCTATGATATCGACCGTTCCATCCCTGAGTCCCTCAACAACAGCAAGTCTGTCTTCAGCAGTTCTGATTGGAGGATTCACCTTAAATCTTCCGTCTTCCTGCAGACACGATTCATCCAGCAGAAGATGATGCGGAGTTGCTTCGCATGTTACATTCCAGCCTTTTTTCTTGGCCTGCCTGACAAGATCAACAGATTCCTTCGTTGAAACATGGCAGACATGATATTTGCATCCTGTCTCACCGGCAAGCTCTATATCACGTTCGATCTCCTTGTATTCACTGGAATTGGAGATACCGCTATGACCGTGAAGTCTGGCATATTCTCCATCGTTGATATATCCGCCGTGCAGAAGTTCATCAACTTCACAGTGAGCAGCAATGATCTTATCAAGAGATTTGGCTTTTCTCATTGCCATCCTCATGACATCAGTGTCCTGAACACCTCTTCCGTCGTCACTGAATGCAACGACTTTATCATTCAGTTCAGCCATATCCGATAACTCTTTTCCCTTTTCTTCTTTGGTGATCGAACCATAAGGACGGATATCGATGATCGAATCACGCTCAATAATGTCTGTTTCTTCAGCTAAATGTTCAACACTGTCAGGGACAGGATTCAGATTAGGCATCGTACAGACCGTGGTATATCCTCCATGTACTGCCGCCATACAGCCTGTCCGGATAGTTTCCTTATAAGAAAAACCCGGTTCCCTGAAATGTACATGGACATCACAGAATCCGGGCATGACAGTATATTTTCCGTTATCATATTCAGGATTTGAAGCTACAAAGTCTCTGAATGCTTCTTCAATATATTCCGGTTTAATGATCTTTGCCTTCATAATTCACTCATTCTTTGTCTTTTTCATAATGTATACAGCTGTCTCATCGTCGATCTCAGACAGCATGACTTTAATTACTTCATCCCGCGATGTCGGAACATTCTTGCCAACGTAATCGGGTCTGATCGGGAGCTCACGGTGTCCTCTGTCTATCAGAACTGCCAGTTCAACGGTCTTGGGACGTCCAAAATTGAAGACTGATTCAATAGCTGCTCTGATCGTTCGCCCTGTATAGAGAACATCATCAACAAGAATAACTGTTTTATCAGTTATGTCACACGGGATCTCGCATTCCGATTTCTTGAGTTTTTTATCCTCAGGTGAAAGGTCATCCCTGTGCTGAGTGATATCCAGAACACCGACCGGCACCTGGACATTTTCGAATTTGAGAATGTTTTTGGAAAGCCTCTGGGCAATGTAAACACCTCGGGTTTTGATACCGAGCAGAATCACATCTTTGACGCCGTTGTTGCGCTCAATGATCTCATGGGTGATACGGGCGAGTGCCCTGTCCAGTCCCATGTCATCCATTATCTTTGATTCCTGAGCCATATTTTTCCTACAAAAAAAGTCCTGCCGAGAATACGACAAGACTTAAAAATAAGCTCATTACCCTACTTTTTAATCTTACCGATATCTCTGTATCGACTTAAAGATTTACTTGGAGAATTATACTACTAATAAAAATGCTTACACAATGCAGTGTTTAATACTATATTCAAACTTTTTTTTATAATTTTCATTGCTATTAAAAGATTTTTC
>JAEESL010000048.1 GCA_016286345.1 Dehalococcoidales bacterium | reverse complement strand
AGACAGCCCAGTTCAAGGCAATCCTTCAGACCGGAAGGAGCTCCATTGTAACCCGTGGAAAGAATATGTTTGTTATTGACGGCGACCGCACCGACATGGTGTCTGAGACAGGTCGATCTTTCCGCTACAACAGCTGCGATTTTAAGAAAATATGCATCAACAGATAAACGGTCTTCCATATTACTCAAGCTCCTTTATGATCTTTAAAGTATTCCTGCGAAGTTCGTTTAGGGTTCCGTTGTTTATGATCATATAATCAGCCATGGCAATAGGACCGCCCTTATCGAGATTGGTGATCTCTGCATTATCGCGGCTGAAAGCTTCCTCAGGAGTAAGCGGTCTCACCGGACGTACACTGAGGCGGGAATATCTGATCTTTGGCGAAGTCCATACTGCAATAACAGAAAAACGTCCTGCATAGTAATCTCTCAGGACGATGTATTCGTCCCATGAATACAATCCATCCACTACAACATCTGAAGACTTCAGTGCTTCGTCTATATATTCCTTATTGAGAATGGCAAAGGCAGCCATTCCGTGTTCTTGTCTGAGCATTTCACGCATGGCCCGTTCATTGGCTTCATTAACTTCCAGTCCGCGCTTTTTGATCTCTTTCTGGGTTGCGTCTCCAAAGTGAACTATCTCATAGCCTTTTTCTGCAAAGATGGCTGAAACTTCACTTTTTCCTGCACCGGCCATACCTACCAAAGCGACTACTTTATTCATTTTCATTTCCCTGTTATTTTGCAATGTATTTCTTTTTGAGTGCTTTCCAGACAACTTCCGGCACCCAGGGTCTGACGTCTCCGCCAAGTGATGCGATTTCTTTAAGAAGACTCGAGCTCAGGAACTGATACTCGGGATTAGCCATAAAACAAATCATATTAAGCTCAGGTGAAAGCTTTTTGGTCATCATGGACATATCAAATTCATATTCAAAATCAGCACTTACACGCAGTCCCCTGACCATTACGGTAGCGCCGACTTCTTTTGCGAAATCCACGGTCAATCCGGAATAACCGCAGACTTCGATATTATCGACATGTGCAAAGGCCTGTTTAGCCATTTCAATGCGTTCTGTCTGGTCAAACAGCATGTCTTTATGAGGCTTTGAATATACGCCAAAATAAACTTTATCAAATACTTTTGCAGCTCTCATCGCGACATCCATATGTCCGAGTGTGACGGGATCAAAACTGCCGGGATAAATAGCGATTGCCATTATTTACAGCTCCTTAAAAAATATTGCAATAACACTGTCACCATGTCTGATCTCTCGCTTCAGTTTCAGAGAACCATAATGATCCTGAAGTTTAAACAAATCTCTGTGTGTCATAAAAACAGGCGCATCATCGGCAACTATTCCTGATGCATCCAACTGCTCAACAATTATACCAATTTCGTGATTTTTATACGGAGGATCCATAAGTACGATCCCATAAGGTCCTGTTAATCTCGGAATGACCTTTTCAACAGGGGCACAGTAAACATTGGCAAATTCCGCCAGCTTGGTCTTAACCAGGTTTTCTTTGATAGTGTCGCAGCATCTTCTTTCCTGATCACAGAAATCAACATGCCCTGCACCACGGGAGAGTGCTTCTATGCCAAGAGATCCGCTGCCTGAAAACAGATCCAGGACATTTGACCAGTCTGCATCCATGTTTTCCAGTACAGAAAAAAGAGCTCCTCTTACCAGTTCCGTCGCTGGCCTGGTCGGAGTGTTCTTAGGCATTTTAAGGATGCAGCCTTTGGCGCTTCCGGCAATTACTCTCATGATAACTAGATTATATAGTAATACGACATTATTTTTCTTTACAATTCAGCCGTACGTTAGCGATAATAAAGAATAAGCTAAACTACAACTGTTGCAAAAGGGGTGTACAATGAGTGACAAATCCTGGAAAGATTACTATTCAGATACAGTTGAATATGTAAAAAACCATCCACAAATAGAAATCAAACCGAAATCCATTGTTATGATCGGGGATGACCGAGTAGGCTTTTATGAGCTTTTTAATAAGACACGAAATTCATTTATTGAGGAAAAGTTTGCCAAAGAACTGAAGGACGCCAAAGAAATCAGCGGTTACTGGAATGAAATTGCAGACGAACTCACTGCAAGTCTTAATCTTGAAGAAATCATCATAGATCGTATCCTCAAATGGTATCTTACAGATCCTTTGGACTGCTTTGCCAGAGATACTTTCGATCCGCTTTTCCACGTTTTTGACGGAACAAGCACTATCGACGATTTTGAAAAAGATGTTACAGAGAAAATAGCCGCAAAGGCAGATAAACTCTATAAAGATGCGTATAAGAATTGGGCATCATTACAGATCATAAAGATCCTAGATGCCGATGAGGTATATGAGGTCCACAATTTCAGCTACCGTGATGAAGCTACAAGCATTGAGAATTCATCAGCAACCGACCGAGTAGAACCGGTTCCTGAACCTGGAATTGTCAAAAAACTTGATTTTGATTTCGCAAATGACTGCTCACACCTGACTCCGAGACTGATCTTCCATTCAAAGAGATATGACCGAATGGTCGCACTAAGAGATTTCTATAATCCAAGATGGAGAGCTAACAGATATAGCAAAAACCAGGAATGGATCAACCGACGATACGAAATCAAAGAAAAATTCGGCGTGAAGGATCTCTATCCAGGTATGATGATTTATGTTGCAGATGACTGCCGTGATCTCAGACTGATTGCTGATACTCAGTTCATCTGCAGGCCCCACATCAATGTCGAATTTGAAGAAAAACCGAACTGGTTCGCTGAAAAAGGTATTTCATCAATCAAACGACATGCACGGGTCACAATCCCCAAATGCGGTACCATCATCCTTAGCAAGTATCCTTTTGATGCTGAAAAGATGTCAGAAGCTATACTTCCTCATGAGATCGATCCTTCAACAATGATCCGTCAATATGAAGTCAAAAAAATCTCATATCGTGAAGAGCCTGAAGTCATAGAAGAACCTGTTGAAGAAGAACATCCTAATATTTCCGTCGAAGACAACGACAATTCAGTAGTATTTTTCAACGAACCTGAAGAAGAACCTGTCGAAGAAGTCGAAAAAGCTGTTGAAGAGGTTGTTGAAGAACCTCAGGAAGAAGCTGTTGAAGAAGAACCTGAAGAAGAGGAAAATCCATGGGGACTGGAACCTGAAATGGTTATCAAACCTATTGAACTCGGATGGGAACCTGAAAAGATGGTCCAGGCACTTGACGACCTGATCAGACCGATTCCTCCATATCCTCCTTCAGATTAATTAATAACCTTTACCGGAAAGATACGGGCGTGGAGTTATCATACGCCCGTTTTTATTTTCAGTATAAGAGTTACCGATAATAACTATGGTGTATCTGGTCACCTCATCATACGGGAAGCTCTCAGTATCGGTAACGATGGTTTTTTCCTCGCCCATGTCAGTAGATACCAGCAGTCCGACAACACATTTACGGATGCCGTTGGCATAATCAATTATCTTGTGTAATCTCTCATCGCCTATTTTTCCGATGGGATTATATATAGTCAGAACAAGATCAGCGGAAAGTGCTTTTTCAGCCCTTTCCTTTATCTCTTCCCACGGGGATGCCTGATCGGCAAGGCTGACTACAGCATAATCACGTCCGAGAGGAGAGCCGAGTCTGGCTGCAGCATAATCGAGAGATGTCATACCTGGTATGACTTCAACATCAAGCTTTTTATCACCGAGAACATCAAAAAATGTACTTGCAATGGCATAGAATCCCGGATGTCCAATAGACGGAATACATACATTGATACCCTGTTCAGCATAACTGACCGCCAGCAAACTTCTATCAACAGGAGACATTTTTCGGGTAATGATATGTTTATCTGGCACAAGTGATTCTATAATCGGGCGAGCATCATCCGGTGTGATGAAGACATCGCATTTTCCGACTGCATCTACAGCATCCTGGGTTATATATTCTTTTGGCCCGGGTCCGAGACCTACAAGGTAAACTGTTCCGTTCATTAATTCTCCTTACTGTGCCACAAGAGATAATTGTCTTTTACCTTCATCTCAAGCATATCTGAATCAAGCATGTAAGTCAGAAGTGACCTTAATGCACTTCCCATTACAGAATAACTGCGGTAACTGATCTGTATCTGCCACTTATCATAGAGTGCCTTGAATATTTCATCATGATTCTTCGGTTTTTTACATACTTCCATGATATCCTCAGTTACATGACGGATATTATCTCTGTTAAACCTGATCAGATAATCAATATTATCCGTTAGTCTGGCATGAGACGGCAGGAATAAGTCTCCCCTGAGCCCACCGAGAATATCCAGAGATTCAAGATATTTCGAAATGTTGTAATTATATGACATATGATGAAGTCGCAGTATCGATGGGTCTATAACAGAATCTGCAATGAACCAGATATCATCAGGTGTCTTCACTGCAATCATCGCAAAGGAGTGTCCGTCAATCCTCTCAAATCTGAAACCTGACGGCAAATCGAACTTATTGATATCATACACTTCCGAGACTTTAGCTCTAAGAAGAGTTTCCTGCATTTTTTCAGGCGGATATCCTCCATAAAGGAAAGAACAGGCAACATCCGTGTATTCCGAAAGAAAGATTTCCGTCGCAACTGAATAAGCCGGACAGTGATAGATATTCTGAAGCCAGCCATTGCCGCCCACATGATCCGCATGACAGTGGGTATTAATAATAAATGCCGGTATCAAATGATTGTTATCTAGATTCTCGCAAATGACATGTGCATCATCATCACCTATGCCTGTATCAATCAAACAGACCTGCCCGTTGCCTAGTGAAACGACGCCGACATTTGTAAAGCCTTGAATGTATGAAGTATCTTTACCGACTTTAATGAGCTGATTCATATTAATTCAAAATAATCGCAGGTAGGCTTCAGGCTAGACACCTATCAGCGTATCATTACCGCCAGGTGTACTGATGGATTTCTGGCTGACTACCTTTTTACCTTTACGGATGGTAACATTAAGCGTCTCAAAAGATGTATCTTTAACGACAACGAGATCAATTTGCTGAGCATATACGGTCTTGATGTCAGGAGCGGTTCCGTAATATGTTTCGGTTTCCAGCTGACCATTAGTCAGTGTCTTGTACAAAGTGGCAGAGAAAGTACACGTCTTGCCGGATTTAGTCTCAAAAGAAATACTGAAGAAAGTATTCCCTTCCTCATCATAATCAACATCACTTCCGCATGAAGTAGCAAAAACCATGGATAAGACCATTACTACAGATAACACTGTGATCATTAATTTTTTTAACATATTAAGCAACCTTTATTTATTGATTTAAGTTTAACAAAGAAAAATGGCTCAATCAATGATAATAGTCACCTCATTATGGAAGCTGATAATCTCCGGGACATACGGAGTAATAAAGGTGATACAATGATAGAATAAATTGCTTGGAGAAATGACCATGCTGGATGATTTTTACAAACGAATTCAGGACGATATCATAATAAAGAGAGATGCGATCTGCGCACTTTTGACTGATCCGAGAATTATCGGTGACTATTATGAGGCTATTATCCGTGACGCAGTAAGAGATACAGTTTCGTCTTCTTTCGGCGTCGGACGAGGGGTTGTTCTGAATGAAAACGGACAGGCCAGCAGAGAATCAGACATCATCATCTACAGTGCAGCTGAATATGGCACTCTTTTCAAATCAGGCGATATTGTTGTAGTTTCACCTGATGCAGTCCGTTGTGTTATCCAGGTTAAAGGTTCTATCTCCATGGATAACCTGAATGATTCATTCACAAATCTTCAATCTGTAAATAACCTGCGCCCCGGTATCTGGAAATTCATTGTCGGATTCAAAACCAATACGGAATACATGTCTCTGGTTCAGAAATGTGCAGAATCAAAAACTGTAAACGGCATCTTTGTATTTTCAAGCACTTACAGAGACGAAACAGAAGACATATCACTTCAATGGAAAAAACTGTCAAACATTCTGCGATCAATAACCGCCCCGAAGCTGTATCAGACTAACAATGCCGGTGATTATGTTGCTCTCGATGTGAGCGGTAAAGAATCTTTCTCAGGAGTTCCGTTTCCTAAAGACTAATTTTCAAGTTCAGAAAGCTGTTTTTCAAAATCAGATTTCATTTCATCATATTCAAGCGAATATTCAGACCATTGGTCTGACAATTCGTCGATCTTTTTCTTGAGTTCACCATGACGCTTGGTTTTCTGCATGAGTTCCTCCATACCGAGCTTGCCGGTGTCTTCAAAATCGCCTTCCAATTCCTTTAATTCTGCCTCATACGCACCGATTTCTTTTTCGAGTTTTTCTATTTTATCGTGGACAGGAGTCGACTGTTTATAGAATGCATTTCTGAGCTGTCCGATCTGAGCACGTTTCTGCCTCGTATTGATCTGAGGTGTCACAGTTTTTGGTGCGGAAACACCCTCTGCAGCATCAATGAGTGCAGATGAATGTTCCAGATATGAATCATAATCCTCTTCATACACAGTAACATTGCCGTTACGAACATCGATGATGACATTTGCGATATCTCTGATAATAGATCTGTCGTGAGTCACAAAACACAGTGTTCCTTCATATGAACGGAGTGCATCTGAGAGTATCTCTCGGGACGAGATATCCAAATGGTTTGTCGGTTCATCCAAAAGCAGGAAATTGGTTGGCGTCACTAGCATTTTTGCAAGAGCCAGTCTGGCTTTTTCGCCGCCTGAAAGTACTCTGACCTGTTTCAGAACATCATCACCATGGAAAAGGAAACCTCCCAGAATGGTCCTAGCGGCGGTATTATCAATAGCGACTCCCCCACTTTTCTGCAGTTCAGCGACCACAGTATTATTTGCATCTAGATTTTCAAGCTGATGCTGTGCATAATACGAAATCGAGACATTCTGTCCCAGTGTTCTTTCCCCACTTTCAAAATCCAATACCCCGGCGAGGATCTTAAGAAGTGTTGATTTACCTGCGCCATTAGGCCCTACGATAGCAGCCTTATATCCCCGTCTTATAAGAAGATTTAAATCGGAATATACAACATTATCACCATAAGCTTTTCTGACATCATTAAGTCTCATTACATCAAGAGAACACTTCGGAGGAGAAGGAAATCTGAAATGTATCTTCTGCGTATTTCTGGGAACTTCCACCCGCTCCATCTTAGCAAGCATTTTCTCACGGCTCTGGACCTGTTTAGCCTTCGTTGCTTTATAACGGAATCTCTCTATAAAACGGGTTTCCTTCTCGATTTTTTCTTCCTGTTTCCTGGCAATGGATTCAAGAGTTTCACGTTCAGCTTCCCTTGCTATCATGTAAGCATCATAGTTGCCTGTATAAAAGCGTGCCTTTGTATTTTCGATGACAATAACTCTTCTGACGACTCTGTTGAGAAAAGCACGGTCATGGCTTGTGAGAAGGACAGCTCCGCGGTAATTCTGCAGATACTTTTCAAACCATATCTGTGTTTCGAGATCAAGGTGGTTAGTGGGTTCATCCAAGAGCAGGATATCGGGATCCATGAGCAGTATTTTGGCAAGCTCGATACGCATGATCCAGCCTCCGCTGAAAGAAGAAACAGCCTTATGATAATCGTCTTCTTTGAAACCTAAACCTGCCAGGATTCTTTTAGCTTCATAGTCGACATCATATGCGCCGAGCGATTCGTATCTGTGCTGCAGATCCCCGAGTTCAGACAGAAGCATTATATGTTTTTCAGTGTCCGTGATCAGTTCTAATTCGTTGGTAACTTCATTTATCCTGTTGCGTATACTGTTAATTCTGTCGTCTGATGAACACACTTCGCTGATAAGCGATTTATCTGAACCAACAGAGAGTTCCTGACGGAGATAACCAATAGTGAAATTTTTGGATTTGATAATCTCACCGGATTCAAAATCGGCATCTCCTGCTATAACGTCAAGAAGAGTCGTTTTTCCGGTTCCGTTCGGTCCCAGCAAAGCTATCCTGTCATTATCGGCAATAGTGAAAGTCACTCCGGTAAAAATAGTTCTGGTTCCGTATGACTTGGTTAAATTCTGCAGTGCAAGCATAGTTTTAGATTATAACAAAAACATGAAGAGTGTATCTGTTGAATGAAAGTTTGTCTTTGTGTCAAAATACAATAATATTATCCAATTCAGGAGAGACTTCCATGGCCAGAACAAAAAGTTCCAAAGAAAACGAAGCTGTAGATATTACTATCAAGGAATCCTTCTATAAACTCGAAGCATTTCAGGCAACACTTTATGCTGCCGGCGAAAAAGGGCTCAAAGTTTCTGAATTGGCAAAGAAACTTGATGTTTCATCAAAAACAATCAAGCGATGGCTCGATTCCGTTGAAAAGAACAATATCTTCGCATTCTGGTACGATGAAGACGAAGGAACCTGCGGAGTCATGATGGATCAGTACCTTCCTCCTTTCAATCTTAAGACTACACAGGCTCTGTACATTTTTCTGGCATGCCGTTTGCTTATCAATTCATACAACCGATACGACCCTGAATTGTCATCACTTTTTTATCAGCTCTCCAATTCGCTTCCTGAGACCATAAGAAAAGAGGTAGATAAAACTCTTCAATTATGTCTCGAAATGCCCCGAAATCCGTCCCTGGTCCATAACACAGAGCTCCTGGCAAATGCCTGGTTCAAAGGAAAGAGTGCTGAAATAACTTATAAGAGTGCAACAAGTGGTGATTCAGTCACAAAAAGAACTATAGATGTGTATTTCATGCAGCCAAGCCACAAAACCACCTATATCATTGCCTACTGTCATCTGGCCAATGACATCCGAATATTCAAATCAGAACGAATAGAGACCGTTACGATCTTGAAGGATGAATATACTATTCCCGAGTCATTCAATGCTGACAGTTATCTGAGCAATGCCTG
>JAEESL010000001.1 GCA_016286345.1 Dehalococcoidales bacterium | reverse complement strand
CTGAACCATTCTGTCAGAAACAATGATAGCGTCTTCATAGTTGTAGCCATTCCAGCTGATGAAGGCTGCGGTTACATTCTGACCGAGTGCGAGTTCACCGTTTTCGGTGGCAGCACCATCGGCAAGTACATCACCTGCATTTACCTGCTGGTTAAGCATAACAATTGCTTTCTGATTGATACATGTACTCTGGTTGGTTCTTACAAACTTCTTGAGAATGTATTCATCTTCTTTTCCATTGTCTGCACGTTTGACTACGATATGTGAGCTTGAAACTGATGTAACAGTGCCGGCATGTTTGGCAAAAATGACCTGACCGCCATATCGGGCAGTTTCATATTCCATACCAGTTGATACATAAGGAGATTCAGGCAATACCAAAGGAACAGCCTGTCGCTGCATGTTGGCACCCATCAGAGCTCGGTTTGCATCATCATGTTCAAGGAAAGGAATAAGTGATGCAGCAACTGAGAAGATCTGTTTAGGCGAGATATCCATGTACTGACACTGTGTAGCAGGAAGGAACATGTACTGATCAAGGAAACGAGCTTCAACAAGGTCATCGACAAATTCAGCTTTGCTGTTAAGCTTTGAGTTAGCCTGAGCAATGTAATATTTATCTTCGATGTCAGCACTCATGTATTCTTCTTTGAATCCGACATAAGGTCTGACATTGATGGTGCGTTTTGAGAGCTTTGCAATTTTATTGAACTGAGTTTCAGTTACGGGTTTGCCCTTTCTTGCAATAATTGTGCCGTTCTTGTCGGCGACGTCATCAGTAAGTGTTCTTCCGACAAGGTCAGGATCATTATTTGCAATTGTGCTGTGCACCTGTCTGTACGGTGTCTCAATAAAACCGAATTTATTGATGTAACCATATGTGGCTAATGAACCGATAAGACCGATGTTCGGACCTTCAGGAGTTTCAATAGGACAGATACGTCCATAGTGCGAATAATGGACATCACGGACTTCAAAACCAGCTCTGTCTCTTGAAAGACCGCCGGGACCCATTGCTGAAAGTCGTCGTTTATGGGTAAGTTCGGACAGAGGATTTGTCTGATCCATAAACTGTGAAAGCTGTGAACTGGAGAAGAACTCTCTTACAGCTGAAACAACAGGTCTGATATTGACCAGGTTAGAAGGTGTGATTGATTCGATGGGAAGAGTGCTCATTCGTTCACGTGCAACTCTTTCAAGTCGCATCAAACCGATTCTGAACTGATTCTGGACCAATTCGCCTACTGTTCGGATACGTCGGTTTCCGAGATGATCGATATCATCGGTATGATCCATACCATTGTTGACCATTATGATATGACGGATGATCTGAACCATATCCTCTCTGGAAAGAGTTCTTTCATCATTTGATACATCTTTGATATCAAGTCGGCGGTTGATTTTGTATCGTCCGACCTGACCAAGATCATAATGAGCTGAATCAAAGAACATGGTTGTAATTAATTTGCGTGCATTGTCCTCATTGGGAGGATCTCCAGGTCTGACCTTTCGATAGATATCGAGAAGTGCTGAACGGGTATCATGGATGCTGGAATCACGATCAATAGTAGACTTAATGTACTGATGATCAAGATTTGTATCAACATCACGGAAAAGATCATAAAGTTCCTCATCTGATGAATAACCGATGGCTCGGAGCAGTGTGGTTACAGGAATCTTTCGTTTGCCATCAATTTTTACAGAGATAACATCTTTAGCTGATGTTTCGAAATCCAGCCAGGCGCCGCGGCTGGGAATAAGGTTTGCGGTACATAACTGTCTGCCTGAAACACTATCTTCAGTTGTAACAAAATACACACCGGGTGATCTGAGCAACTGGGAAATAATGACTCTTTCGGTACCGCTGGTAATGAAGGTGCCATGGTCTGTCATAATGGGGAAATCACCAAGGAACAAATCAAAAGGTTCCTTGATTTCGCCTGTAGCTTTGACAAGAAGTCTTGCTTTCACATACAAAGGCATTGAATAATTCTGATCTCGCTCCACGCTTTCTGTTTCACTATAGCGTGGTTCGCGGAATTCATACCCAACGAACCAAAGCTCCAGCTTGTTGCCGGTGAAATCTTTGATTGGGGAGATCTCTTCTAGTAGTTCCTTGATGCCCTCTTCCTGGAACCATCGATATGAATTAAGCTGCACATCGATAAGGTTAGGTACGTCCATGACTTGTTTTACACGAGAATACGACTTGTGAGGTACAACAGGTTTTGCGACTGCGGATAACTCTGCTTTTTTCAAGGTTATTCCACTCCTTTTTTACCGACCTAAAAATATCACTGCGGACGGTCAACCCACAGCAATTCGAAGAGAAGTATGTAGGTAACGACACCTACCCCTACCCAGTCTATTCAACTGCGCATAGGTTTTAAAATCATACTATATATGATTTATTGATGTCAACGGGCAAAAAACATTAATTTATTTATATATTCTTAAATAAAACTGCTAATATAATATAAGGTAGTTATTGTATTACTTAGTTATAAAAAAAATGGGGGTTATTAAGTTATTCTTTTATTGACAATCAATGATGCAATAAAGAGAATTGGCCTGTGGTAAGCGTCAGAAAACATAAAGATTTCCTTGCGCTTCTGTTGCTGGCAGTTGCAAACGCAACTCTGTATAACTTCATTTATATGAGGACAACCTTTTATACGCTTATCCAGTCTGCATTGGGACTGACTCATGAACAACTGGGGATGATGTGGAGCGTATATGGGATCGTTGCAATGGTCTCATATCTGATCGGAGGGTGGATCGCCGATTTCATCGATCCGAAAAAACTCATTATCTTTTCATTCATCGGTACTGTGTTGCTTGGATGCATACTGGCTTTCATACCGTCCTTCCCTGTCTTGGTGGTGGTTTTTGCATTGTTCGGTATCGTATCGATCATGACTTTCTATCCGGTTGGAACGAAGCTCACTGCCTCGATAGGTACTGACATGGGAAGGGCATCGTCCTTCAGTATCGCAAGCGCGATACAGGCCGGATCTCTTTGTATCATTACTTTTCTTTCGGTGCTTCTCGCCGAATGGCTCGAATATGATCCCAGACTGGCGTTCAGGGCATTGATCATCCTGTATGTCGGTCTGATGCTGGTGATGCTTATTATCTTCTGCAGTAAATCACATCTATATGACCGTTATATTGAAATGTCCAGATCGACTTCTGATCCGCTGTTACACATTAAGAAGACTATATCTGATAAGCGGGTATGGCTGGTCGGGATGATCTTATTCTCCAGCTACATCGTGGTATCGGGATCGACATATTACACTCCTTATATGAATGAGATACTGGGTATTTCCCAGTCGAATGTCATATGGTTGAATTTCCTGCGCGGGACGATACTGAGTATTCCTTTCACTGTATTTACGGGATGGATAGCAGACAAATATTTCTCTTCAAAAAAGATAATGATCGCATACGGCGCGATAGGAGTTGTTTTCTTACTGATCCTGATCTGTCTGTCCAATAATGTGTCGCTCGTGGTGCCTATCGTGGCATGTACTTTTGTTACATGGCTGCTGGTCCATGGGATGCGGACCATTTCGATGGCAAGTGCTGTTGAATCCGGGCTGAGTATCAGGCAGATGGGAAGTGCAGCCGGGCTGATAAGTTTCATGGGATATGCTCCCGATGCTTTTTACTATAAAGTAGGCGGAAACGTTATCGATACGCATCCTGAAAACGGTTATCAGATGATATTCTGGACCTCTGCCGCTGCGCTTGCAGTATGCTGCGTGTTTTGCTTTATACTCCAATGGACTTCAGAAAAAAAGACGGATGAAGAATGATCCTGCATGCGGGACATCATGTGTCTTGCCTTAGATACATATACAAAAAACCGGTCCAAGCACCCCATCCCGGATCGGTTTTTTAACTTAAAACAAACAGGGATACTATTCTGCCTGTGTTTTGCTGTATCCTAAAACACCATTCTTCATGTCGATCAAGACCTTGTAGTTATTGAAGAATTCATAACCGATGATCCCGGTGGTCTCGATCTCATCGCAGATCTCCCTTGAATACTGTGATGAGATGCCGAACTGATAATCTTCGGTATCTTCGTCTATTGTCACCGGGATATTGTAGATAGGTGTGACATGAGTCTTGAAACAGTTGTATCTCATGAAAAAATTCTGCTTAGTGGTTATCTGTTCACATTCAGCGGTCAGTTCACTGTTGAGGCAGGAGAATTTGGCTGCGGAATCGATGATCATTTTCTCGGGATTTCCGTTGATGACGAATTCTGCAACAGGATATCCTTCTTTCATCTCGAGGTTTGTTTTTGTTCCTTCAAAATCAGGAGCTTCTTCACAGAACTGGATCTTGTTGTTTGCGTAATCCATCACAACTGCGTAGTCAGCAAGGAAATCTGTGCCGATCAGGGCGGTTAGGCCATTGCCGACTCCGAGCAGTGTCCACATTTTTTCGATTATCTCATCAGTGAGGTCTTCATTTGAATATACTTCAACTTTTTTTCCACACAGATTCACACCGTGATAACCGAAGGATTTAGGACAGCCGAACCCGATAATGAATTTCTCTCCTGTCAGTTCAATGACCGGGACTCTGTCAAAGATACGAAGAGGATATTCAAACATTTTGCATCTCCTGTCGAATGATTTTCTGCGATAGCAGGTTGGTAGTTTAATTTTACAGAGAATCAATCTGAAACGAACGATACAGTTATCATATGATGTCACAGTAAGTGACAAACAGGTCATATTTGTCACTTCGCGTGACAATTCTTTTTCAGTTACAATTATCTCAATAAAAGATGACCATAATGTGACACGACGATTTTGTTCTAAGCTCATGTAATCAGAGGTGGTGAACATGTGTGCTAATAATGTTGAGCAGGTTAAATTCAATGTCACGCTTCGCAGTTTCTGCGACACTGCCAAATCATTGTGCAGTAAGTATCCAGCCGAAGATATCACGGTTAAGATGATCATGGACGGAAGTCTGACTTCCAGGCAGACTTTCTACCGTTATTTCCCTGACAAATATGCGTTATTCAATTATGTGTTTTTTCATGATGTCGAAGAAAAGATCAGTACTGTGACTCCGATGGAATTCGTTACAAAATTGCTCCCGAATATTTTTTCCAATGACAAGAAATTCTATAAATCGATAAGTACATATCAGGGACAGAACTGTTTCAGAACTTATTTTTATAACTACATCGAAAGATACTATAAGTCCATCGCTCTTTCATATTGGGAAGAAAAAGAAAAAGAAGACCAGATGCTTTTTGACGTGAAAATGTTTTCACTGACGACAGTGCAGGTCTTCTTTGATTCGATCGAAAAGGAGTGTGACAAGGATTGTTATATCGAATTAGGGAAAAAACTCTGTTCGGCGATCCCCGTCGGTTTGTACACGGCTTTTTCTTCACCTGTAAAAGGCGGCATATCAAAATTCACTGAAAAGAGAGTCATACTGGGTGCAGGGATCGATATCGACAAGGATATGATGACCTCGCTGATTTTTGATTACATGGGTAAGAATCCCGATGTTTCAATATATGCGTTGAAGATCGGAAAACTTTATTCCGAAAGACTCAAGGAAGTCAATCTGAAAATATCTTCATCCGAAGAAGAATACAGGTTTGATGAAAGGATCCTCCTGTATGGGAATACGGCAAGTTATGTCATGTCTGCAGACAATCCCCTTGCGGAAAAAGAGCATATAAAGATCTCTGATTTTAAATCCAGTACCATCCTGTTGCGAAATTTCAAAGAGTACAGACTGCTCGAACCGATACTTGATAAATATGGCATCGGCAACAATGTGATCATCTCCGAATTTGCACCTTCATTTTCATTTCTGTTGCATTCCAAGTCATATGTTGCACTGACGTCTGATCATGGTATCGATACGCTCGGCGGTTTATTGAAGGTCATACCGATCATCCCGACTGAGTATAAATATCATATCTATCTGTATTCAAAAAGGGACAGTGAATTGAAACCGAATGAATTGAGACTGAAAAACTTTATTATCAATTTCCCGTTCACCTCAAGATCAGAAACCGAAAACAGCAAAGTGATGACTTTAGCTGAATATATCAAAAAAGCAGATGAACTTTCCGGCTGAACAGTTCGGTCTGCTGTCAGCTGAATGCTGAATTTCATGACTGAAAGAGAATTATCGATATGGCTAATTGGCAGGAAAAACTCGATCCGCTTGAGGATTTTATCAAAGCTAACAGCGAAATAAAGATCACAGAGAAGTCACGGTCGATCCCCAGGACTCTGCAGAAGGATTTTTACGCTGTATGCGATTCGTTCCTTTCGGCATTCATATCAGAGGAATGTTCTGATATGTTGTCGTTGCTTATGAATATGAGAGATGTTTACATCGATGCAGAGAAAAAGATATCTGACAGCAGTCTCTCTGCCGCAGAGAAACCCCTTCATCCGGTATTTGAATGGAATCCCAATGGCCGTTCCAGTCTTCATTATGACGCATATTCAAAGATAAATATTTCTGAAGATATCGATGTGAGTGAAGATGAATTTGAACAGTTCTACAAGGATTTCAATTCTACGCCCGGTTTTATGAAGCGTCTGAGATATGACCTTTCCGGTTCAAAACCTAAGGCAAAATTGATATATACCAAGGCAGAAGAGTACCTGATGGCGCATGCCCCCATGCAATATCTGAATAATATCAGCTATGAAATACTTTTTATGCTGCTTGTCGGAAAATATGATTTCAATGCTTTCAGGGATTCTGCTGTCAGCAATATTCTGGAAAAATACAAGACCGTTTTTGATGCTGTCTATCGCAACTGGATCGTCATGACTCTTCTCAACGAGTTCAAGATATCCCAGTATTATTCGATGATAATGAAAAATATGGACGGAAAGGAATACCTTAAGCAGTCGATCTCAGTCAAGTTCAACAGGATCCCGGGACCTATCCCTGCCGAGAATAACGAGATCGATTTTTCGCAGTCGCAGTATCCTTATTCCGTTGCTTTCTGCAATATCATGGGCGAATCCATACATTACAAAAAGTTTTTCGGCGTCCAGACCATCAATTATGTCCCGCAGGAGATGTATTTATTTACAAATGAATCTTTGAAAAAGGTCGAGTACCGCAAGGCTGCAGCGGTCCTGGAAGCGAATCCCATACTGCTTTATAAGAATAGCAATGCATTGGATGCTATCCATGTTGCCGATCATGACAGCCACTGGATCCCCAACAGTGTTATCGGAGTCGGAAAGAAGATCGCCGGATTCTATAACACTCTTCCGGCATGGATCGATGAATATACTTCCCAGATCAGTAATTTTGTTGTGTTCATCCCTCCTGAACCCGGCGGTGAAAACCTGGATCTTCCGACACCTTCCAACAATCTCAGAATAATCAACTGTGCCTTTGACAGTTCTCCGGTCAGACAGATCGCTCAGAACTGCATCGCTGAAAAATAGCAAGAGGGATCATCGATGAAAGAAATATATGATGTGGATTGGAAAAAGCTGAATCTACCGACAGGACAGCAGTTCTTTGCTGCTGTCTGTGGTTATAACAATAAAGTCAGACATATGGCGTTTTATGATGATTATCTGAGACAGGCATTGGTGAAACACACGATCATTGAAGACGGGATATGTCATGGCCGTGAACATTGTCTTGCGATAGACTGCCCTCTCAATGAGACAGAAGAAGAGCATCTGTTGCATATGCTCGATATGAAAGAAGATATACCGGCAGATTCCGAACTTGCAAAACAGTGGGAAACCGATTCCATGCTGGAGTGTTATATCAAATTTGCGCATAAACTGTCTGCGGAGATCCAGGCAGAAGAGAAAAAAACTGAAAGCTGATCCATTCTTAATAACGGAACAGCATAAACGAAAAGCCCTCTCACACCGGAGAGAGCTTTTCTTATTATGAAAAATGGAGGTATCGTTATTTACAACCGAGTATTACTTTCTTGATAACACCCTTGGCGATCTCGATCTTGTACTCATTGCTGGTACCGGTTCCTGGAATCGCCTTGGCCTTTTGTACTGCTGCTGCACCGGCTTCTGCAGCAAGAGATTCTGTGATCGATTTACCTTTGATCGTTTCTTCTGCTTCAGTGCATCGGTGAGGTGTCATCGCGACTGCGTTCAGGCAGATCCTTGCGTTTCCGGATGCATCGATCGCACATGCGCCGTTTACGATCGGGAAGTCGATGGTTCGTCGGACTGATGCTTTGTAGAAACAGCTCTTTCCGGTGAACTTGGGGATCTTGAATGATGTGATGATCTCGTCATGGTCAAGAGTCGTTGAACCGGGGACTGCAAATGACCACAGTTTTTCGATGGGGATCTCCTTCTTGTTGGTAACGGCAACTGCATTGAGTGCGACCATTGCGGGAGCAAGGTCGGAAGGATTGACTGCAGCACACATTTTGGTCAGACCGAAGATGGAGTGGAAACGTGTTTCACCGGTCAAAGCGTAACAGGTGCTTCCGCCTTTTCGGACACAATCGAACTGGTTGTTGTTGTGTCGGAAGTACCAGCATCGTGTCATCTGGCAAAGGTTGCCTCCGACAGTACCTGATTCCCGCAGATGGGGAGAGGCCGTTCTTGATGCTGCTTCAGCCAGACATGTGTACTTTGATTTCAGAAGATCACTCATTGCAAGGTCTTCAACTTTAGTCATGGCTCCGATGATAAGGTAATCGCCTTCCTCTTTGATCCCGGTGAGACCGGGGATCTTATCGAGGCTTACCAAAGCGACCGGATAAGTAGGTAAGATGAAATCCTTCATGGCACCGATGACATCAGTGCCGCCGCCGACAATATAGGTATCCTTCGGATTTTCTTTCAGGTATTTCGCTGCTTCATCAACAGTGGTCGGATAATATTGTTTAAAGTTTTTCATTGTCTATTTCCCCCTCCTACTTCTTATCCTTGAGTGCCATGATGATCTTGTCAGGGGTGATCGGCTGTTCTGTGATGCTTACGCCGATTGCATTTCTGACAGCATCAGATAAAATTGCCGGGATAAGAGTAGCGACATCTTCGCCGATACCACCGCAGCCCCATTCACCACCGGCGTTGTGGGATTCTTCAAGTTCTGCTTCGGCAGTTTCAAAATCAAGCATAGTTACGATCTTGTATTCCTGGAGATCAGGATTGAGGATCACGCCATAGGTCTTATCGTAGATGTACTCTTCCGAATATGCTCGGCCTAAGCCCTGCATGGCACCGCCATATGCCTGGCCTCTGCAGGATTTCGGAGAGATAACAACACCGACATCAACAACATTGTTGATATTAGTCATGAATATCTCACCGGTATCGGGATCTACTTCGACTTCAATGAAATGGCACTGTCGTGCGAATCGCGGTCGGGTGCCGCCGTCAGGATATCCCCACTTTCGTTTGGTCACGTTCGTATCGTAGACCATGATGACTCCCTTGCAGGAAATGCCCCAAGGCTGTGTTGCATAAGGAAGACAGGTGGCTGCGATGTCGGAAATATGTACTTTTGCATTCGGTGCGGATTTCTTGAATACATATCCTTCTTTGAGATCGAGGTCATCGACGACTGCATCCTTGAATTCAGGAAGATTGAGGGTAAGAGCCTTATCAAAGATCGCAGTTCGCAGTTTCTTTGCAGCTCTCATGATACCTCTGGACTGTGAGATGACACCCATTGAACCGCCGGGGTTCTTTAACTGGAAAGGAGCTGTAGAATCTCCGCATCGGTAGTTCACCATTTCATATGGGATACCGATACATTCGGCAGCTATCTGAGAATATGTCGTCTTATCATTTGTTCCGAGGTCGTCTCTCTGTCCCAGGATGTTGACAGAACCGTCCTGGTTGAGGCTGAGACCGACGGTAATGGTGTTGACATTGTCATTCCAGGCATGATCCCAGATGAAACCTACACCATGATATCTGCCGTTAGGCAGCTTCTTGGCTCCGTCGGCATGGAACTTGCTGTCCCAGCCAAAAGCTTTCTTACCGGTCTCGATACAGGCTTTGAGGCTGTCTCGGGTCGGAAGACCGTGTTCTTTAGCGATGTTGTACAGATAATCGACATCGTGGCCTTCATAACCGTTGTTCAGGATAGCGACATCAGTCGGATCGAGTCCGAATTTATGTGCAACTTCACTGTTAACGATACCCAGGTTGTATGAACCGATATTCTGTTCACATCTGAACCACCATCCGGGCGGCTGGGATGTTACGGCACAGTGATCTTCCATCTTGATGTTCTGGACACAGGTATTGTCTGTGAAGTGGTCATAACCGGAATATGCGCTGCCGGTGATCCACAGACCGGCTCTCTGGTGGGACGTGAAGTTCTTGATGCTGACAGCATTGATCTTACCATTCTTATTGGCACCGATCTTGATCTCTCCATGCATGTAACACTGGGATCTGGCGGACCGGAACTGGTCAGCCCGGTTGATAAAGCATTTACATGGTCGCTTGTGCTGTTTGGCAACCATTGCGGCAATGTATGTGATGCCCTGATCATTGAAATGCTGGACGAAAGCACGTTCACCGAAGGTACCGCCTGAATATGGTGTGATGACCTTGACCTGGCACTGTTTGAGGCCGAGGTTGGCTGCAGTATAAAGGCTCAGGTCATACGGCTGCTGGGTGTGGGCATAAACAACAACGTCTTCGCCCTCCCAATTACAGGTGACCTGCGGCATTTCGGCACCGACCCAGTTGATCATAGGTTCTGCTACTGGTACGGTCCAAACTTCATCGGATTCTTTGAATGCTTTGTCAACATCGCCCATGGAGAATTCACATCCAGGGATCTCGTTGCCATTGCCGATCATAGTCTCTCTACCGGGATAATAGATAGGAGCATCTTTTTTGATGGAATCTTCAGGATCGAGCACAAAAGGAAGCTGTTCCCATTCGACTTCAACTGCGTTCATGGCTTCTTCGCAGATATCTTCGCTTTCTGCAACGATGATCACACCCATTTCTTCGCCGTCATAGAAGCCTTCGGAAGGAAGAAAATCCTTGAGTTCTTCAACGTTTTCTGTCAGATATGCAGTAAACGGATGGTTCCATGATGACATCAGTTTGGTATCTTTGATCCTAGGGTCATCATATCTTATGATGTCGACAACGCCTTCGATCTTCTCAGCTTTGGATGTGTCCATCTTCTTGATCTTGGCGTGAGCCCAGGGACAGGTCATGACCTTTGCGAACAGTGAGTTGGGAAGTGTGATATCAGACGCATAGATCGCCGTGCCCATCGCCTTTTCCGGGCCGTCTTTTCTTCTGTAATCTTTTCCTACATATAAGAAATCGTCTTTATACTCATCAGCCATCTCTATTTACCTCCCATTGCTGAGGCAGCTTCGTGAACTGCTTTGATGTGGACGGGATATGTACCGCATCTGCATAAGTTCCCTGCCAATGCCTCTCTTATTTCATCTGTTGAAGGATTGCCATTACGTTTCAAAAGAGCAGCTGCAGTTACGATGAAACCGGGAGTGCAGTAACCGCACTGCATACATTCGTTGTCGATATAAGCTTCGATCAGTTCAGGCATTTCCTTGCCGATGCCGTCGGATGTCCAGATATCTTTTCCTCCGACTGATGATGCAAAAGTCATGCAAGATAAAACAGGTCTTCCGTCAAGAAGAACGCTGCATGAACCGCATCCGCCTCTGCTGCAGAACGTCTTTACGGATTTGAATCCGAGCTGTTCATGAAGCAGATGATGCAGGGTTTCTCTGGGTTCGACTGTGGCATCGAATTTCTTGCCATTGACTGTGAATGAGATCAGAAGTCTGCCATTTTCTGTTTCGATAGGCAGGGGCAGAGTTTCTTTTTCTACCACGGTAGTCGTGACGTTTTTGGTCACGGTCGATGTTTTTGTGACTGTGTCAGTCTTGGTTATTTCATTGGTTCCGCATGCGGAAAGAAGAGCAGCTGAACCGACTGCTGAGGTGCCCAGAACGATACCGGCGTCCTTAAGAAATTGACGTCTTGACAGTACCGCCTTTTCTTCGTCTTTATCTTTCATAAATCCTCCTTAATAATTCCGGGAAAAAAGAATATGTTTCTTTTCAGCTACCTCCTTTTATGATTATTTTTTTTATTTATCATTTGATAAAGGTGGTCCTTCAATTAAATTTGTAAGGCGGATTGTTAAGTTGCAAGACTTGGAGTCAAGTTGATTATCGTATGAAAAAAAGTGACACGAAAGTTACAAAAAGTAATAAAAGTCACTTTTTGCGACCATTGACGAAAACTGTATTTTATTGGACTCGATAATAAAAACTTATCTAAAATAAAAATATTATTTATTAATCAGAAATAATAATCGGTATTATCGGAATTATTTTGATTTCAGTATGAAAATGCAGGTCAGCGGAGTATAAAGGTTCTATTTTGGTGATTAATCATTTGTATGGATCATTCATGTATATAGGAATATCAATTTAGGCATATTGATCGACAGGGACCTTTTTATCTATCTTCATAATCCATTATCATTAATTAAAAGCATGTTAGTTTACCTGTCGCGGAGGAAAAGACATGGACCTGCTTCTGGATACGGGTTTTTGACAGTTAGGAAATAGACTTTTTTTGAATTCAGGTACAAAAAGCCTGTTTTTTTATGCAAATTTTCTCTAATTTATTGTGGTGTTTTGTGATTTTTTATGGTATAATACTTCTATGAGAGGTGCTATATGAAGATAAACATTACAAGAACCAAAAATACAGTGCATTTCTATCTCACCAGAACAGTCAGAGTCGGTGCCAAGACTTTTACCAAGACAGTGGAAAAGCTGGGTTCCCTTGAGGATGTCAAAAAGCGTGCCGGAGATATGGATCCTTACGAATGGGCAAAACAATATGCCATAGAGTGTACTCGTAAGGAAAAAGAGGAAAATGCGGATATCATCATCAAGTACTCTCCTACCAGACAACTCGAGAAGAATGAACAACGATTATATAACATCGGTTATCTCTTTCTGCAGGATATCTATTATCAACTGGGACTCGATAAGATATGTGAGAAGATAATGGAAAAATACAGGTGCAAGTATGACCTGAATAATATCCTTTCCAGACTCATCTACTCCAGGATACTTGATCCGGCCTCCAAGCTCAGGACATATGAAGAAGCAGACAGATACCTGGAAAAGAAAACTTTCAGACTGCAGCATGTTTACAGAGGACTGGAGGTCTTATGCAAGGAGAACGATTATATACAGTCTGAACTGTATAAGAACTCACTTAAGGTCATAAACAGAAAGAAAGGAATCCTGTATTATGACTGCACCAACTTCTACTTCGAGATAGAAGAAGAGGATGACTTCAGGAAGTACGGACACTCCAAAGAAAACAGGCCCAACCCAATAGTACAGATGGGATTATTTATGGATGCTGACGGTGTACCGTTGTCATTTACCGTCTTCAATGGAAATGCCAACGAACAGACAACGATGACCCCTCTTGAGAAGAAGATGATATCTGACTTCGGGATGAGCAGGTTCGTAGTATGTACTGATGCGGGACTGTCATCGACAGTCAACCGCAGGTTCAATGATGTAGCAGACAGAGGCTTTATAACCGTACAGTCGGTCAAGAAAATGAAAAGTCATTTACAGAAATACTGTTTAAGTCCTGAAGGATGGCATCTCAAAGGCTCCAGGAAGGAATATAACCTTAATGATCTCAATGCGAACACTGATTATGACAAAGTATTCTATAAGGAAAGATGGATAAATGAAGACGGGTTGGAGCAGAGGCTGATAGTCTCCTACTCACTCAAGTATCAGGAATACCAGAGAAACGTAAGGAACAATCAGGTTGAGAGAGCAATAAAGACGGTATCAGGAAACAGGGATCACATGAGAGCCAACGACTATAAGCGCTTTATCGAAGATACGTACTGTACTGATAACGGAGAAGTGGCTGAAAAGAAGATAAGAGGCATAAACAACAAGAAGATAGATCAGGAAGAAAGATATGACGGCTTTTATGCGGTATGCACCAACCTTGAAGACGAAGTTGAGTCGATCATAGAGGTCAACAAGAAGAGGTGGGAGATAAAAGAGTGCTTCAGGATAATGAAGAAAGAGTTCAAATCAAGACCTGTATATATGAGCAGGAAAGACAGGATAACTGCACACTTTATGACGTGCTTTATGGCGATGATCATATACAGGATATTAGAGAAGAAGCTGGGAGAAAAATACACCTGTGAAGAGCTGATCGGGACACTCAGGAAGATGATGATGCTGGATGCGAAAGGAGAAGGATACATACCCGCGTATACCAGAACAGACCTGACAGATGACTTACATGAAGTGTTCGGGTTCAGGACAGACAGGCAGATAATCAGCAACAGGGAAATGAAAAAGATCTGTACAAAGACCAAAAAGTAAAAGAAATTACCACAAAACGAAGTGGTTTTTAAAGCCCGGAAAACGGCCGTTTTAGGCACGAATCGGGCTGTTTTTATCAATCAAAACTGTCAAAAACGGGGTTTTAAAGTCATACTATATATGATTTATTGATGTCAACGGGCAAAAAACATTAATTTATTTATATATTCTTAAATAAAACTGATAATATAATATAAGGTAGTTATTGTATTACTTAGTTATAAAAAAAATGGGGGTTATTAAGTTATGACTGAGGAATGGCGCGAGATTTATTCAGATTTGGTAAAGTATGTTGAAGAAAATCCCGATCATATCAAATTCACAAAAAATTCCACTATGCTGGCTGATGGTTACAGACAAGAATTCTACAAGAGATTCGACAAAATCAACGATATTATTGTCGATACTACAATTCCTGATGAAATAGCCGACGCAGAAGAGCTATCCGTTAACTGGCAAAAAGTAAAGAATGAAATAACATCAACGATTGCTCCCGAAGGAATCGTGATGGAGAAATCAATCGGATACTTCCTGGACGGTCCGAGACATTTCATTTCTGAAGGGCTGTACACTACCCTTATCGATGTATTCAAGGGCAATAAAACAATAGATGATTATGAAAAAGAAGCAAGAGAAAAAGTCAAAATGCAGTGTGCCGATTACTTTGAAAAAGGATACAAGTACTTTTTGACTTTATGCATTGTCAATAAACTTGCCCCGGAAAAGATGTTTTCCGTGGAATCATTCAACAGTGCAAAATCAGGCACTGATCTCGAAGTCAATTCGACCGGCGGTGAAGAACAAAAAGTTCCGCAGCCGAGAATCACGAACAAGATCCTTTTTGAAGAAGATGCAGATTGCAATCTTCTGACACCGAAAATCATTCTGAAGAAAAAAGACTGGGCCAAGATGATAGGCATACGCTGTGAATTTCACCGACCATGCTTCAGGGCACAGTCAGTTCCACGCAATCAGGAATGGCTGAATACCGATCATATTAAAGACAAATGGGGAGAAACAAATCTCTGGCCTGACATCTTTATCATCACAGCAGAAGATTACAATGACATCAATCTTATTGCAGACTACACCAGAATGTGCAGACCAGATATTGCCATTGAGGTAGAAGAAGAAACAGACTGGTTTAACAAGAAAGGTGTTAAATCCATCAAGCGACACTCTGCCATTCTTGAACCACGATACTGCACTTATATTCTAAGCAGAGATGCATTTGATTCTGAACGTATTAAGGAAAATCTTAAACCTGAACAAATTGATCCTGAAACAATGGCGAAGCCAGTCAACATGATTGTAATCGATGAAATACCTGAAACAGAACTCAGTACAATTGAACAGAATGACAATGATGTTCCTTCAGTTGCAATAATAAATGACAATAATGAAATATCAGCTTACGTTAATGTGGAAGATAATGAAGCAGTTGAAGACCCTGCAGCTGAAGCAGAAGAGACTGAATCCGTTTCCGAAGACAACGAATCAGAAGTTACCGAAGAGCCAGCAGAAGAACCTGTGGTAGAGTATGAACCAGAAATGACAATCAAACCCATTAAAGTCGGTTATGACTTATCCATGCTCGATCCTGTCATTAATCAATTGCTTGAAATTGTAAAACCAGAATAATATCAACCCGAACAGCAATAAAAATGCCGGTAGTGATACCGGCATTTTTGTTTAGTTGAAAGTAGCTTAAAAATTATATGAATCCAGTTCAAAAGGCTGAGTAATATCCCAATCTTCAGGAGCAACAAACAGAGGAATAAATGCAGGTTCTGAGACTTCTACCTTCTGAGCTTCAGTAATACTCTTCTTCATTGCAAAGCACAAAGGCCATTCATTAAGCTTCACATAACCAGTTCCGTGACATGCCTTGTCTTCCGCCATATTATGGGTAAGTCTGGCACTGATCTTAATCGTTTTGGGATCATCGACCTGTGTCTGGAAGAACAAATGGTATGTAGCATTCATTTCCTTCTTTGGAGGAATATCAACAACGACATACTGAGTATCCAGTGTTCGTCCGGACACATAATCAATAAGAGACAAACTCAAATACCCATTTGCCTGTTCAGTTGCCTGATTAACAAGCTTAACAGTAACATCCGTTATATAAACACGGTATGACGCACAGACAGCAAAATATGCTCCCCCTACTGTTGCATCAAGATTACGGATGTCGACAGAAGACAGTTTACTGGTCTCAAGCTGACCGGAATTAGAACAAATAGGACATTTAACTTTGATCATAGCTGTTGGAAACAGACATATAACAACTACAAAGAATATAATTTTCAGTTTATTGTTCTTAATAAATGATCCGATCTTTTCTGCTGCACTCATATTCATTCACTCTACTTATAGTCAAGGAGGAGGCAGTTAACCCGCCTCCTCCATTAATTATACCTTACTTAGAATAAATTATTAAATTAGGCCAGTGAAAGAATTGCTCTCTTGATAAGAGTCTTTGCAATCTGAACCTTGTATTTATTCTGAGCTGTTGTCTTTGCTTTTGCATCGACTTTGGCTGCAATTGCTTCAGCGTTGGCTTCAGAGAAGTTACCACCGGCGATTTCTGCTGCATCAATTTCATAAGGTTCATTGAAGCAAGCTCCGAGGATTACTTTTGCTGAGCTGCCTGTCTGTGCTACTGCAACGCTTACCAACGGGAAGTCGATTGATTTTCGGAATGCAAACTTCTTGTAAACACTCTTCTTGGCTGCAGGAACCTGGATCTCTTTGACGATTTCGTCAGCATCGATTGAGTTGATCTGTTCGCCTTTAATTACGAAGAAGTCCTTGGCATCCCATGTTTTCTTAGTGGTAACGATCTTAGCACCAACTGCTACCAGTACAGGTGCAGTGTCGGAAGGACATACTGCCATGCAGGTGTCTTTCAAACCGAAAATTGAATGATATCTGTTTACACCTGCAACAGCATAGCACATGCTGGATTCACCCTTTCGTTTGCAGGGATAATCATCAAATTCGTTTCGATAATAAATACATCGAGGCTTCTGGCAGATATTACCACCAATAGTTCCCTGGAATCTGATTTCAGGAGAAGCGACTAAACCGGCTGCTTCTGCAAGTGCAGGACAGTTGTTCTTTACATCATCACTGTTTGCAATTTCATACAATGTAGTCAAGGCACCGATTTTGAGGGTATCGCCATCTTTCTTAATGTAAGAAAGACCTGAAATTCGTTTGATGTCGACAATGTTTGTCGGAGGATCAGCAACGATGAAACCCTTAAGGTAAGTCATCAGGTCAGAACCGCCGGCACAAACTGCTCCCTTGCCTTTGGCCAGGATGGAAACAGCATCGTCTAAAGATGTAGCTTCATAATGTTTAATGTTATCCATAGTATCCTCCTAAACTATGCCTTTCCAAGAGCCTTGAGAACTCTATCAGGGTTACAAGCACCATGGTCAGTGTCGACCCACTTACCAATTGCGTTATAGATTGCTGAGAGAATACAGCAGTAACCACCAACACAAGGTTCACCGATACCATGAGCACCGAGAGGACCGGTATGGTTATCACCTTCAATAGGATACAGATGATATCGTGAAGGGTTGCAGTCGAGGGTTGTTATCATCTGTGATTCAGTGTACTGGGTACCGATAATATTACCGGTAGGAATATCTTTGATATCACCATAGTAGAGGGCCATGTTGACCTGAAGTTCAGTACCTGAACCCATCTGCTGAAGTACACCGTCGGTGTAGATAACACGTCCGGTACCGACTGCATTCCAGTGTTCGAGAATTTCTACTTCGCCAGTTTCAGGATCAACTGCGACTTCGCAGACATCTGCGCAGGCAGAACCCATTTCAGTATTGTGACCGACTTCGAAACCATCCTTAGGTCTCTGTAAACCGCCGGTGCCGTCTGCATCAACGTTGTTCCAGCCGTGTCCAATGCCACCGATAGGATTGAGAGCCGATGAACAAATTGCAGCGAATGTTGCTTTGACTGAAGGATCTCTCTTAAGGAAGATAACACTATCTTTTGAATCAAGATCTTCAGGTTTTGCATTTACTGCAGAGAATGTTGCATTCTTGCATGCAGCTTCAAAGACCTGCTTTCGGCACTGTTCAGCTGCTTTCATGGTAGCACCACCGGTAGAACCAGTGAATGATGAACCGCCATGCATACCGCCGTTGAGGGTTGCATCACTGTTACCATAGACAGGAGTCTTGACATCATCGATCTTAAGACCGAGGACTTCTGCTGCAACGATAGCCTGTTCAGTCATCTGGTTGTGAGGTGCAGAACCACCATCGAGAACTGCTGCAGTACCATCCTGAAGCATAAGAACGATAGTAGCACGGTCAGAACCAGCGATTCGGCCATGGCTATCATGATGACAATGGACACCGATACCATGGAGTCGGCCATCTGCCAGTTTCTTAGTACCGGGCTTGTGCCACTTGGAAGCGAATCCGCTCTCCTGAAGTACTTTATCAAGACATGCATTGACTTCCTTAGTACCGAAAGGAAGACCTGAATCCTGATCAACATCATGTTCACCCATGATATTCTTCAATCGGATTTCATCAGGTCGCATGTTGAGATCTTCAGCAACAAGATCAAGAGCATGAGTGAAATGATAACCAGTAGGAGGATCATTAACACAACGCCATGCACATCGGTCCTGATCATTAAGATAAAGTCTGGTGCCTTCATATCTCATGTTAGGGATAGTTAAGGTCTTGGAGAAGATAGGAGTAATACCTGCACCATAGCCGTTGCAGACATATTTGACATCCAGAGCGACCAGTTTGCCGTCCTTATCACAACCGATAGTGATAACTGATCGTGCATCAAACTGTCGTCCGCCGAAAAGCATTGAATGTTTCTTGGTGCATTTGTAAAGAACAGGTCGTCCGTCAACTTCCTTGGATGCAAATACTGCCATTAATGCTTCAGGGTTGTTAAGTCGTGTACCGAGACCGCCACCGCAGCCGGGAGAATAGACATGAAGTTTATTCAAAGGAATTCCGGTCCAATTGTGAAGGGATCGATGATGACCATGAATGTTCTGTGAAGCGATATAAACATAAACTTCATCACCAGACCAGTAAGCAAGTGCTTCATACTGTTCAAGAGGCTGATGCTGATATCGTGTAGTCCAAGGCATATCACTGATTGTCCTGGTGTATGCAGCAGACTTCAAGGCAGCATCAACATCACCTCGGTTGGTAACACCAGATGACTGGAAGTTGGAATCAGCAAATCTACCGCTCAAAGGAGCTGAAGTATCTCTGGTCATTGCTTCATCATCAGCCATGACATCAGTTGTCTTGATGACGGCAGGAAGGACTTCATAATCAACCTTTACAAGATTGACTGCACGCTGTGCAATATACCAGTCAGTCGCGATAATCAGGGCAATAGGAGCGCCATAGAAAGGTACTGTCTTGTAAAGAATCGGGGCAGTTCGTGCCCATTCAGGGTTGGTATCATATGTAAGAACTTTAACGACGCCGGGAACTTTGAGAGCTTCTGATGCGTCAATTTTAGTGATGTTAGCATGATCTACTGTTGCATGCTTAGCAACTGCATAAAGCTGACCAGCGAAATGTCGGTCACCGACAAATCGAGGTTTACCAGTCAAAAGGTCATCCATAAAGAATGATCTGATTTTGTCATTACCCGGGGTTCCTAAACCCATTACTTTCATTTCAGGAAGAGCCATTATTTACCTCCTGCTGCGACAACCGCTTCGATTGTCTTCTTAAAGTTCTGGCACATGCAGAGATGTCCTGATAATGCGTGTCTTACTTCATCTTCACTTGGGCTTGAATTGCGTTCAATAAGAGCCTGAGCAGCCATCAAGAAGCCTGAAGTACAGAAACCGCACTGTGTAGCATTAGCATCATGGAAAGCCTGCTGGACTTTGTTTAACTTATTGCCATAGTCAGCCAAACCTTCAACAGTTCGGATCTTCTTTCCTTCCATTTCGCATGCGAAAAGTAAACAGGCATACATAGGTTTGTCATCAACGATGACTGTACAAGCACCGCACTGACCCATGTCGCAACCAACTTTGGTACCATAAAGTCCTAATGTTTCACGTAATACCCATGCAAGAGACCAATAATCATTGATAATTAATGAATAATCAACACCATTGATGTTCAATGTCTTGAAATCAGGTAAGGCAACTCCTTCATGAGCTGATGCATAGTGATCTTTTAAAGCCTGTAATGAATCGAATTCCTTGGAATCGAGCGGACATACATATTTGGTTACACTGCCGCTCTTGCCATTGTTTTTACAAGCAGAGAGTAATGCCGCAGAACCTACAGTTGCACCGCCAACTACAAGTCCGGCATCTTTAAGAAACTCTCGTCGGGAAACCAAGTTTGTCTCTTTTGACATTAATTAACCTCCTTGTATTTTTGAGAAGAACCAGCAAAATTAATTTCCTGCAGCACCTCCTTTAGAAAGTTAATCGAATCTACTATTGTTAGATAATAAAGCAATAAATTAAAAATATTTATTGCTTGTTGTTGAATATTTTGAATCTAATTCTGCATTTTTATAATAGATATTTTACATTTATATCTAAATTTGGACTTAAATACAAAATAGTCAACTTTTATACATACAAAAGAATTGGTCGAATTTATTTGTTGATTAATAAATTGTTTTTATTATTCGACAAATAATTATTAATGTTCCGATATCAGGAAAAGAAAAACTACACATTGTCAAGCAAAAGTGGAGAGATCACAGAAGACATCTGTTTAAGAAAACCATCACTTAGACATGCATAAAGATCCGTATCGTTTTTAAGATTGTCCGTACCAGGAATATCGAAATGATCATTTCGTTTATCGAAATAACTATCCTTAAGAGTATCAAACACAAACCATCGCAGTCTTGAAATAAGGGTATCTTCGATCCAGTAATCATAAGTAATATTCGGATTGTACTTTTCAAATGCTTTCATTCTTATGTACATACTTAGACCATCAGAAGCATCATGCCACATATCTACAAATGAAAAACTGAAATTGTTTTTGATTAATTCATTTTCTGCATATTCAAATCCGTCAGCTTCAATCACGTGTACTTTTTCCTTATTGGGAAACTGAGGAAGAATATATTTTCTGAACAATTCAATTACAGTAGGATCTTTTTCAATGACAGTTACACTGCTGACATTGTTTTTCTGACTGACCATGAATGGATAATAACCCAGTCCGAGCCCGAATGTGATCACATCCCCTGCCGCCTTAGAGATAGCCTTTTTGATAGTCATCGTTTCTTCTGGTGTAATCATCATCCATTCGTTGTTATTCTCAAGAACAGCCGGATAGCGGAATTCCTCCGTGAAAAAACCAAGCTTCGGAACTTCCCTGTAGTCATCAAAGACTTTGATATCGTCGTATATAAATGCCTCATAAGGTTGAAATACATTGTGCTGGAAGGTCCAGTCACCCATCGAGACATCGGGAAAATCTATCATCTGATAATATTGATTCTGACTGAATTCTCTCATACTAAGTTCAGCAACTGATTCTCTGAAATATTTGCCGAATAATTCTTTATGTCGTGGGTTGTTCTCTACATCCATGTCACAGGCTGCAGCAAACAGAAAAAGGAATGCATCCTTATCTTTCAGAGAAAGAGACTTTTTCAAATCTCTTATCATGTCTTCCGTTATAAAACGCGGATTATTAGTAAGATAAGAACTCATCATTTCAATACAATCGAAATTCAGATCTTTAATATACTCCAATTTATTAAATGCATTGTTAATTTCTGTGTTCATTTCAGTTCATATTATAATAATGAAAGAAAACAGTATAAACATTTTGGATTATTGATCAGACCTATACAGTGAAGTCATGACATATAATAAATAAGGTAGATAAAATATCATCGGAATATATATTAAGGAAAACAGGATAAAGAAATGTCATACGAAATCAATGTGCAAACAATCGATACTGAAGCAATAAAGAAAAGAGCCGCCGAACTGTATTCATCAGGATCATTCGGATGCGGAGAATCAGTTCTCAGAGCATTTGTGGAAGAATTACATATTGACATTCCGGAAGAAGTAATTGCATTGTCTTCAGGCTTCTCAGCAGGCATGGGTGGTGCCGGGTGTACCTGCGGTGCTGTGGCCGGCGGAGTAATGGTGCTCGGAATGATTTTCGGACGTCATCAGGCATTTGATCCGAAAGGAACTGTTGCAAAAAATCTTGGAAAGGAACTGCACGATGCATTCAGAGCAGACCATCGTGCAATATGCTGCAGAATACTGTCAAAAGATTTGATATTCAATTCACCTGAAAGAAAAAAACAGTGCATATCATTCGTAGAAGACGTATCAGATAAGGTCTGTACAATCATAAAACGTGAAAAAAATCTGTAAGAATTGACAAATATGACCGATAGTCCTTTGACACTATATAAAATAGGCTGATAAAATCTTTTTTATCGTTTTTTTTATAGGAAAAGCCTATGTTAACTGATTACGGTTATATCGCATTGTATTTGGTTATTTGCTTGGCATTCTCCGCCTTTATCGCTTACATGCCTCAGGTTCTTGAGTTTATTAAATTCGAGAAAAAGAACCCATCAGATGTCAAATACAACACTTACGAGTGTGGTCTGGTCACAATTGACCGCAGCTGGGTCCGATTCAATCCTCATTACTACTACTATGCATTAATGCTTTCTGCAATGGATACTTCACTGATATTCCTTATCCTCTGGGGCCTCGCATTAAAGAATATCGGTATTTATTCCGTCAGTATATTCTGGTCAGGCATTATATTCGTGGCAATTATTGCCTGTGGATTCTTTTATGCATGGAAGAAAGGAGTGTTGCAATGGAAATAGCTGAACAGCCCTTCATCCCTTCTTTGAATGAAGCAGATTTTTATGAAGGCAGTGAAATAAAGAACCTTCGGCATGACAGTCAGGCAGTTATCCCTGATGATATGGACTGGTCTGATGAAACTGTCAAGGAATTAAACAAAAACATAATCCTTACAACACTTGATGATGCAATAAACTGGGCGCACAAAGCATCATTATGGCCGGTTACATGTTTTACTGCCTGCTGCACATTTGAGTTTATTGCCACTTCCATGTCCAGATTCGATATTGCAAGATTCGGAATGGAAGTACTCAGGCCATCCCCCAGACAGGCAGATCTCCTTGTATGCGGAGGAACACTGACCTGGAAGATGGCGCCTCAGATCAAACGAATTTATGAACAGATGGCTGAACCAAAATGGGTAATCGCCATGGGAGCATGTGCTGTATCCGGAGGAATATTCCAGGATTCCTATGCTGTTGTTCCCGGATACAACCATATTATTCCGGTCGATGTATATATCCCGGGTTGTCCTCCAAGACCAGAAACTCTGCTTTATGGACTTGAGACACTTCGAAAGAAAATCGATCATGACAAATGCGAATGGGAAAAGAAATCAAAATGAAAACATATGATGCTCTTTCCAAACAGTTTGAATACGTAAAAACCGGAAACGGATTTGCAGAGATTCCGTCCGAAAATATTCTTGAATGCACTGAATGGCTGAAAAATGAAGCAGGATATGATTATCTGGAGATGATTACAGCCTCAGATCATAATGAAAAATTCTTACTTGTATATACATTAATAAACGTAGTTGATAAGACCGACATAATCATCAGAACATCAGTTCCAAGGGAAAAGCCTGAGATCGACTCCCTGTCAAATATATGGACCGGGGCGGATTTTCAGGAAAGAGAGATTTTCGATCTTATGGGAATTGTATTTAAAGGCCATAAGAATCTGAAGAGAATCGTGTTATGGGACGGCTTTGAAGGTCATCCTCAACGAAAGGACTTCAAAGATGTCATTTAAAACTGAAGAATATGTACTTAATGTCGGTCCCCAGCATCCAAGCACACATGGTGTGTTCAGAATGCGAATCACTCTCGATGGTGAAATAGTCAAAGACGTTGAACCTATTTTCGGTTATCTGCACAGAGGTGTGGAAAAACTCATGGAAATGCGTACATACAAGCAGGGCATTCCCATGACAGATCGTCTGGATTACGTGTCTGCGATCAATAATAACTGGCCGTATGTTATGGCAGTTGAAGAATTAGCAGGAATTGAAGTACCTGAAAAAGCCGAATATATGCGAGTAATCATGGCCGAAATGCAGAGAATCTCATCACATTATCTTGCGGTCGGTTCCCAGATGAACGATATGGGCTCATTCTACACGGTATTCATGTATATGTTCCGTGAAAGAGAAAAGCTTACCGACCTGATGGAAATGGTAACGGGTCAGCGAATGATGTATAACTACATGCGTTTCGGCGGCGTGTCTCAGGACTTCCCCAAGGAATTCGTACCTCTTCTCAGAAAATTCCTGAGAATATTCCCTAAATACATGAAGGAATATGAAGATCTTTTGTACGATAACGAAATCTACCTTTCCAGAACAAAAGGTGTAGGAATTTTAACCAGGGAAGACGCAATTAATATTTCTACAAGCGGTCCCGTACTCCGAAGTGCCGGTGTTGATTTTGATGTCAGACGTGATCTTCCCTACTCCATTTATAACAAGTTCAAGTTTGATGTACCTGTCGGCAAAAATGGTGATGTATATGACAGAGTTTGGATCCGAATGGAAGAAATGAAACAAAGCGCTTCAATCATAGAACAGGCTCTTGATATGATGCCGGCCGAAGGCAAGTATCAGACAAAAGTACCTGTTGTATTGCACGTTCCTGAAGGTAAAACTTACAAACGAATCGAATCACCCAGAGGTATCCTGGGATGTTACCTTGAATCCGATGGCTCTGATAAACCTTACAGATGTCATTTCAGAGCCCCCGCATTTATTAATTTAACAGCATTGAAAAAATTAATGGTCGGTCAGACTCTTTCCGACGCCATCATCACATTTGGCAGTGTCGACCTATCCATGGGGGAGGTCGATAGATAATGTGGTATGAAAATTTCTGGTGGCATCTGGTCATAGCCGCAGTTATTCTGATCGCATACTTCTTTTTCTTCATAGTCATGTTCATTTGGACAGAGCGAAGAGTGATCGGCTTTTTCCAGATCAGAAGAGGTCCCAACAGAATCGGTCCACTGGGACTGTTCCAGGGCATTGCCGACGTAATCAAAGTAATGCTGAAGGAAGACATTGTTCCCAATAAAACAGACAAGATTCTGTTCTGGCTATCTCCTTTAATGGCGTTCGTACCGGTAATGATGATCCTGGCCGTAATTCCTTTCTCCAAGGGATTCCAGCTGGTTGATCTCAATGTCGGAATTATTTACATCGCAGCAGTCAGTTCGATCAGTTCTGTCGGTGTTTTTCTCTGCGGTTATGCATGCAACAACAAATACGGTCTCATCGGCGGTATGCGAGGACTTGCACAGTTCATCAGTTATGAGATCCCCATGCTTCTCGTTTTAATCAGCCTGGTTATCTCCAGCGGAACAATGTCGGTTAACGGCATCGTTGCCGCACAGTCTCTGCCGAATATCATCTTTATGCCGCTGGCATTTGTATGCTATTTCATTTCATCACTTGCAGAAATAAACAGAACTCCGTTTGATGTCATGGAATGTGACAGTGAAATCGTTGCAGGTTTCAATATTGAGTATTCCGGCATGAAATTCGCAATGTTATACCTTGTCGAATATGGTGAAGCAGTTGTAATGTCAACATTGGTTGCGACACTTTTCCTCGGAGGTTACAAAGGAATATTCATAGACGGTCCCATTCCACTGCTCATCAAGATGGTTATTGTTTTCCTGTTCATTTTATGGATAAGAGCCACACTCCCGCGTTTAACGGTTGAAAAATCAATGTCATTATGCTGGAAATTCCTTCTCCCTCTGGCATTATTCAATCTGCTTTTCACTGCAGTCAGAATCACTTTCTTCCCGGATCTTGCTCAGTGGATCGTCGTTCTGGTCTCCATTGTAATGACAGTCTTAATTATTTATCTCTGGTCAGGTCTATATAAACCAGGAAGAGAGCTTCAGCATGAGTAGACATTACGGACAAGGTATCATAAAAGGAATGAAGGTCACTCTCAAAAATCTTGTGAGAGGACCGATTACGGTTCAGTATCCTGAAGAAAAGCTGAACCTAGCAAAGAGAGAACGAGGTATTTCACTTGCATGGAATCCAGAAAAATGTATCGGATGCTATACATGTGAAGATGCCTGTCCTCATCACAGTATTCACATCGAGACAAGTGAACAGCCCAAACAGCTGAGAAAGCTTCTTCCCTGTATCATGAAGTGTCCCGCAAAAGTTGAAGCGGCAAAATACGTCAGGGCAATCGCAACAGGAAATCCTGAAGAAGCATTATCGATCATAAGAGAACAGCTCCCTCTTCCGTCTGCATGTGCTTATGTCTGTGCCCATCCCTGTGAATCAGCATGTACAAGAAAGACGGTTGATAATCCTGTCGCCATCAGAAAACTGAAGAGATATGCAGTTGAACATGATGACGGACGATGGATGAAAAATGTAAAACAAGCAGAACCGACAGGTAAAAGCGTTGCAATCATCGGTGCAGGTCCTGCCGGACTGACTGCAGCATATTATCTGCTCAGAAAAGGTCATAAAGTCACAGTATTCGATGAGCTTCCTAAGGCAGGAGGCATGATGCTTGTCGGTATTCCCAGATTCAGACTTCCTGAAGATGCACTTATGCATGATGTCAAAGTGATTGAAGATATGGGCTGTGAGTTCAAATTCAATACAAGAGTTGAAGATCCGAAGAGCCTTCTCGGAAACGGATTCGATTCAGTTCTTCTTGCAACAGGTGCTCATGAAGCAGCAAAGCTTGGAATACCCGGAGAAGACAACGAACACGTTCTCGGAGGAGTTTACTTCCTCAAAGATGTCGCTCTCGGCAAGAAAATCGAGATCGGCAACAATGTTGTCATCGTAGGCGGCGGAAACACTGCCATGGACTGCTGCAGGACCGCAGTCAGACTTGGTGCAAAGAATGTATTCGTTCTGTACAGAAGAACACGTAATGAAATGCCTGCAGACAGCGAAGAAATAGATATGGCTATTGAGGAAGGTGTTGATATGCAATACCTTGCCTCTCCTGTACGAGTCTTCGAGGAAAACGGCCAGCTCAAAGTAGAATGTAAAAAAATGGAGCTTGGTCCGGTGGATGCATCAGGACGAAGATCCCCTGTTCCCATTGAGGGATCAGAATATATTATCGATGTGGACACTGTTATTTCCGCATCATCACAGTATCCCATTGTCCCCGAATCATTCGGAGTTAAAAAGAATGAAAGCAACAGCAGGATCATTGTTGACCGTGCCATGGCCACAGATATTCCCGGAATATATGCTGCAGGAGACAATGTACTCGGTTCATCAACTGTGATCCAGGCAGTTGCCCAGGCCAAGACTGCAGCCAAATCAATCGATACATATCTTGGCGGAGACGGCAATATCACAGAAGTACTTCATAACGAAATGCCTCTTCCTTTACGACCTGGAAGACCCAATCCCGATAATGTTCATGATTCCGTGTACACGGACGTTGATACGAGAATAACCAATTTTGAATGTGTTGAGGAATGCTGGGATCAGGAAACAGCTGAGGCTGAAGCAAACAGATGTCTCAGATGTGATCTTCAGTATGAAGTCACGCATTATGATCTCAAAGGCGGACAGTGTGTATATTGCGGATTATGTGTTGAATCCTGTCCGTTCGGTGCACTTTTCTCAAGCTCCGAATATGAACGAGCCACATATACGACAGAAGATCAGGTACTTCACAAGGAACACCTCATAGATGCTCCTAAAAGCTCATATTATCATTCGGAATTAGATTCAGAATTACCTGATCAGTCATTGCTTCTTGATATCGATAAAGAAGAATCAGACAAAAAGAAGAAAAAAGAAGAAGAGAAAAAGACTGAGGAATCAGTAAAGGAGGAGAAATAATGGGATTAAAGATTGCATTCTATATTCTCTCCCTTGTACTGCTGGGATCAGCAATATATGCAATTCAGGCTAAATCAGTGATCAGATCAGCATTCTCTCTGATCATATGTTTCCTTTCAGTTGCCGGAATATTCATCACACTTAGTGCTGAATTCCTGGCAATAATTCAGGTAATGGTTTATATCGGTGCAGTTGCTGTTCTCATCATCATGACAGTGATGATGACAAAACAGAATGAAGCAGGAAACAAATCAAACAAATTGAAGATACCTGCGATCATCGGTGCATTATGTGTAGCCGCACTGGGATGCTACACTGCATTGACTTCAAAATTCAGCGGAACCACATCACCGATCGGCACAGAAACCGATGTACTGGGAGTCACCCTGTTTGATCAGAGCGGATATGTGCTTCTTGTAATAATTGCAGCACTGATTATTCTCACAGCAATTGTCGGTGCAATAACTGTTGCGAGGGAGAAATAATCATGACACTTGAGTATTATATTATTCTCGCATTTCTTCTGTTTGCCATAGGTCTGTATGGAGCTTTTAGTCGAAGAAGCGCCATCATGATTTTCATCAGTATTGAAATCATGCTGAATGCAGTAAACATTTCTCTTGTTGCTTTCTCCAAGTTTTCTGCAATTGCAACGGCATATGGTCATATTTTCACTATCTTTAGTATGGTGGTTGCTGCCGCTGAAGTCACGATTGGTCTTGCAATCGTACTGGCTATCTTCCGTCACTTTGAAGATATTGATACCAACGATATTAATTTATTGAAGTGATAGTAAGATGATGACAATACCTGAAATTTGTATTTGGTTAATATGGCTCCTTCCTCTGGCAGCTTTTGCTCTGACATGGATAATCGGCTGGATCAAAAAAGACTCCCCTTCAGCCCCTTATGTAATTATTGCAACAACAGCCTCATGGTTATTATCACTGTGGGCTTTGATAAATGTATTCACAGATGGAAATATCACAACTTCATCCGTACAATGGCTCAACATCGGAGCACTGAATGTTAAATTTGCTCTCGAGCTGAACCCGTTATCGACTGTCATGCTGATGGTCGTCAACACCGTTTCACTGATGGTACAGATATTCTCAATGGGATATATGCACGGTGATCACGGATACAGACGTTATTTCAGTTTCGTTGCATTATTCACATTCTCGATGCTCGGTCTTGTACTGGCTGACAGTTTGCTGATGCTTTTCATGTGCTGGGAACTCGTCGGTTTATGTTCCTATCTGCTCATCGGATTCTGGTTCTTCAAACCATCAGCCGCCTCTGCAGCTAAGAAAGCATTCCTTATCACCAGAATCGGTGATCTCGGCATTCTGGCAGCACTCATAATGCTGTTCAATGCAACCGGTACATTTACTATTTCAGAACTGCACGGACTTGCAGCCGCAGGTGCCATAGGTTCAGCCGTTCTTACATGGTCATGTCTGGGACTGTTCCTGGGTTCAATGGGTAAGTCAGCCCAGTTCCCTCTTCACATCTGGCTTCCGGATGCCATGGAAGGTCCTACACCTGTCAGTGCTCTGATCCATGCTGCCACAATGGTCGCAGCCGGTGTATTCCTGATTGCAAGAATGTACCCGCTGTTCGAAGCTGCACCCCAGACCCTTACAGTTGTTGCCTGGGTTGGCGGCATAACAGCAATATTTGCTGCAACTATTGCACTGGTCATGCAGGACATCAAAAAAGTACTTGCCTATTCCACTATCAGCCAGCTCGGTTATATGTTTGTCGGTCTGGCACTGGGCGGAGTAAGCGTCGGTATGTTCCATCTTTTCACACATGCATTCTTTAAAGCTCTGCTCTTCCTCGGTGCCGGTTCAATCAGTCATGCTGTAGACAGCTTTGACATGAGGAAAATGGGCGGACTGAAGAAAGCTATGCCCAAGACCTACTGGACATTCCTTATCGGTTCTCTCAGTCTTGCCGGAATATGGCCGCTTTCAGGTTTCTTCTCCAAGGAAGGAATCCTCGGATCAGCAGTGAGCGCTCAGCCTGTATTATTTGTAATCCTTCTTGTAACAGCAGGTCTGACAGCATTCTATATGTTCCGAGTCATATTCAAAGTATTCTTCGGTGAATACAAAGGCGACAAGCATCTCCATGAATCACCGAATGTCATGATCATCCCTCTGTTCGTTCTGGCATTCCTTGCCATTTTCGTCGGATGGATCAACTGCAGCAACGCATTCACAGTGTTTGTAGACGGCGGAGAATCGCAGTCATTTGTAACCGGGCTTGTCGGTGCACTTGCTCATCCTCTTGCCTGGGGTTCACTGCTTGCAGCTGCCTTTGGTATTCTTCTTGCATTTACAATTTATAAATTCAAGAAAATATCAGCCGAAAAAGTATCTGCTGCACTGCCGAAAACATACAATCTTCTCAGCAGAAAATACTATATGGATGAACTCATTCAGGACAGAATTAACAAGGATGCACTTCTAAACGGACTGTTCAGATTTTTTGCATTCTTTGATAAACATGTAATCGACGGACTGGTAAACGCCGTAGCCAAAGCAGTCAAAGGAATCGGCGGTCTTATCAGATCAGTTCAGAACGGCAGAATCCCGAGTTACGGATTGCTCTCTGTAATCGGTCTTGTCGTAATTGTAATTTTGATGATGGTGGTGAAATAAGATGAGCATATTATCATTAATCATTTTTATCCCCATCATTGGCGCTATAATTCTGGCTTTAATGCCAAAAGTTGAAGACAAGATCTATAAATACATGGCTTTGTTCTTCGCTATGGTCCCGTTTGCCCTGTCTGTCTATCTGTTCATCGTATTCGACAGATCAGCTTCAAATACGATTCAGTTTGAAGCCGTACATGACTGGATCCATGCTTTCGGCGCCACATACCATGTCGGTGTCGACGGACTCAGCATGCCGATGGTTATCCTCACATCATTCCTTGGAATGGTTGCAGTACTGATCTCATGGAAAGAACATCTCAGAGTAAGAGAGTTCTTTGTATGGCTGCTTATTCTTGAAGGCAGTATACTCGGTGTTTTCTGTGCTCTTGACCTTGTCCTGTTCTTCCTGTTCTGGGAAATCGAAGTCATTCCTATGTACTTCCTTATCTCGATCTGGGGAAGCGGACGAAAAGAGTATTCCGCATTAAAGTATGTTATCTACACTTTATTCGGAAGTGCTTTCATGCTTGCGGGTATTGTCTGTGTTTATGTCTCGACCAATACGCTTGATATGGTCAGTCTTGCTTCAAGCGGAATACTGTCAGCAGTAAGCTATGCTCCATTGCTGTTCTTCCTGCTTATTCTCGGTTTCTGTGTAAAACTTCCTGTTGTCCCGTTACATACATGGCTCCCTGATGCACACACTGATGCCCCCACAGCAGCCAGTGTCATGCTTGCAGGTGCTCTGATCAAAATGGGCGGCTATGGAATTATGAGATTGTGTGTCACATGTATGCCGGATATGGCACAGCATTATGCCCTGTTATTTGAAATACTCGCAGTCATCGGCATTATTTACGGCGGTGCCATCACATTAAGACAGACTGATATCAAGAGACTCATCGCCTACTCCTCAGTAAGCCATATGGGCTTTGTTCTGCTTGGTATCTTCTCGCTCAGTGAAATCGGCATGACCGGTGCAACACTGCAGATGGTCAGCCATGGTCTCACCACCGGTCTGCTGTTCGCAGTTGCAGGACTTGTAATGCACAATGCTCATGAAAGAAACATTGCAAAACTCGGCGGTCTCGGACAGACTACGCCTAAGATTGCTACACTTTTCATTATTGCATCACTCGGTGCAATCGGATTACCAACTACAAGCGGATTTGCCGCTGAATTCTCAATAATGACCGGCACATATTCATCTACTGTTGTAGCAGGCACTCATCCGATCGTTATGATCGCTCTGCTCGGACTTCTTATCGGTGCGGGATATATGCTCTGGACAGTACAGAGAGTGTTCTTCGGACCGAAACTGGATATCTACAATGAAATGGAAGATGCAAACAACCTTGAAATGTTCTACTGCATTCTGTTTGTCATCCTGATTTTCACAATAGGTCTCTATCCGGATTTCATGACAAGTCTAATAAAGGGTGGAGTATCGGCTGTTCTGGCCATGCTGTAAGGAGGAGATACAAGAATGCTAGAAACAATTACTTTTTTCTTACCTGAAATTTGTATTGCCCTGACAGCAATTATCATCCTGATCTCAGGTCTGTTTATCAAAAACAGAAACGTGCTTACGGCAATCAGCTGCATCGGTATCATCGCATCTGCCGTACTGACTGTAATCTATCAGTATGATCCAATGAGCCACGGTATTGTTTATGCCTCGGGTTTACTTTGTATTGATATGACCTCATTCTATTTCAGAATGCTCTTCGCGGTTATTGCACTTCTCGTCGTAATGGCAAGCCAGGATTACGCGAAGAATTTTGAAAGCAAGTATCCTGAATATCTTGTTCTTATCAATCTTGCTCTGCTTGGCATGACATTACTGGTATCATCATATAACCTCATTTCAATGTTCGCATCCCTTGAGCTTATGGCCCTGTCTTTCTATGCACTGACTTCTCTAATGAATACGAAACAGTCAGCTGAAGCAGGTATGAAGTATATTCTGCTTGGCGGTATCAACTCCGCAATTTTACTATTCGGTATGTCACTTGTATTCGGCTATACCGGATCAATAAACATCGACGATATCTTCTTCTCAATCATGGGTACCGCTGATCCCGAGATCGGACTGATTCTGGGTATCGCAATGATTATCGCCGGATTCAGTTTCAAGACAGCAGCAGTACCGTTCCATTCATGGGCACCTGATGTTTATGACGGTTCACCGACAACAATAACCCTGTTCTTATCAACAGCATCAAAACTTGCCGGAATGGCAACCCTTGCAAGACTAATAGAGATCGTAAGCTATGGTTCACCTACAGTACTTGCACCTAAGCTTGCAATAGTTATCGCAGTCTTAAGTGTTCTCAGCATGCTTGTCGGTAATATCGGGGCAATCAGACAGACCAACATTAAAAAGATGCTTGCATTCTCAGGTATCAGTCAGACAGGTTACATGATGCTTGCACTGGCAGCATTCTGTCTGAACGCTGCTGATGCTTCTGTCTCAAACTATGAGATATTCATTGGTCTGATAACATTTGCAGTCGCTTTTGCCCTGGCAGAAGCAGCAGCATTCACCGGTGTGATCACTATATCCGACCATATCAAAAGCGATAAGATCGAAAACTACCGCGGTATTGCCAAACAAGCACCGTTTGCCGCAGTTGTTATAACAATTGCCCTGCTTTCCCTTATGGGTCTTCCTGCAACAGCAGGCTTCATCGGTAAGTTTGAGGTCTTTGCATCGACTCATAATACAGTGCTGATCATCATCGGTGTTTTGAACAGTGTTATCTCCGCTGCATACTATTTGAATGTAATCAGAGTCATGTGGACCGGAGAAAACGAATACAAAGGCAAGATCGAAGCATCATGGCTTCCTCTTACAGTTATGGTTGTAGCTGCAACACTCGTAATCGGTATTGGACTGTTTGGTTTCAATTATATTTAAGCTTAACCGAGTGATATAGAAAGAGGAACCATTGGTGGTTCCTCTTTTTTTACATATGAATTAAAAGAGAATTAAGAGTAACAGATGATAGATTTTCTGTACAATCTGGATAGTCTTTTGTGGGGATTGCCCCTAATAATCCTCATTGTTGCTGCCGGCTTATATTTCACGGTTAGATCTGGATTTTTTCAGTTCAGATACTTCGGTTATATCTGGAAGCATACGATCGGTTCATTGTTTAAAAAGGAAGAATCAACAGAATCAAATATAAAGGGCATGATCAGTCCAATCGAGGCAATCGCCACTGCAATAGGCGGAACAGTCGGATTCGGCAATATAGCCGGTGTGGCAACAGCAGTAGCGGCCGGCGGCCCCGGAGCAGTTTTCTGGATGTGGGCAACGGCAACACTGGGCATGATACTCAAACAGGTCGAAGTATCGCTTGGTCTTTATTACAGACGTCATAAGCAGAATGGAGATACCTTCGGCGGTCCAACATACTATATGGAACTGGGTCTTGGAGAAAAGAGACACTGGGGAAAACTATGGCATATTCCTGCAATAGTATTTGCATTGGGAATATTCTCAACATTCTTTGTAACATCAGCCACTCTGACTTCATCTCAGGTCATAGCCGGAGCACTTCCCATAAGAGATATCCATATCGGAAGCATAACAATTGAGAACATTATCATAGTGGCTCTGGTGATGGCAGTTATCACATTTATAATCACCGCAGGAGGAACAAAAGGAATCGCTTCAGCATTCAAAAAGGTAGTTCCTGCAATGAGCCTTCTTTACATTGCAATGGGAATTCTAATAATCCTTCTCAACATCAAAGCAGTTCCGTCTGCCTTCGGCGCAATATTCTCCAATGCTTTCACAGGAACAGCTGCTGTCGGAGGGTTTGCAGGATGCGCCGTTAGTCAGATGATCAGGGTCGGCATGTCGAGGGCTGTATATTCGAATGAAGCCGGCTGGGGAACCTCTCCGATGGTTCATTCATCGGCAAAAACCATCCACCCTATTGAACAGGGTTTATGGGGATCATTTGAAGTATTCTTTGATACATTCATTATCTGTACAATCACTGCCCTTGCGGTAATAATAAGCGGTGCCTGGACAGACGGCACTAACGGCGGCACTCTTGCGCTTACATCATTTTACCATGGGCTCGGCCAGATAGGCGGGTACCTTCTTGCTCTTGTCATGTTTATTTTTACGATAACTACATCAGGCGGATGGTTCACATATTACATTGCCCTGCTTGAACACCTTGGAAACAGCAATGCGCTATGGAAAAAGATCCTCATGAAGGCATTCTACTGGAGCCGTCTTCTTCCCGGTCTTTTATGGACGATCTATCTGGTTAAAACAAACAATCAGGGATTTATTTGGACAGTTGTCGATATAACATCCGCAATCCCGACGTTTATCAACGTGGCAGTCCTTATAATCCTGTCAGGCGATTATTTCAGATTGCTTAAAGATTACAAGGCAAGATATATGCATAAAGGAATAGCCGACAGCGACTTCAAGCCGTTCTACGAAGATATAAACGAACAGAAACCATTATGAGAACTTTATTTTACAACGGATATGTGTATACCGGAGATCCAGGGATAAAGCAGGCATTCTCTGTTGAAGACGGGCGTTTTTCATATGTCGGTGACAATGAAACAGTACTCAGTTCATATAAGCCCGGAGACATTCTGATAGATCTTAAGAACAAGTTCGTATGTGCTGGTTTCAACGATTCACATATGCATCTTCTCGGTTACAGCAAAGAACTGATGGCAGTGGATCTGACTGAACATACTGACAGTATTGCAGATATTGTTTCCTGTCTTTCTTCAAAACTGGCTGAATCAACTTATACTGACGGTCAATGGCTGACAGGATGGGGCTGGACTCAGGATAAATTCCACGGTGATAAGAGAATGCCCACCCGTTACGATCTGGACAAAGTATCAGAAGACATTCCGATAATGATAAACCACGTATCAGGTCACTGCTGCGTAGTGAATTCCAAACTCCTCAAAATTGCGGGACTTCAGAACGAAACAGGCTGCCTTAACGATGATGAAATGAAGGAACTGGATAAATATGAACCTGTTCCTGACAAGCAGACAATTAAGAATATGATATATGAGGCCTGCAAAATTCTGAACAGCAAAGGTATCACAAGTGTTCAGACCGATGATTACTGTATTTACAGGTGCATTCCGACAGGCGTCATAAATCAGGCATATAAAGAGCTGGAAAATGAGAACCGACTGACGGTCAGAATATATGAACAATGCAATCTACAGGATCTTAATTCTCTGAAAGAATTCATTGAGGGTGGAAATGTCACGGGCAAAGGTACTGACATGTTCCGTATAGGTCCGCTCAAACTGATCGGAGACGGTGCGCTGGGTTCAAGAACAGCACATTTATCAGAGCATTATCTTGATGACGAAAACAATTACGGACATTCGTTATATGATCAGAAGACATTGAACCAGATGATCGAATATGCCAATGAACATGGAATGCAGATCGCAGTACATGCGATTGGTGACAAATGTCTTGATGAAGCGCTGGACGCATATGAAAGTGTTCTTGGCAATGAGCCCGAAAAAGACCACCGACACGGGATAGTTCATTGTCAGATCACACGGAAGGACCAGCTTGAAAGAATAAAAAAGCTTCACCTGCACGTATATGCACAGTCTGTATTTCTGAATTTGGATATTCCGGCAGTAAGGAAGCTTGTGGCTCCGGATCTTTCAGAAACAAGTTACAACTGGAAGACTCTGCTTGACATGGGGGTAAGCGTTTCAAACGGAACCGACTGCCCTGTTGAGAAACCTGACATTCTCAGGGGAATAGAATATGCGGTCACAAGATGTTCGGATTATGATAAGAACCCTTACCTTCCCAATCAGAGATACTCCGTCAGCGAGGCAATCGATAGTTTTACGATCAGAAGTGCCGAGAGCAGTTTTGATGAGAAAATCAAAGGAAAGATAAAAGAAAACTATCTGGCTGATTTTGTGATACTGGATGATAATCCGTTTAATTCCAGACACGAATCAATTCATAAAATAACCTTATCTGCCACATATCTTAACGGCAAATGCGTCTATTCCCGCACTTAAAAATAATTAGCTGAATTATTTGTCTGATTGAGTTATTATTTTGTCATCACTTTTTAGAGGAATGTGAAATGAAAAAAGAAATGTTGCTGTCGCTGATCGCTCCTGTTGTATATGTGATAATCGGTATCTATACATTTTTCAGAGGGGCTGATGCATTTGAAACTATCAGTATGATAATCAGTATAGGAATAATCTGCATCGGAATTCTGGATATCATCAGATTCTTCGCTAGTTCACCCAAGCAAACCATCGCCAGCAACAGTTTGGTATACGGATCAATTATTCTTATTGTCGGCATTGCATTTCTAATAAGAAAATCCTATGTAGCCCAGTTCATGACCTTCATTCTCGCATTACTGATCACCATCAACGGTCTGAGAGAGATGCAGAATGCCATCAAAATCAAAAGACTCAAAATATTCACTCCCCAGACACTCTTGGTTGTTGCAACCCTCAACATTGTTTTCGGTATCGCAATGATGATGATACAAATGCGCAAGGAGAACCCTCTTATCGCACTCGATACTCAGATAAAAGTACTCGGTATCGGTTTGGTAGTCAGTGCAGTTATCGACTTTGTGACATCACTGGTCATATTCAGCACTTCTGCATTCAGATCTTTCAAGGAAAAAAGAGCTGAAAAAGCGAAAGAAAAAGAAGCTGAAAATAAGAGCAAAGAAAAAGAAACTGAGAATAAGAACAACGAGAAAGAAGCAGAGAATAAGAGCAATGACAAAGAACCGGAAAATACATTCAGTTTTTCTTTCGGTGATACGTTCTCTTCATTCAGTGATATATCCTCTTCTGACAGTGAGACGTCGTCCTCAGACAGCAATTCAACAGACAGTTCTGAGTCAGAGGAAAAAGACAGCATCTTCAACAATTTATGGAAATACTGAAGCCGTATTAAAGCCGGATAGTCAGAGCATCAACAGGTAAAATCTATTTTGCCTGTGCCTCAAAAGTATTGGTCAGGTATGAGAAACTGAGGATATTTATTCCTTCAGTCTTCAGTACATAATCCTTGGAATTGCCGGAAGAATCATCTCTGATAGTAAGTGTTGTTCCGTTAATGGACCATGAACCGGCGTATGCCCTTCCGTTATAGAATTCCTTGACTGTCTTATCAGCACTGAATTCAAAATAGTTGTCCGCCATATTAACGTTGACAAATCTGTTTTCAACGAGTGAATCATTGATCGTCTTTGCAGGCGGAGTAACTGTCGGTTCATCAGAAGTTGTCGTGGTAGCAGGATCATCACTTGTTTTTGTTGTTTTATCAGTGGTGGTTGTTTTTGTGGTAACAGTAGTCTCCGGATCCTTACCACCCGGTTTTGATGAATTATCCGAAAAAATAAAAGTCACAGTCACACCTATGCAAAGCACAACTGCAAGGGCTATAAGTATTGCTTTAAAAGAAAAATCTCTGTTCATGATTTAATAATAGCAACCTGTCGGAAAAATCAACAAATTATCTGAACAGATCATAGAAACGATCTTCATATTCATCAAAGAGATCCCAGTTATCCAGTTCGGTTTTCAGTTCGTCAGGATCCAAACTGCCGCCCTGCACTTCCTCAAACATTCGCTCGATATCAATACGTGCAGATCTGGGAACACCTCTGTGATCAATATCTATGAGATGTCTTTTATTCAGTTCATTGACATTGTTCGGAATTGAATCACGGGTGTAATCGACAATGAATTTCATCAGGGAGAGATCCCAGTGGGTATCCTCACCGGTGATTATGGCACTCAGTCTGGCATTCTTGTTATCAAGGTCTGCAGCTATCCTTGCAGCAACCGTTGAAACTGTTCCGTCCACAATCTGAAGTTCTCCGGGTTCATTCTTATATGTGTACAGCAGACTGGCAAGCACCTGTTTCTGTGTCTTCAGATAATTGATAGCTTCCTCACTGAAGCTTTCAGCCTTCGCCATGTAATATGGAGTAATAATCTGGGGCTTGGAAGCAATAACATGTCCTGTCCTTATCACAGTTTCATGTTTCTCTTCATCTGTATCATAAACGGGTTTTGTCAGAATAAAGTATTCGATATTTGTAACACCGAATGTCTCAAGTGTCTGTGTCGGATATCTTAGAACGAAGGTACTTCTTACCGCCAGTTTTACGAGTTCTTCATCTTCCATGGATTATTCCAGAGCAAATAATTGGTTTTTAAAATCTGTCAGATACATCTGATATTGTTCACTGATCTTTCCGTTGAGCTCCGCAAGCTGTTCCCTGTACTGGGGAAGAGCTTCCACATCAAGTGAATCGGTATCAATTGATTTGCTCATCTGTGATGCAGCAGAACGGAGTTTCTGGGAAAATGTCTGTTTCAGCATCTCAGAAGCCTGTTTTCGCTGTGCCGCACCATTTGTAACATATTGTTCCATCAGCTGTCTGATCTGGGATGCTATCTGATTTGCTGTTGCTTTATCCTCTTTGATAATAACAAGCCCTTCAAGTGCTTTATCTAGCTGTTTGGGAACAACGTCCTTTACAGGCAATACAACCAGACCGCCAAGCACTTCCTGAACTGCTTTTCTTACATATACAAGACCTTTCGGATCTACAGATTCAAGTTCTTCCGAAAGATCAGCTTCACCCTTAACAAATTTCATTGCCAACTGCTGACCGACAGGCTCATATTTCCACTTCAGTTTGTCTTCTTCAGTAGCTTCGCCCATCTTATTGATGCGCTCCATGGCAATCTCAAAAGCACTCTTAATTTCGCTCATTGTTATTCCCTTAAACAGATTATTTTTCGTCGGTGACTGTTTTATTGCTGGCGATCAGACGGTTCAATGCATTCAGATATGCTTTAGCACTGGCAACGATAATATCAACATCAGCGCCTCTGCCTGTATATACAGTATTGTTGTTTTCGATTCTGACAATTACGGATCCGATGGCATCAATACCATGAGTGATGGAATTAACGCTGAATTCCGTAAGAGTGTTCGGGACCTTAACGATATTGTCGATCGCCTTATACACAGCATCGATCGGGCCTGATCCTATCTCTGCATTTGCATACTCAGTACCGTCTGGGCTCTGGAGGATGATGGATGCAGTAGGAAGACCTTTATCTCCGCAGCTGACCTGGATCCTCTTCAGGATATACGAATAATTAAGATTTCTCTGATACTCAGCGACTAATTCTTCAATATCCTTATCTTCGACTTCTTTCTTACGGTCGGCAATTTCCTTGAATGCATTAAAAACTCCCTGGAAATCGGTCTCACTGAGGGAATATCCCAGTTCTGCAAGTCTTTCTTTCAGGGCATGGCTTCCGGAAAGTTTCCCCATAACAAGACTGGATGAAGGAACACCGACATTTCTCGGATTGATGATCTCAAACGTCGAGGAATTCTTAATGACTCCATCCTGATGGATACCGGATTCGTGTCGGAATGCATTGGCACCCACAATCGCTTTATTGACAGGAATCGGGAAACCGGTCATTTCTGAAACCATTCGTGAAGTTGGATAAATCAGTTCAGAGTTGATCGAAGTTTCATATTTTTTGAAGAAATCTTTTCTGGTTTTCAGGATCATGACGATTTCTTCAAGAGAGGCATTGCCTGCTCTTTCACCGATACCGTTAACAGTACATTCGACCTGACGTGCACCGTTGCTTATGGCTTCAATCGAATTTGCAACAGCGAGGCCCATATCGTTATGACAATGCACACTGATAACAGCCTTATCTATGTTCGGAACATTCTTTCTCAGATCCTTAATCAATTTTCCGTATTCAGCAGGTACAGAATAACCGACTGTATCAGGGATATTGATGACTGATGCACCTTTATCAATGACTGCTTCGATCAGTTTATACAGAAATTCCTTATCTGCACGTGTTGCATCCATCGGAGAAAACTCGATATTTGAAAGATACTTGTGTGCATGCGCGACAGCTTTGACAGCATAATCCAGCACCTGTTCAGGAGTTTTATTAAGCTGATACTTCATCTGGACGGGTGATGCTGAGATAAAAATATGCAGTCTGGGATCGGCAGCACCTTTCAGTGCATCCCAGCATGCATCAATATCCTTGATATTTGCTCTTGCCAATCCGCATACCGAAAGATTCCGAATGGCTTTACCGATAGCTTTGACGGATTCGAAATCACCTTTTGAACTGATAGGAAAACCTGCCTCGATCACATTAACGCCAAGGTTCTCGAGCTGTTTTGCAACTTCAATCTTTTCCTTGACATTCAATGAACCGCCGGCGGCCTGTTCTCCGTCTCTCAGTGTTGTATCAAAAATAGAAATACGTTCCATGAGCTTCTCCTAATAATGCTTATTTTATCGTATCAGATGCTCATAAGCACTTCTTTTATGAAATCATATAACAAAGGCAATGAATCAATCTCAATAAACTCATCGATGCCGTGTTCAGTTCTTTCCTGTTCAGGAGTGGCAACAATAGCAGTAAAACGCATGATATTTGAACAGACACAGGAAAAATTACGGCTGTCAGTGCCTCCGTTCAGAAGAACAGGAACTGTGATAACTCCCGGAAATACCTTGTTTACAGCATTCTCAATCAATTTAAACTCGGGTGAATGATAATCTGTTACCGCATTATCGATTCCGCGGTTCAGAACTTCCATATCTACGTCATGTTTCCGTGCAATACCTGCAATTGTATCCAGACTTTCATCTATTGAGATATGTTTGGCACAGCGCATATTGGCTATCACATATGCCTCAGTTGGAATGACATTTGATGCATTTGAACCATTGGCCATTGTGAACGCAATGGTAGTTCTAGTCATGGCAGCGAATGAAGCGTTATTGATATCCAGCTCTTTTATAAGTTCATCCTGAAAGCCTGAAATATTCTGACACAGATCCTTCATTTTTCCGGTCATATACGGAGCCATGCGTCTGAGCATTTCAGATTCAGTATCCGTGATATATGAAGAATAAATATCATTCGTTTCAACTTCATTTATAAAGGCTGCAAGACGTGCCAGCGGATTGTTTTTCGGCGGTACACTGGCATGGCCGCCTGCTCCTCTGGCAATGAACTTCAGGTCACATATGCTTTTTTCAGTGACACCGATCATGGCAAACAATCCTGTCATACAGGGCATTAGATCACGGACGATCATAGAACCTTCATCAAGAATAAATCTGAATCGGATGCCATTGTTTTTCAGGTATTCTGCTATGGCAACAGAACCGCCGCCCTGATTTTCTTCATTGCAGGTAGTAACAATATAAAGATCAGCATCAGTACGGTTGCCCTGGGCAATATAATCATCGACAGTTCTCATGATAGCCCAGAACATTGCTTTATTATCAATTGCGCCCCTGCCCCATACTCTTCCGTCTGCAATCGTTCCGCTGAACGGAGGATACTTCCAGTTGCCCAGTGCCTCGACAACGTCATGATGGCTCATCAGCATACACGGAAGCATGGCAGAATCCTTTCCGGCAATTCTGATCAGATATGAACCATCAAATTCTTTGACATCTCCAAGCTTGAAGATATTCGGAAACATTTCCCTGAGCTTGATATGAAACGCATCGATACGGTCCATATCAAGTTCACAACAGGGAGACACGGTATTGTATTGAATAAGAGCAGAAAGCTCTTCAGCATATATATCTTTTCGGTCCATTTCATTTCTCGAATGAAGCGATCATATCAAGCCGTTTCTGATGACGGCCGCCTTCATATTCCTGCTTAATGAAAACATCAACAATTGCATTCTGGTCGACATCAAATTCAGCACCGAGACAAAGAATGTTTGCATTGTTGTGGAGCCTGGCTCTTTCAGCCATAAATGTGCTGTTGCAAAGAGCTGCACGGATTCCCTTGAATTTATTCGATGCAATGCTCATTCCCAGACCGGTACCGCAGATCAGTATTCCGTAGTCCACTGAACCGTTCTGTACTCTCTCCGCGACATCCCTGGCAATGACCGGATAATCAACAGGATGATCGGCACTTGTTCCGCAATCAATGACTTCACATTTAAGAGACACAAGATGGTCTATCAAACTGTTTCTCAGGGTACTTCCTCTGTGATCACTTCCGATAGCAATTTTCATTTTACAAGCCCTTTCATTTATGACTTTTTCTATTTCGTCCTCGGTTATTGACCCTCTTCTTATGATAACGGGACATTCATCAGTAACATCCACGATCGTGGAAGGTATGTTGTCATGGCATTTTCCGTTTATGACCATGTCTGCTGTTCCTGCAAAACGTTTAGCCGCATCACGGTACGACGTTATGCTCGGTTCTCCGCTCAGATTGGCACTGGTTCCTATGATCGGCTTCCCCAGTTTATCGATCACTGCTCTCAGATCCGGATTATCAGGCATACGGACAGCAACAGTCGGCTTACCTGCGGTAATAAGATCCGAAACATGCCCGTTATGATTAAATACCAGGGTAAGTGCCCCTGGCCAGAAAACATCCATCAGTTTTCGGGCTGATTCGCTTACATCATCAGTCAGCATTCTCAGCTGGGAAATATCAGATATCAGTAACGGCAGTGCTTTTGAATGATCTCTGTTTTTCAGATCATATATCCTTTTTACTGAGGAATCGTTATCAAAGACACAGCCGATCCCGTAAACAGTATCTGTCGGATAAACAACAACACCGTTTTCAAAATACTCAACAGCTTTAGAATATGATTTCAGCATACTAATAAATTATAGGATTTTTCATTGTTGTATAACAAAAAAAATAAATATTTCTGATTATTTAATCTGTAATTCAATAGACATATAATCGTCCAAAGTGATAATCTTTCGATATCTGAAAAATGGAGATAAGCCATGGAAAACAATGTAAGACCAAGCGATATGATAAGAATCGAAAATGAACAGCTCGCTCAAGTATTTATTGATGAACAGGTCAAAATCCTTCGTGAGCAGATAGGAGACAAAAAAGTACTTCTGGCTCTCAGCGGAGGAGTCGACTCTTCAGTCTGTGCTGCCCTGCTGATCAAAGCAATCGGCAAACAGCTGACCTGTATACATGTTAACCATGGTCTGTTAAGAAAAGGTGAACCTGAACAGGTCATCGAGGTATTCAGAAACCAGATGAATGCCAACCTGATTTACATTGATGCAACTGACAGATTCCTTGACAAGCTGGCCGGAGTTGCCGATCCTGAACAGAAGCGAAAGATCATCGGCGCAGAATTCATCAAGGTTTTTGAGGAAGAAGCACGAAAGCTCGATGGAATCACATTCCTCGGTCAGGGAACCATCTATCCTGATATTCTCGAAAGCAATGGTGTTAAGGCACACCATAACGTCGGCGGTCTTCCCGAAGATCTTAAATTCCAGCTCGTGGAACCTGTTAAATTGCTTTTCAAAGATGAAGTACGAATGGTAGGAAAAGCTCTCGGATTGCCTGATGAAATGGTATACAGACAGCCGTTCCCGGGCCCTGGTCTCGGTGTAAGATGCACTGGTGCAATCACAAGAGACAGACTTGAAGCAGTAAGAGAGTCTGATGCAATTTTGAGAGAAGAATTCAAAAAAGCTGGTCTTCAGAATAAGGTCTGGCAGTACTTCACTATTGTTCCTGATTACAAATCAACCGGTGTAAAAGACGGAAAACGTCTCTGGGACTGGTTCGTTGTCATCCGTGCTGTGAACACCAAGGATGCCATGACTGCTACAGTGGAGAACATTCCTTTTGAACTTCTGCAGGTCATAACAAACAGAATTGTCAATGAAGTAAAAGGTGTAAACAGAGTACTTTACGATCTGTCACCTAAACCAATTGCAACAATCGAGTGGGAGTAATACAGAGTTTCTCAGAAACCCGGTATTTATGTGAGTTGCAAGCAATTTTGTTTAGTCCGTGACAACAGTAATCAAAATCTGATTATTCTATAGAACAAAAGGCAAATCAATATAGTCATTTGCGATTTAAATGACTTTATTACTTGTCTTTTTACAGTGTATACAGTAATATTCAATTATGTCATATTTGATTTAAATGACTATATTAAACTCTGAAAAGAGGATAATGAATGAGAACTCTGAATTACAAAACTGAATACCAGAAACTGCTCTCTCCCGAAATCGTATCATACCTGGCACAGATCCACGAAATGAAAGGTCAGCAGAATCTGTTTATTGAAGCGCAGAAGGACACCCTGTCCAAGCTACTGGAGATCGCGAAAATCCAGAGCACTGAAGCTTCCAACCGTATTGAAGGTATTATTACCACCGATGACCGGCTGAAACAGATCGTAATGAACAAAACAATGCCCAAAGGGCGAAGTGAACGCGAGATTGCCGGTTACCGTGATGTGCTGAAAACGGTGCACGAAAACTATGACTATATTCCCGTCAGGTCTAGCATGATCCTGCAACTGCACCGGGACCTCTATAAATTCAGCAATACTACCATCGGAGGCAGTTTCAAAAACTCCGATAACATCATCGCGGAGGAGCTGCCCGACGGATCAAAGCGCATTCGTTTCCAACCGGTTCCGGCATGGGAAACAACAGAGGCCATGGATGCCCTTTGCAGCGCTCTTCAGGAGGCTATGACGGATCCCGAACTAGATCCCCTTCTACTGATGCCGATTTTCATCCTAGACTTCCTTTGTATCCACCCCTTCAACGATGGAAACGGCCGTATGAGCCGTCTACTCACACTGCTTCTTCTTTATCGTTCAGGATATTTTGTCGGAAAATATATAAGTATCGAAAGATTAATAGCAGACAGCAAAGAGACCTATTACGACGTTCTTCAAGAAAGCTCAACCGGATGGCATGAAGGAACAAACGATCCTCTCCCCTTCGTCCGTTATATGTTGGGTGTTGTGATCGCTGCCTACCGGGAGTTTGCGTCCCGAGTGGATATCCTGATTACAAGAAGACTATCCAAACCTGACAGGGTCCGGGAAATCATTCGTAACACAACAGGACGGATCACAAAGACACAGATCATGCGGCAGTGTCCGGATATCAGTCAGAAGACCGTGGAGCGGGCATTAGCAGAGATGCTGAAAAACGAGGAAATCATCAAGATCAGCGGAGGACGCTATACCTCCTACACTTGGAACTGGGAGAAGGAGTAAAACCAATATGGACCTGTTTGGGTTCATATTTTTTCATGTCTGCTTATTCCTCCGGAAAGCGCTCATAACACACCAGGCGCCCAAACAGCGGGATAACGAGCGTCTCCTGCACCGTGTTTTCGCAATGTGATATCTCATCATGAATTCCTCATCCCAGCGCCACGTCCAATGCCATCATCAGGCTGAAGCCTACGGCAAAGAAAATGACACCTATATTGGAATGTTCTCCGGAAGACATTTCAGGTATCAGCTCCTCTACGACCACATACAACATGGCTCCGGCCGCGAAGGATAGGAGATATGGCATTGCCGGGATCACCAGACTGGCGATTAAAACCGTAAGTCCGCCGAAAATCGGTTCTACTGCACCGGACAGAACGCCCAGACAGAAAGACTTTTGTTTGCTTTTCCCTTCCGCAAAGAGCGGCATGGATATGATTGCGCCTTCCGGAAAGTTCTGGATCGCGATTCCCAGTGCCAGGGCCAGTGCACCGCCTGCGGTGATATTGGCCGAACCGGCGAGCAGTCCTGCATAGACCACACCGACAGCCATGCCCTCCGGGATGTTGTGCAGTGTCACCGCCAGCACCATCATGATCGTTCTGTTCAGGCTGGATTTTGGTCCTTCCGGCTGATCCGCCCGGTCGATGCTTCTGTGCAAATGAGGGATCACATGATCCAAAATAAGCAGGAACAGGATCCCTAGCCAGAATCCGATAAAAGCGGGAAGGAAAGACAATCGTCCTTTCGCCGCAGACTGTTCAATGGCAGGAACTATCAGGCTCCAGATGGAAGCTGCCACCATGACACCAGCTGCAAATCCGGTCAGTGCACGCTGCACTCCGGCCTTCAGATCCCTTTTCAGGAAGAAAACGCATGCTGCCCCGGCTGCCGTCCCGATAAAAGGGATCAGAAGCCCCCATATCACCGTTTTCATTTCCAACCGAACAAACCCTTCTTTTCATAAGGAGTCGATTTGATGCCCAGACAGGTATACCCCGTAGCATCGATGGCAGTCTTTAAACTGTCTTTATCCACTTCCGCCTCTGTCAGGAAGGATGCTTCCTTTTTACTTCTTGAAGCAGTGACATGCTTCGCATAGGGGACCGCCTTTCGAATTGCGTCACATATGTGTGCCTCACACATTCCGCACATCATACCGTCAATATTTATTGTTGTTTTAATCATGTTTCAATCCTTTTTTCTTTTTGTACCAGCAGTCACAGGACAGGCGGATTCTCTTGCTTCCCAAATCATGGATAAATATAGTCTCCCTTCGTTAGTCGTGACTAACTGGTCGATAAAAATAGATCATATATTTTCAGCATTATGAGAAGAAGATAGCTTGGATTTCACTCCAGGTTTAAGCCGTTCCGGCTTTATAGCATCTGCAGGGACAACCCAAACACGTCCAAATCGTTCGCATCCCGGTATTCTCCCTTCCAGTATATATTGATTCACCCAGCGCATAGAGACGCCCCATTTATCGGATGTCTGCTTAACTGATAAATACCCTTTCAATCTGCACCTCTTCATGCTGATAGTTTGCGTTATAAACAAGTCGAACAAAACTAGTTAGCCAACGCTAACTAGTTTTAATCATATTCCGAGTAAGGAAGAAAATCAAGAGAAAAGAAACAGGTAATGCATGGTAAAATGCTCCAGTGGCCTAAGTTGCATATGACTTAAATATAAGAATCAAACATCTTTACTCTGTTTTTTTATTCGTTCATACAGGATGATCCAGACCAAAGACATGATCGCATCAACAACTGCCAGTATCACATAAATGATATTCAATTGATCAATAGCCTTAATCAGAAATGCAAGGGCTGCAACGCCGAAGGCAATAGCAGTTATCAGTAAAGCCTTTTGGGATATATTTTTATTTTTCGAGGGAGATGTTTTATCATCCTTGGCTTGATGAATATCTTCATTAGTTTCATATTCATCATTAAGAAGATAATCTACAGTTACGCCAAATATATTGCTGAGTTGTTTCAGATTGTCAGCATCCGGGGATACGGAACCGACCTCCCAACGGGATACGGTTTGCCTTGAAACATTCATCTTCTCAGCCAAATCTTCCTGTGACAACCCCTTTGATTTTCGCAATGCAAATATTTTGTCCGGCAGTTTCATGTTATATCTCCCCTGGATTTTTCAATAATCATTTTATCAAATAGAAGAATAACAGCCACCACATATTAGCGGAAATCATGCAACATCTTTGTTACATTTATGATGAATATGAGTGTCATTCATTCCTGTAAACCAATAATAATCTCATTCTGAGTTTACGATATAATCTGACATGGAATGAAATACCGGATTTATACAAACACAAACAGAAAATACGATAATAGATTTCATCTCAATGATAATTTTGAAGATGCTCTGTCTTTTCACAGAAGTCTCCCCTTCTATAATGAAACGCCATTACTCGAATTACATGATATTGCAGAAAAATATGGCATTAAAAATCTCTGTATAAAAGATGAATCCAAGCGTTTCGGATTAAATGCTTTCAAAGGACTCGGTGTCAGTTATGCTGTCAGTAAAATAAATTCACCGGATGCAGTATTTGTATCATGTACAGACGGCAATCACGGCAAGGCTCTGGCATGGTATTCAAATCTGACCGATCATAAGTGTTATATTTTCATGCCGGGAAATGCAGAACAAAGAAGGATTGATGCCATAAAGAAATATGGCGCTGAAGTTATAGTCAAGCAATTGAATTATGATGATACGGTCAGATTTGCCAGTCGATTTGCTAATGAGAACAACTATATTCTGGTTCAGGATCAGGCTTTCGAAGGATACACAGATATACCTGAAAATATAATGCTCGGTTATTCAACACTTATGGCAGAAGCTCTGGAACGGATGAAGGAAAAGCCGACGCATGTTTTTATTCAGGCAGGAGTGGGTTCACTGGCCGGAGGCGTATGCTGGTATCTGCAGAACAAAATGGATACACTTCCCCATATCGGGATCATAGAATCATCAGCTGTTCCGTGTATTTATAACTCAATTAAAGAGAACCGTTTCTGCAGTATCGGAGGAGAACCTGAAACGATCATGGCCGGACTGAACTGCGGAGAGCCGAACATAATCAGTCTGCCAATACTCAAACACTGTGCTGAATGGTGTATCCAATGTGATGATGATATTGCATTGCAAGGAATGGAGCTTTCAAGAAAACCAATCGGTTCTGATCCGGTTTTTTCATGCGGAGAATGCGGAGCTGTCAGTCTCGGATTCCTGAGAAGGATATTTGAAGATTCGAAACAGGCGGAAATGCAGATGGATAAAGATTCCGTAATTCTCATCATCAATACAGAAGGCAATCTGGAATAGCCGTCATTGTCAATTCACCCTATACATACAGTTCATAAAATGCTTTATAATCTAGTCAATTCGTTTGGAAGACTGAAGATGTTTCATCATCGGAATGATCATGCACAACTTCATATCAGGGAAGGGCTTAAATCAGTTTGATACGCTATTGTTAATACATATCCAAAGTTGATAAATAAATATCTGTGTACTCTTTTATTAAAAATATAAAAATAAAAAGGAGAAAAACATGAGAAAAATAATAATCGATACGGATACCGCTTCAGATGATGCTGCTGCATTGATGATGGCAGCCTTCTGTCCTGATATCGAGCTTCTCGGTGTCACCGTACTGGCAGGTAATGTCAGTCTGGAACAGGCCGGCAATAATGCACTTATGACACTGGAAGTTTGCGGAAATGATACCGATGTGTATCTTGGTGCAAAACAGCCTCTATTCCACAAAAGAGAAGAAACCATCAGCGTTCACGGAAAAGACGGCATGGGCGACAAAGATCTGATCCATCCTGTGAAAAAGGCAGCCAAGAAAAGAGCTGTCGACTTTATACTTGATATGGCACAGAAATATCCCGGTGAACTTGAAATCATTGCAACAGGTCCTGTTACAAATATTGCTCTTGCAATCCTTCAGGACCGTGAAACAATGAGCCACGTAAAGAGGATCTGGTCAATGGGAACTCCGGGCTTCGGTCCCGGCAATGCCACTCCTGTATCAGAATTCAATGTATTTATTGATGCTGAAGCATATGCTCTCATGCTCGGTTCAGAAATCCCTGTATCCATTGCAGGATTCGATCTCTGTGTCGGTGACATTGAAATCGATAAATATGAACTTTCATATCTCAAACAGGTCTCAAAGGCCGGAAAGTTCCTTCATGATGCCACATCAGTTCTTCTTGAATTCAACCAGAAGACACGCGGTCAGCACATGGTAGATCTTCCTGATGCCGTTGCAATGGCAACTGCTATCTGGCCCGAAGTAGTCACAGGAAGATGCGCAGTTCACTGCGAATGCTGCAATGTTCAGGGCCCTGCATACGGACAGGTCATTTTCTATAAGAAAGGCAGCACTTATGAATCAATGCCTGCCCTCAAAGAATACAAGGACGAAGTGATCACATCAGTCGACAAAGAAATATTCACAAAGAAATTCATGAGCATGTTCGAGGAAAATGCTGATAAGCCGGCAAAAAAAGAAGCAAAAACAAAGAAGAAATAAACTGATTATTTGCTGATGATAAAGACTTGGTTTCATTCTATGGAGCCAAGTCTTTTTATTATCTCTCCGATGTCCCCATTCAAATAAACGGACCTGTCAGATATTTCATTTGGAATGTATTCTTCATCCATATTGATACATGCATAGAAAGAATTATTACTGTCTTTAGTCATTTTCCAGAAAGGATATTTAATGATTCCGGGTGTATTGAAACCGACACCGAGTTCCCAAAAAAGGATCTTTCCGTTATATTCCCGGAACAGTTCAGCATCGGAATCACTTGTAAAATAACCAAATGACTTTATTCCATGAGAAGCAAGATAATCACCATAACGGCCTGCAGCCTCGTGCCAACCTTCATCCTCAACGAATGTACCATCACTTCTGAGATTCATACTCATTGGTTTACCGCAAACAGGACAAAACGGAACTAAATCTGATGGGATAGTCATCTTCAAATGATCCCACGCAATTTCTCCGTTTTCAGATGATGGCGGTTCAAGAATATCACCTTTAATTGAGTATCCTTGTGAAATGACCATTTTCCTGACTGTTTCATCATTCACATATGTTTTTCTGTGACACGGTTCAGAGCACTGGAATAATCCATAGTCACCCTGTGTATAGAAAAGTCTGTTCTTATCAAATCCCGAACGCTGGAAACAATGGTCAACATTCGTAGTTATAACAAAATAATCCTTGTCTTTCACAAGATTTAAAAGATCAGTATATACATCGGGTTTCGGAATACACATATAACGATTGATGAAGATATAACGGCTCCAGAATGCCCATGTTTCCTCAGGAGTTGAATAAGGATAAAAACCTCCCGCATACGCATCCTGAAATCCATATTTTCCTGAAAAATCCAGAAAATACTTTTTGAAGCGGTCGCCGGAATACTCATATCCCGCCGATGTGGACAGACCTGCACCAGCCCCAATAATAATGGCATCAGCACCATTTATTTCATTCTTTAATCTGATGATCTTATCAGTGAACTTATCACCCTGTTTGTAATTGTTGTTAAATGCATTGATCATTTCTGAAATTAACTGTTAAGCAGATCATCATAGATTTTTCTGTCTGCATCAGTGAATACATTGAATATGCATGCGATATCAGATGGATTCTGTTCCTTCCACCTTTTCACAGTGTCCACAGCAATCTGTGCCGCTTCTCTTTGAGGAAAAGCAAAAACACCGGTCGATATACAGCAGAAAGCAATGCTTCTGCAATCGTTTTTCATTGCGATATCAAGGCAAGCTGTATAGCTGGATTCCAAATCGTTTTTATGTTTTTCAGTCAGTTCGCCATCAACTATAGGTCCGACAGTGTGAATCACATATCTGCATGGCAGATTGAATGCAGGAGTTATCTTGGCTGTCCCAGTATATTCATCATGTCCCTGCTTTTTCATTATTTCCCAGCAGTAGTTCCTTAACTGAAGTCCGGCTGCGCTATGAATACAATTGTCGATGCAGAGATGATTGGGAGCAAAACATCCCAAGAGTTTATCGTTTGCCGCATTAACTATTGCATCACATTTTAATGTGGTTATATCACCCTGCCAGATGAATAGTCTGTTATCTGAAGCAACAGGCTGAAGATCATTGCAGTCCGTAATGCCCTTGGCTTTATTTTCCAACTGCAGGTATTCATCCTGAATCTTTGTAAACTCAGAGCTCAATTCCTTTGGCATTCTGACATTCATCAGACCTCTGAGAAGTTTTTTCTGCCCGTCGATATCGGATGGAATACTGACACCTTTATACTCACTGTTTTCAGCCAGTAATTCCTTAATCAGCCAGATTCTTCGTTCATCCTGGTTCATATTATTCCCCCGATTGGATTTTACTATATGATGCATGGATCAAAGCTGATCAGTAAACAGCTGAAGACCTCCACTCAGTTCGGCAATGAATAGTAATCTCATTTATATTTTTCTGATAAGATTGACCATTTCAATTGCACTGAGAGCACAATCGTAGCCTTTGTTTCCTGCTTTGGTGCCTGCTCTTTCGATTGCCTGTTCAATGGTATCGGTTGTAAGAACACCGAACATTACGGGAATTCCTGTCTGAAGTGTGACCTGGGCAATTCCTTTTGATACTTCATTGCAGACATAATCATAATGATCCGTACTTCCTCTTATCACTGCACCGAGACAGATTATCACATCATAATCACGGGTGTTTGCCATCTTGGATGCGATCAGAGGAATCTCATAAGCGCCGGGAACCCAAGCAACTGTGATATCTTCATCGTTGACTTCATGTCTGAGAAGTCCGTCATATGCACCGCTGAGAAGCTTGGATGTAATGAATTCATTGAAACGTGATGCTACAATTCCGACCTTAATATCATTGGCAACCAGTTTTCCTTCTAATGTGTTCATGTTTTTCTCCTTTAAAAATCCATTAAATGACCCATTCGGGACTGTTTAGTTTTAAGATAAAAAAGATCATAATCTGTGGGTGTCATCTGTATGGGAACTCTTTCTGTTATATTCAGACCGAAATCAGAAAGCTGATAGACTTTATCAGGGTTGTTTGTAAGCAGACGGAGACTGTTCACTCCGAGATCCTTCAGTATCTGTGCACCGATATAGTACTCACGCTGATCCCCTCTGAATCCCAGTGCGATATTTGCCTCCAGAGTGTCGAGCCCTTTCTCCTGCAGTTCATAAGCCTTAAGTTTGTTGATAAGACCTATTCCTCTTCCTTCCTGTCTCATATAAAGCAGAATACCGCAGCCTTCCCTTTCGATCTGGGACATGGCAGATGCAAGCTGCTGTCCGCAGTCACATCTCAGTGATCCGAATGTATCGCCTGTAAGACATTCTGAATGAACGCGGCAGAGAATATTGTTTCCGTCACCGATGTCACCTTTAACAAGTGCGATATGGTGTTCTCCGTTAAGAATATTTATGTAACCGTATGCCTGAAAATCTCCGAACTTTGTGGGAAGATGAGTCACGGCAACACGTTCCACAAGCTTGTCATGGTATTTTCTGTAATGCTGAAGATCCTTGATAGTAATGAATTTAAGATTCCATTTTTCTGCAAGTTCCATCAGCTCAGGAGTACGCATCATGGTGCCGTCATCCCTCATTATCTCGCAGCATAATCCGCATTCCTTCAGTCCTGCAAGCCTGCAGAGATCCACAGTTGCCTCAGTGTGTCCGTTACGTTCGAGGACTCCGTTTCGTCTTGCAAGCAAAGGAAACATATGTCCCGGCCGTCTGAAATCTTCCGGTTTCACACCGTCTTCAACGCATTTCATGGCAGTGACGGAACGTTCTGCAGCAGAAATACCGGTGGTTGTCGAAACATGATCTATTGAAACAGTAAATGCTGTTTCATGATTATCAGTATTCTGCGTTACCATCTGAGGAATTCTCAGTTTTTTAACAAATTCCTCAGACATAGGCATACATATAAGTCCTTTTCCGTGTGTTGCCATGAAATTTACATTTTCAGTCGTGGCAAATTCAGCAGCACAGATAAAATCCCCTTCATTCTCTCTGTCAGGGTCATCAGTAACAAGGATTATCCTGCCGTTTCTGAGATCCTGAAGTGCCTCATCAATTGTATTAAACTTATTCACCAATACCTCCTAAAAACCGCATTTTGCCAGAAATTCTTCCGTAAGACCCTGTTTACTCTCGGGTTTCTGATCAGTCAGAAAATGCTCAACATATTTTCCGACGATATCATTCTCAAGATTGACAGTGTCCCCCTTCTTTCTTTCATTCAGGGTAGTAAAAGCATTTGTATGGGGAATTGTTGAAACAGAGAAGAAATCTGTCCCAACGGCCGCTACAGTCAGGCTGATACCATCAACAGCAACTGATCCCTTCTTAACAATGTAATGAATGATTGAGGGGTCAGCATTTATTTCGTACCATACCGCTATTCCGTCTTTGTAGATATTCCTTATTCTTCCTGTTCCGTCGATATGTCCGCTGACAATATGACCTCCGAATCTTCCGTTGGAAGCCATTGCCCTTTCAAGATTCACGTGTGTTCCGTTCCTCATTTCGGAAAGAGAAGATCTGCGCAGTGTTTCATGCATTGCATCAACGTAAAAAACATTGTCTGAAAATGAAGTTACAGTCAAACAGATACCATTCACAGCTATGCTGTCACCGACATGCATATCCGACATTATTCTGGATGCCCTGATGGATATCCTTGCGGAATCCTTCAGATGCTGGATAGATTCAATCGTGCCAATCTCTTCAACAATACCGGTGAACATCTCATTCAACCTCACTTTCAATAAGGATGTCATCACCCAGTCTGGTGATTTCCGGATTAACAAGCTTCAGGCAATTCTCCGGATCATCCATTCCGATTCCTCCGACAGGAGTTTTGGCATCCGATCCTCCGAGTATCTTGGGGGCAATATATGCCTGAACCCTATTAACTATTCCTGCTTTAACGGCTGCCCAGTTGAGCTGACTGCCGCCCTCGAGCAGAATACTGTTTATCTGTCTTGTCCCGAGAACGGACATGAGTTTCTTCAAATCAATATGTCCGTCTTCTGCTTCAACAAAGATGACTTCACAGCCTTTTTCAGTGTATGAAACGTATCGTGATTCATCAGATACGGAACAGGCAATTATGGTTCTGACATCCTTTGCCGTTTTCACGATATTTGAGTCAAGAGGAGTTCTCAGATTTGTATCGCATATGATTCTGATGGGATTTCTGCCCCCTTCTATACGAGAGGTAAGCAGAGGATCATCGCTTAATACAGTCCCGATCCCGACCATGATAGCCTGACTGGCAGAACGTTCCTGATGAACATGTCTGCGAGCAGTCTCACCTGTTATCCATTTTGAAAGACCGGTATGGGATGCGATCTTTCCGTCCATTGTCATTGCATATTTCAAAGTGACATAAGGAAGGCCTGTCTGTATATGTCTGAAAAATGCCTTATTGATCTTATCGCACTCATTTTTCAGAACACCGGAGACAACGGTTATTCCTTTTTCTCTGAGGATAGATACTCCTTTGCCGTTTACAAGAGGATTGGGATCAGAGGAACCGAATACCACACGGCTGATACCGGCATCTGTTATTGCATCGATGCATGGAGGCTGTTTGCCGTAATGACAGCATGGTTCAAGCGTGACATATATTGTTGACCCGTGAAGATCACCGCAGCTCGCAGCAATGGCTTCACGTTCCGCATGAAGATCTCCGTATCGGGTATGATAACCCTTTCCGATGATCTGTCCGTCTTTAACTATGACGGCTCCGACCATAGGATTCGGGGCAACCCATCCGGCACCGCGTTTTGCTTCTTCAATTGCAATACTCATATATTCTTCGTCAGTCATACTGATAACCCATAAAACAGACCGGAATAAATGTCATCAAAGCAGAGGAAGGATGAAAAAAGCTCCGGAATAATATCCCAGAGCATATGTTGTTACGGAGAAAATCTTCTTCCATCCAGACTATACTGTCGGTTTTGGACTCACACCAAATCTTGCATTTTCATGCTCGCGGACTCTACCGCCGATCGGGAATTACACCCTGCCCTAAAGACTTTATTCAATTACTATGATTATCAGTTTACAGGCAGGGTTTGTCAAGATATTGAAAGCAAAAAAGACAATTGTGTAGAATTTATTCCCAGAAGGTATAAATCAGATGGCTACATTCAAAGACATCGAAGAAGCGAGAGCATTCTTCAAAGGTGATTTATTCGCAACCGGCAACGGAATGGTCATTGATGAACTTGGCGAAGACTGGTGCATCTGCAGTATGGATATCCGACCCGACCACAGGAACGCAACCGGCGGGATCATGGGAGGAGTCATTTTCACCCTGGGTGATTTTGCATTCGCCGTAGCATCCAACCAGATACACAGAGTAACGGTCGGGCAGCAGATGAGCATCAATTTCCTGAACGGCACGAAAGGAAATAAGCTGTTCGCAAAAGCCGTATGCAAAAAGAACGGAAGATCTTTATCCATATTCAACATCGATATAACTGATGATCTTGGAAAAGATATAGCACAGCTGGTAACAACCGGTTTCAAAATCAATTAGCAAAAAAAAATAAAAATATTGGAGGTTTTATGCAGTACGAAATCAAAGGCGACAATCTTCCTGTTGTGATCTGTCATCTTGAGGCCGGAGAATCCATGACAAACCAGGGCGGTTCAATGGCATGGATGAGCCCCAACATGGAAATGACGACTGAAGGCGGCGGCGGAATCGGAAAGGCTCTCGGACGAGCTTTCTCAGGAGAAAAAATATTCCGTAATGTCTACACGGCACAGGACGGTCCAGGAATGGTTGCATTCTCTTCCTCATTCCCCGGCAACATCATTGCCATCGAAGTCACCGAGGACAATCCGATCATCATTCAGAAAACAGCCTTCCTTGCTTCAACAATGGGACTTCAGACTGAAGTTTTCTTTAACAAGAAATTTGCTGCAGGTCTGTTCGGCGGAGAAGGTTTCATCATGCAGAAGGTCTATGGAAACGGAATCGTTTTCCTGGAAATCGACGGATCTGCAATCAGTTATGAGCTTGCTGAAGGTGAACAGATGCTTGTTGATACAGGTTCACTTGCAATGATGGACAAGACCTGCAGTATTGATGTCAAAGCAGTAAAAGGTATTAAGAACATACTCTTCGGAGGAGAAGGATTATTCCTGACGGTTCTCACCGGTCCTGGCAGGATCACACTGCAGACCATGCCCATGAATGACTTCGTGAGCCGAATTTCACCTATGCTCCCGACCTCGTCCAATTAATTTTTTCATTTATTATCATAATAAAGACAGCCCCTTTCTCTCGAAAGGGGCTGTCTTTATCTCTGGTTTCAGAATAGATGCCTACTATTAATCCTAAAGTTCAGGAATTAATGAAAGCTACTCCTTACCTTGTTCAGGAATAAATGAGAGCTGCACCATACCGATAACTTTTCCATTACTTGCAAAAAAGAGATTGTACAGACCAGGATCACACTCATAGGGATCTAGATAAAATGACCCGTAATAATACATATCATCAGAATCCGGTTTTGCGCTGAGTGCACCGTTTGGAATGGCTTCACGCATCGCTGCAAACTCGATATAGGAAATCTTTGAATAATCCTTTTTCTCGTCGTTTTTCACGATGGCGGTCTCAATGGTAGCGCCTGAGTCGATGCAGATGTCGATCCACTCGTACATTTCGTATTCAGTGTAGGCAGTCCCCATAGCGAAATCATCTTTCGTCATGTTTCTATAGTCCTTGTATTCATGATGAGCGCTTCCGGTTGTGATGATGATACCTCTAATAGTTTGATTTTTTTCATCCAGCAGCTGTAATGAACCAAGCTTGGAACCGTCTGTAATAATTTTAATCTCAGGTTTGGTAGTGCTGGTCTGACTAGTCGTTGTGCTTGTTTTTGTACTAGTCTGAGTATTTGTTGATGAAGTCGGATTGCTCTTTCCACCACATGAGCATAAAGTCAGGGTGCCAATCATTAAAACTGAAATGGCAACAAACAGGAATTTCTTCATTTATCGGTCTCCTTCCGAATAATATGCATTGTCTTGTAGAAGTACAGATATGGCTAGTGTATTACCCACCAGATTTGCTGTCAAGTAAAACAAAGCTGAAACAGTCCGATACTTCCGTCCTTGAATATGGAAGCAGTTCAGGAATAATCTATAATCATCACTGCATAAGCTGTCAGGAGTATCACTATGGAAAAGTTGAAAAAACTCTTACGGAACAGATGGGCTGCCAATATAGCCGGCTGCTGCAGTGCCGTCTTGCTGTACTTGTTTCTGACTCATCTTTCCGGACCGATCGCTCAATGGTTCAGAACACTGTTCAGGATTCTGAGCCCTATCATAATAGGCATAGTTATTGCCTATATTATCGATCCTTTTGTCAAAAAACTGGAAAGCACTTTATTCAGAAAAATCAAAAGTGAAAGTTTAAGCAGGGCTTTATCTGTTGTGGTGGCCATGGTTTGTGCAATCCTGATCATTACCCTGATCATCATAATGATCATCCCGGCAATAGGAGACAGTGCAAAAACCCTTATTGACAACGCTGATAATTATTTCGCAAGTGTAAAGGAATTCCTCAGCCGTTTCGGTATAGAGATCGGGTCCGATGGGATAACCAACTATATCAATGACATGATCACTCAGGCAACGACTTTCCTGAAAGAGAATCTCGGTACAGTGATCTCCAGGATCAGTGGTTTCGGCTCCACTATAGGAAACATCGTCATCGGTATCATTCTGGCGATCTACTTCCTGTTGGACAAACAGAATATGATCAATGGCATAAAAAAACTCAGAAGGGCCATTATTTCAGACAAAAACTATGAAAGTCATACTGTTTTCCTGGTAAGATGCAACGATGTCTTTCAGCAGTTCATCATCTGCACTCTTGTAGATTCTTTTATCATCGGTGTTGCGAATGCCGTATTCATGCTGATAATGAGAATGCCCTATATACCATTGATTTCCGTCGTCATGATGCTGACCAATATGATTCCTTCCTTCGGTCCGCTTATCGGCGGAGTGATAGGAGGAGTGATATTGTTATTGGTCAATCCTATCCAGGCATTGATTTTCATTATTTATACAGTCATAACTCAGCTTCTGGATGCCAATGTCCTCAAGCCAAGGATCTTCAAGAATTCGCTCGGACTTCCTGCGGTCTGGACAATGATAGCCCTTATATTGGGAGGAAAACTTTTCGGCATGATCGGAATCCTGCTCGCCATACCGACCATGGTAGTTTTACGCTTTGTGTATACAGAGAATTTCATCCCCTGGCTGGAATCAAGAAAAGAAAGGAAAGAAGCAGCCAAGGCAGAAAAACTTTTGAATAGTTAACTGAAGAAAATATTTGTGAATATGATTGATTCAGTCATGCTATATTTATGAGAAAATAAAAACAAATATTTCATATCTTTTTAATAGATGGAGATCGCGATATGGATAAAAACGAACTGTTAAATGACTTTTTGAATTTCAAAGTTGGCCGCAAAGCACTTGATGAAGCATTTGGAGAAGATCTGACAGGCAGCGACGGAGCAAGTGTTGAAATAACACCCAAGAATGTTACAGATGCATTGATGGCATATTCATTCGGAACAGTCACCAGAGATGATTTTCTTTCATGGGTCGATGTGCTGAATACTACTACGCTGTACTATATTGACGAAAAAAATGAAAAATCAATATCAAGTATCATCAGTGCACTCCATAGTATGAATACCGAAGGCGTGGAACTGAACCAGGCTCACATCTTTCAAATGATCCAGTGCATAATGAATAATACGGAGTACGGTCATCATCATCACGATGGTGATGACGATGATGACGACGAATAGATTCTTTTGGAAGGACACGAAGGATATGACTTCGATGTATGGAAGTTCATAAAGATATAAGTGTTTTTTACAGAAAGAAATCAGTATATCAAGGGAAGGATGAATTCAGAATGATTTGTTGTGATATTCAGAATGCCCTGTTTTCGAAGACTGTCAAATGTATCCCTGTCATCAACTGTCCAGGCTGATATCTGAATACCGGCCTTGTCGCACATCTTAAAGAACTTTTCATCGCACATCCGGTAATTCACGTTGAGAACTTTGAAACCGTATTCAAGTGCTTTATTCACAAGAATATCTTCTTTTTTTCGGGTGACCCTTGTGTAAAAATCATCGATGAGAACCTCCGGATTTATAAAGACCTTAATATCCTTATAACGCTTCATGAAAGTTTCCGGTTCAGTCACAGATCCCGTAAAAATCAATCTGTATAACTCAAGTTCATTTTCATTTGCGATTCTTATAACATCATCTTCAAGACCGTTTTCTTTAAGATCGCAGTTCACATATATCGGACTTTTTGAAATACGTTTGAATGCATCACCGAGGAGGACTTTCTTATTAAGGTTATCGTCGTTATGTGACAGAACAAGAGCACCGTCTTTTCTGCGTCTTATATCGATTTCAATGACATCAAAGGGGCAACTCAATGCATGTCTGATGTATCTGAGGGAGTTTTCGGGTGTTTTGTCACAACCAGAATGTGCTGTTATTACAGTCATATCAGTACTCTAAGTTATGTCCTGTCTCACTGTCGAACAGATGAACCAGTTTAGGATTGAAGGTAAATGTAACAGGTTTACCGGATGCAAACATCTTTGTCGGTTCATTGAGATCCATTGTCTGAATCACAAGTATGACCTTCTCATTCCCATCTGTGGAAACATGAACATGAATAGTACTTCCGAGCATTTCGGAAACTTCTACCTTTGAATTAATTCCTTCATCGCAAAGTGATATATGCTCGGGTCTTACACCGATAGTTATCTTCTGTGAACCTATATTATTCTTAATTAGTCTTTCACATTTATCAGAACTGAGAGCTATCTCGACACCTTCGGTCTTTATGGAATAGGAATCCCCTTCTCTCTTCAATTCTCCATTGAAGAAATTCATCTGGGGAGTACCGATAAAACCGGCAACAAACGTGTTGACAGGCTTTTCAAAGACTTCCTGACTGGTACCGATCTGCTGGACCACACCTTCTTTCATGATAACGATACGGTCACCAAGTGTCATGGCTTCGGTCTGATCATGGGTGACATAAACGAAAGTCGTATCGATCCTATGTCTCAGGCTGATGATCTCAGCTCTCATCTGATTTCGAAGTTTGGCATCAAGGTTTGACAAGGGTTCATCCATCAGGAATACCTTGGGATGTCGTACGATTGCACGTCCGATAGCAACACGCTGACGCTGTCCGCCGGAAAGATCCTTGGGCTTTCTGTTCAGATACTGAGTGATATCAAGTATTTCTGCTGCTTCTTTAACCCGTCTGTCAATCTCATCCTTGGGAACTTTTTTGAGTTTCAACGAGAAAGACATGTTTTCGTAAACAGTCATATGAGGATAAAGAGCATAGCTCTGAAATACCATGGCAATGTCACGGTGCTGAGGTTCGACATTATTCATGAGGACACCGTCAATATACAGTTCACCGCTTGTAATCGACTCGAGTCCGGCGATCATATTAAGAGTAGTTGATTTACCGCATCCAGAAGGTCCGACTAGAACAATGAATTCCCTGTCGGCAATCGTCATATCGAAATCCTCAACCGCAACAACACCTTCATTTGTTACATGAAGGTTGCTTTCGGTCTCTTCGAATTCTCTCTCTTTCCTGGAAGCAACCGGATATATCTTCTTAACATGTTTAAGTATTACTTCAGCCATATCAGTTACCCGTTATTATTTCTCAATGCATTTTTAATATAAATCGATGCAAGAATCAAGACAATGATGGTCATTACAAGAGCACCAGCACTGCCAAGTCCGAATTTAAGAGTTTTAATACCGTAATTGTAAATATACTGTGAAATCGTTGTAGTAGCACCTGAAGGACCGCCGCCCGTAAGAAGGTTCACCTTATCAAAAATACGGAAAGTATCTATTGTTCTGAGCATTGCACATAATGCGAGAGCGGTTTTCAGATTAGGCAATGTAACATACCAAAATGTATTTCTGACCCCTGCCCCGTCTATCTTGGCTGCTTTGTACTGATCCTGGGGAATTGCCTGCAGAGCAGCATATATAAGAAGAAATACAAACGGAGTATTCTGCCACACATCAATTATGACCAGCATCGGAAATGCCGTATGAACATCAGCGAACCAGTTATACGTAGGCAGAGAAAGAGCATTAAGCCACTGATTGATCACACCATAGTTGGCGCTCAGCATCATAGTCCAGCTCAGACAAACGGTAACTGTCGGAAACAAATACGGCAGGAGCATTGTGATTCGCATCGTTTTCTGTATCATCTTCTGCTGGATGCTGTTGACATACAATGCAAGCAGCAATCCCAGAAGCATTTCAAAAAACACAGAAAACAATGTGAACTTGACAGTCACCCAGATCGAGTCTCTGAAATACTCATTACTGAAAAGCTGAATAAAATTGTTGATACCGATAAAATCGGTTTCTGCCTTGAGAAGACGGAAATTAGTCAGAGAATACCAGACAGTCGAAAGCATAGGATAGACTGTCATAAAAAGCATGAAAAGAAGTGTCGGAAGCATCATGGTTATGGCAAAAGACCTGCTGTTGCGCATACCCAGCCTGCCCAGCAGTTTCATAAAGCCGGACTGTTCCAGATAGTTATCAGTTGTTACAGCAGGTCTTTTATTATCCATGATCCGATTAGTTGTTCTTCATTAATTTTTCAAGTTCAGCCTGTGCTTCAGTAATACCCTGATCGACAGTTTTCTGACCTGAGATCACTTCTCCGAGTTTGTTGCCGAGAGTGGTTGAGAATTCGAACCAGTTATCCATGCTGGGTCGATACACACAACCTTCAAGAGCTTTGCAGACAACTTCATACTGAGGATATGTCTTCAGTACTTCAGCATCACGGAGTGATGAGTATCGACAAGGAACACCGCCATACTGAACGGTGGACTTCTGGACGTCTTTGTCCATTAAGTAAGTGAGGAGTTTTGCAGCAGTTTTCTGGTTTTGTGAGTTAGCTGCAATACCAAGACACCATCCGCCGAAAACATTGGCGTTGTTTGCAGGTGATGAACCTGATGCTTTACCGGTAATTGCTGCCAGTCCGGCATTGGTGGTGTCCTTTGAATACCATCCGGGCCATCCGATAGCCATTGCGCCATTGTTTGCTTCACCGCCGATTGAGGCAATAAGTTCATTCTTGACCTGTGCAGAACCAGTTTCGATAAGTTTGAGATATGCATATAATGCAGCTTTGAATTCCGGGGTATCGATGGTGGGATTGAAATCGTCATCTACGACCCAGCCGCCATATGAACGGAGGATTGAGAGGAAATCAACAGTGATGTTGTCACCATTGTCGCCACGATAGATGAAACCGATCTTGCCTGCTTCTTTTGCTGCCTTGCAGATCTTGTACATATCATCAATTGAATCGATGTCATCGCCGTTGTAGCCGGCTGCTTTAGCGATATCCTTGTTGTACATAAGAACGGTAACATTACCGTAATAAGGAGCAATATAAATATCGCCTTTATAGTAACTCATTGCGGTGGTTGCAGGAATAATATCATCGTCGAAAGAATAACCTAATTTACTGAGGTTGGCCAGTACACCGTTTGAAGTGTATTCAGTCATCCATGAGGCATCAACCATTACAAGATCATAGGCACCTTTTTTGTTGGATGCATCAAGGGCAACTTTCTGATGAAGATCATCATTGCTGAGTTCGAGTACTTCGCATTTGATGCCATTATCTGCTTCGAATTTAGGCAGGCATGCTTTAATAGCATCTGCATACGCACCGGCGCGTAATGCAAGAGTGAGTGTGTTTGATTCTTCTTTCTTGCCACATGCTGTAGCGGAAAAAATCATCAGACACGCCAAAAGAGTGGATAAGACCAGTGATAATTTTTTCTTCATAATATCTCCTTCTTTAATTTCTCAATTATTATTCTTTGACAGCGCCACTTGATAATCCTGCAATCAAATAGTTTTGTGCAAAAATAATAAACAAAAGTATTGGAACGGCTGACACGACGCCTCCGGCCGCAACCAGACCGAAATTAGTCAGCGCATCATCTGAATTGAGCGTTGCCAGTTTCAGCGGAATGGTATAGTTGGCAGGACTCTGAACGAAAATAATACTGTATGTATATTCGTTCCAGGCGTACATGAAGCTCAGCATTGCAACAGCTGCTATACCCGGAAGCACCAAAGGCAAAACGATCCTGGTAAACAGCTGCCACTCGTTGGCTCCGTCAACACGTGCGCTTCTTTCCATATCTTCAGGTAGGTTCTGGAAGAAGCTGACCATGAACCAGATAATAAACGGGATATTGATCAGGATACATGCCATGATGACAGGCAGCTTTGAACTCAATACCCCCAGTCTGTTAAACATAGTATACAGAGGAATGGTAAAAGCGATCGGAGGAAGGATTCTTACAATAAGAACCCAGGTGTTGAGAGGTTTCTTCAATCCGAATTTAAATCTCTGTCTTGTAAGAACATAAGCAGCACATAATCCGAAAACAAGAGAAACAATCAGAGAGATCAGTGTGACTTCAAGACTGTTGACCAGAGCTGTTCCGAATCCTTTTTCTTGGAAGAGCTGCATGAAATGTTCCAGTGTCAGAGTATGAGGAATCAGCGAGATATGACCTTTCATCTCATCAGTGGGTCTGATAGCCATGGCAACAAGCCAGTAGATCGGAAAAACAGTAACAAGTACTACGATCACGCCGAAGACAGGCTTGAAAATCCTTGTAAGTATTCTTTTGATCTTATACTTAGCCATTATCAATCAGTTCACTTTTTTCTTTGCAATAGAATTCATCAATGTATGACAGTACATCTTTTCTTGTTCCCTTGAAAGGACCAGCCTTTTCCATCTTCAATGAAACAAGAGCAGTCGCATACAGCAGGGATTCACCTGTTCCGCAATATGAACGGCTGTTTATATATCCGCTGAATGTGGTGTCACCGCGTCCGGTCCTTCCGACCAGTCTGCGTGTTTTGATCGGACAAGAATAGAACTTCACACCATTATATACGATTACTTCAGTGTTATGAGTGATCATTATTTCAGGTGAGCCCCAGGAATGAAGAATCCGGGCAGCCTCATAACGGTCTGAAGTACCGGTAAGTATTTCCGCTTCCTTTGCATCGGTTTTCAGGAAATCTATATACGGCAGATATTCCTTTTTGTTTTTCCAGTCGTGGAAATCCATGGAACGGTCTTCATCAACGTGTCTGAGAAGACACTGTACATCAACAGCAATCTTTCCGTAATCCTTGCATTTCACAAACAGGTTTTCATCAAAATCACCCCAGACAAGACCGGCAAAATGCAGGACTTTCGGTGTGACCTGTCTGAGAACGGTTTCAATATCATCAAAAGTAAAAGGCTCGCAGACTGACAATGAAGTACATCTGCGTGTCTCTTTGGTTTCATCATAATACTTATTTTCGATTGAACAGGTCGTTTCAGATTTCAAATGATAAAGATCAACATTGCAGTCAGAGAAAACTCTTTTCACCCTGTCATCCGGCAATGAAGACTTGGTAAGGACAGCAGATTTAAAACCTGATCCTGAAGCTGCATAGCCTGCAGCAACAACAGCACCGCCAATCTCGCGATATTCGTTATCGCGGCAATCAATGTTGATGTCCTGTGAAACCGGACCGATAATAAGGCTATCAATCAGCATACTGCCTCTGTACAGAACATATGCTCCTTGGCAATGTGAATCAATTCAAGATCAACACAGGTTTCCTTATCATCCTCATTTTCAAAAACGCTGTTGAATGTGCATAATGCCATGTCAATTATGAACATTTTGTTGAGTCTGTTCTTATCGACAAAACGAGCAAAGTAATCAAGAAGCAGTTCGTATCTGGCTTTATATCCGAATGACGCATGATCTCTGACATCATTTCTGATAAAACGTACACATTCAAGCTCAATGGGAGCTATAAAACCATTGGGATCGATTCCATACATGGTTTTGCCGTCATCAAGTACATTTTTTGCATGAAGATCGCCATGAACAATATACAGTTCTGAATCTTTAAAAGTTTTATTGTAAAGGTCAAGAGCAAATTCCATCTCAGCCTTAATTTCGTCATGTTTTACCTTGACAGTATCGATATTTGCGAGTTTCTTCTTAAGATCTTCCACATGTTTAGTGATATATTTCAGCTTGCATTCGGGAGTATATGGAATCGCATCACGAATTACTTTTGTAAAAAAAGCACTCAGTTTGATGTTTTCATCGAATGAAGCATATCTCGGATTGTTGACTCTCGCAAAAAGCATCGACTTTGTTGATAGATCCCAGTCATACAGTTTGCACATATAGGACTGCGGAAGCATTCTCACAGCTTCAAGTTCACGTTCATATCTGCCGACAAATCCGGGGATCAGTTTTATTATCACATCACCGTATTTTGCACTGTTGCCATACAGGACAAGTCCGTATAAGGAAGTCTGATTCGGCTCGATGGAAGTAATCTCCCATTTCTTGATCAGACGAGGCAATGATTTATATACTTCATCAAGCCATTTGATGGTCTTTTCCTTTTCATGGCGTAAAAGAAATGATTTCAATCCGACAGTAACAAGTAAATTTCTGTCGATAAATGCAACGTTATTATCATTGTTACCGATATGGGTCATCATATAATCGGCATAACCTAATTCGTAATCATAGGTAAGCTTGATATTGTTCTTGAAGCCGTAGTAATACTTTCTGGTACTTCCCTCGGGAAGCATTCCGGCCACTTCCTGATACGGGAAGTCAAGGTCAAAATTGTCATATAAAAGCTCAAATCTGAAGCCTTCCGGAGACTGGGTGATGATATATTTTTCACGATCCAGTTTATTATTATAGATATCGGTAAAACCGCCTGTGATATGCTGGGCAGTTATGACTGAATCATATTTATCAAGCAGTTCGATATACTCATCGATCAGTTCAGGATAAACAAACGGAGAAACCGCATCGAGAATAATAATTTTCTCACAGGCATATGATTTTTTGATCTCTCTGAGACCATTATACAGAGATTTATGACGTGTGTTTCCGGGAGTTGCATACACGGCATCAACTGACTTAAGGGCATATGAATAGTCCTGCCAGGTGTTATCCATGACAACAGCAATCTTATCAATTAAATTAGCACGGCTGCAGGCTTCAACCACATAATCAATAACCGGTTTTCCGGCAATGATATGGTACTGTTTGGGAATCGAAGATCCGATTCTGTCTCCTGCACCTCCTGCCAAAATCAATGCAAAATTCATACAATACATTTTAGACAAAAGGCATTATTTAATCAACATTTGTTGATTATTAGTTATTGTTGATTTATAATCACTTGCAAATCTATAAAATGCAGCAAAAACAATGTCAACCGGATCAAATATCAGACGCAGAAGAATAGAATTAGGTATGTCCCAGCAGGAACTCGCTACTGTTCTCGGCTACAGAACACGTTCCACCATAGCTAAAATCGAATCCGGAGACAATGATGTTTCATTATCAAAGCTGAAAAAATTCGCCAGTGTACTGGGTACGACAGTCGAAAACCTGATCGGAAGCACTGAACAGGAAACGGTAAGCAGCATGATGATGAACCAGGAAAAATCACACAACACTGCAATCATCCTCGCCGGAGGAAACACCGACCGCAACAACCAGAAACTTCCGACACAGTTCGCGACAGTACTGGGAAAGCCTCTAATCATCTATTCCCTTGAAACATATCAGAATCATCCTTCCATTGATGAGATCATCATCGTGTGCCTGAAAGGCTGGGAGGATATCCTCAGATCCTATGTGACAAGATATAAGATCAGCAAGGTCTCCGCGATAATAAAATCAGGTGATTCAGCCATTCTTTCCGCAAGGAATGCATTTGAGCATATCCTGCAGAAAGGAGATAAGGAAGATGAGGACATTCTTATATTCCAGGAAGCGACAAGACCTCTGGTTCCGGAAACTCTGATATCAAAGCTGCTTTACTATGCACATGAAAACAGCAATGCCATCACATATGAATCCATGCAGGAATATATACAGTTCAACGTCAAGGGAAACAAATGCGAATACCTCGATCGCGATAACATCATAGCCGCCCAGGGGCCTGAAGCCTATACATTCAAATCACTTAAGGACATCTTTGCAAAAAGCGACAGGGCCAGTCATGTATATAGCGAATCCTGCTGCTATATGCTTTTCTATAACATGGGTGAAAAGCTCCACTTCTGCGAAGGAAGCAGCAACAACATCAAGGTAGTCAGACAGGAAGATATAGTTCTTCTTGAATCGTTGCTCAGATAAAAGAATCAGTCCAGATATGATTTATTGAGATCCACGAAAGAATATTCGTGATCGGATTTTCTTTTTTCAGGAGGCGGTATCTTTCGCCAGTCGCCATACAAATGTGTCAGATAACTGTCGTAATCCCTGACACTTTTTACTTTGAGATACTCAAAATCATAAACATCTTTTTCTTCGAAGATTCTGCGTTCAACAATATCTCTCAGGCCATATCCACCGTTCAGTACCCCGACATATTTGCAATCGGAAAAGCTTCTCTTTTTACACATGCGGTCAAGTTTTTTAAGAAGTTTCTTTTCGTTGAACAGTGCTTTCGGAATGCCTGCAACCTTGGCGGAAAGCCAGTTAAGCCATTTGGGTCTGTCAGGTCTTTCAGATATTGCATTGGCTGTAAGCAATGTATTGAGAATATAAATCGGAAGGAAATGAAATCTGGTCGTGAAACGGGAATTCCCTATTCCATCCAAAGGAATGATGTCTATGAATGTGCCGCGTTTGCACGGACGCCTGGTGTCTTCAATAACAGTTGTGGTTGTATCGTAAAGCTTGGAGAACTTATAGAGATAGTCCGGTGCATCTGAATAACACGTTTCAATAACGTACTTGCTTTTCTGTTCTTTAAGAAGCTGAATGACTCTTTCATAATCCGGTCTGGGAAATCCGACATCTATATCATTGTCCCATGGAATAAACCCTTTATGACGGGCAGCACCCAGCAATGTACCGCCGATTACAAAATATGAGACATTATTCTGATCACAAAAGTCAGTCAGCCATCCCAGTTCTTCCACCAGTTTTGCCTGAAGTTCATTCATACTGCAAGTATAGCATAGACAGATTTTTATACAGATGGCACAATAAAAAACAAATCCGCTTTAATTAATTAACATACTAAGGAGACAGCATGAGAATTAACTCAAAGTACCTGTTCCTCATTGCATCCATAATATGGATGATTCCGGGAATTATTATCACACGACGCGGATTTATGACTACACCTGACTCCTGGGGCATCTGGAGAATAGTCGGGGCAGTTTTAACATTGGCATTCTTCCTCTTCATCTTTACAAGAATGACCACAAAAAATAAAAAGCGGATAAACGGTTTTGAAGGAACAAAACAAAGTGTCTTCAATACATTCGAGCTTAAAACATGGATCATCATTTTATTCATGATATTGCTGGGTGTTGTTCTCCGATTATTACCATGGAATATTGAAGTCTTTGTTGCATTCTTCTATCCGGGACTGGGCATTGCACTGCTCACAGCCGCAATAATATTTTTTATCGCTTTCATTCAGGCTCTCAGCCGAAAGTGATTTTAAGAACGAAATAGTGCTACACTTTCATATTACTTAATTATTTTGGAGTGAAATAATGATCGCTATCATCTCAGTCGTAGGCAAAGACAGAGTAGGTATCATCGCAGCCATCTGCATTAAACTTGCGGAAATGAACATCAATGTTCTTGATATCTCACAGACCATTCTTGAAAACAACTTCACGATGGTCATGGCCGTGGATATCAAGGATGCAAACATACCTTTTACTGAAGTACATGATCAGCTGCACAAGCTTGGTGATTCAATGAATCTGGCCATACACATTCAAAGACAGGAAATCTTTGATGCCATGCACACAATTTAGGGGACAACATGCTTAATCAGAAACAGATATTTTCAACAATAGAAATGATTGAACAGCAGCATCTGGATATCAGAACTGTGACAATGGGCATTTCACTTCTGAGCTGCTGCGACGAAGACCCTAAGAAAGCGTCGACAAAGATATACGACAAAATAACAAAATCGGCGGAAAAGCTTGTTCCTGTATGCAGGGAAATCGAAAGTGAATTCGGTATCCCCATCGTTAACAAACGAATCTCCGTTACTCCCATTTCGCTTGTTGCCGCCGCATCAGAAACTGACAACTACAGTATTTTTGCCCAGGCAATGGATCGTGCTGCAAGAGAATGCGGAGTCAACTTTATCGGAGGCTTTTCCGCACTTGTACAGAAAGGCATGACTGATTCTGATGTAAAGCTTCTCAATTCCATTCCTGAAGCACTTGCATCGACTGAAATAGTTTGTTCATCAATCAACGTAGGCTCATCCAAGGCAGGCATCAACCTTGATGCCATTGCAATGATGGGCAGAATAATCAAGAAAACAGCGGAACTGACCAAGGATAAGGATGGTCTTGGATGCGCCAAACTGGTTGTATTCTGCAATGCGGTCGAAGACAACCCGTTTATGGCAGGCGCTTTCCACGGCACAGGTGAAAGCGAAAGAGCCATCAATGTCGGTGTTTCAGGTCCCGGTGTCGTATTCCATGCCCTTCAGAGCATTAAGGGACAGCCGATCAATGTTGTTGCCGAAACGATAAAAAAGACAGCATTCCGCATCACAAGAATGGGCCAGCTGGTTGCACAGGAAGCATCAAAACGTTTAAATACGCCTTTCGGCATCGTGGACCTTTCACTTGCCCCTACCAGTGCAAGAGGTGACTCAGTTGCCCGAATCCTTGAGGAAATCGGACTTGAGACATGCGGTACCCACGGAACCACAGCAGCACTTGCACTGCTCAATGATGCAGTCAAAAAAGGCGGTATCATGGCATCATCATCAGTCGGCGGTTTATCCGGCGCTTTCATCCCCGTTTCAGAAGACGAAGGTATGATTGCCGCTGCAGAAGCAGGAACGCTCTGTATCGACAAACTGGAAGCAATGACATGTGTTTGTTCCGTAGGTCTTGATATGATTGCAATCCCCGGTGATACACCTGCAGAGACTATTTCTGCAATCATTGCAGATGAGGCAGCTATCGGTATGATCAACATGAAGACAACAGCCGTACGTGTCCTGCCCACACCCGGCAAGGATATCGGTGATTCAATAGAAATGGGCGGCCTGCTCGGCACAGCTCCTGTAATGCCTGTCCATAAGGAATCATCTGCTGTATTCATCAACAGAGGCGGACATATCCCCGCCCCGATCCACAGTTTGAAGAACTAAACACAGATCATAGTCATATAAAAAAAAGGATTCTGCGCAGAATCCTTTTTTTATGACTTAAAGAAACGGATTATTTAATACTGTCTTTAATAAACTTCTGCATATTGACTGACAGATCGAGTCTCATTTTATCCAGCCTGATGCTGAGCTCGTGTTTGTTCTTGAGAAGATCATGATAGTTGAGCTGTTTTGTCTGTCCGTCCACTGTGATTGCAACATTCTTGTCAAAGGTTCCCAGTTTTTTGGCTTTCTCTTCAAATATACTCTCATTTAGTTTGTTTGCCGTTTTGAAAGTGGCATATTGTGCCTGATCGGTATTGCTTACAAGAAATCTTTCATAGAAGGACATATCCGAGGAAAGTGCCTGAAGTTTATGTGCAACATCTGCCAGGTCCAGAAACTGCTTGTTTATGTCAGCATCAAACAGCATGGCAACATCCCAGTAAATTTCATCATACTTACCCTTATCCAAAGCAGCCAGAACATTTTTTCTCAAAGCGTAAAGCTGAATACCGGCATTTTGTTTTTGATGATCATTGGAATCAATCGCCTGTTTTTTCAGAGTCGAATTGTTAACAGCATTCATGATACATATGACTCCGGTAGCCAGTGAATATGCAAAAGTCAGAATCACCAGCATCCATTGAGCATCTAGTCCAAACATATTCTCTCTCCATTCATAGCTGATGCTATATATCTAATTCAACGGAACAAGTGGAACTGATCCTGACTTTTCCGTTTATTACCAATGATTTCATTTTTTCGTCACTGTATTCCACTGAAACTCCGATGGAACCGCCCGGCTGTTTCAGTTCAACACTGAAATCCTGATTTTTATCAACGGCACTCCATGCACCGACTGCAGCAGTACCGCTGGCACAGGAATGCTCCCAGAACAGAGTATCAGATTTTTTCACAAATACAAGCGGCAGAAGCTTGGAATTTTCTTCGTCGAGAAGCATAATTCCGAGAGTATCAACCTCCAGCTGTTCAGCCCAGTCCTCAATGATCTTTTCAGCTTCGTCATATTCCATGTTCCAGGATACGATGGCATGAGAAATACCTTTGAAATTAACAACCGGAAGAGTTACATCTTTGCCGTTGAGCTTCAGAACACGAAGCCATACTGATTCAGGAACCGGCATCTCAGCTGAACATTTCCAGTAACGTCCTTCTTCTTTCAGTGTAATGCCGAGAATTTCATCTGCTCCTGAAACAGACAGTCTGACAACTCCTTCTTTCAGACGATGGTCTTCCAAAAACATTGCTGCAGCACACATCGAAGCATTTCCGCAGAATTCCCCTCCTGCCATTTCAAGATGGATATCAGCACCGTCATCTGCTTCTTCAAGAAAACCCACCTGTTCAACATCAGGTTCCTTCTGCATAAGAATATCTGCAACAGTCTTGTATTTATCTCTCTCAACAGGCGTTTCAACAATCAGGGTTTTATTGCCTGCCGGATCAAGAACTGTATATCTGAGATTCATATTATTTCCTTTGATTCTGATATGAAATATTTTAATACGTAACTAATACGCATACAAAACAATTTCTGGAAATCTGCTTTTTGTAAATTATAAACAACTCATTGCACAAATGATGTACGATATAATGGTTCATCGTTATAAACGGTATCGGGAAAGGCGAAAAAAGGACTTTGATAAATGGGACTTGTTGAGATTCTGATTTTGTCAGTCGGTCTTTCTATGGATGCATTCGCCGTTTCAGTCTGCAAAGGGCTTGCCATACACAAAATAACTCTGAAAGAATGCCTGATATGCGGACTGTGGTTCGGTATATTCCAGGCTTTAATGCCTACCATCGGTTACCTTTTAAGCTCACTGTTTGAAAAATGGATCGATATCGTTGCTCCGATCGTTGCTTTTATCCTTCTCGTACTGATAGGTATCAATATGATCAGAGAAGCACTGTCTAAAAAGAATGATGTCGAAGAAGAGAGTGCCGATCTGGGATTCAGGACAATGCTTATGCTTGCGATAGCAACCAGCATCGATGCACTTGCTGTCGGGATCACTTTTGTTGCAATCCCGGTCGAGATACTGAATGCAGGTCACATTGCTAATACTCTGTTTGCAGCTGTAATAATCGGAATAATCACACTGATCATTTCTGCTGCAGGAGTAAAAATCGGAAATCTGTTCGGTTCAAGATTTAAGAAAGGTGCGCAGATCGCAGGAGGAATCATTCTTATCCTGCTGGGTATCTTTTCGCTGTTTGATAAATAACCTATCTCTGGTAATTCTTGAGGAACTGTTTGGTTCTTTCTTTGGTAGGATTGCCGAGAACGATTTCAGGATCACCTTCCTCGACGATCACACCGCCATCAATAAAGATAACTCTGTCTGAAACAGCTCTGGCAAAAGGCATTTCATGAGTAACGACAACCATTGTCATCTTTTCATCGGCAAGCTGTCGTATAACTTTAAGTACTTCCCCTGTCAGCTCAGGATCAAGAGCCGAAGTAGGTTCGTCAAAGAAAAGAATGTCGGGATTCATGGCAAGAGCACGGGCTATTGCAACTCTCTGCTGCTGACCGCCTGAAAGCTGATAAGGATAGGCATCTGCTTTATCTTCAAGCCCCATTTTTTTCAGGATACCCATAGCCTCTTCCTTGACTTCGTCTTTATTACGTTTCTGAACACTAATAGGAGCATCTGTGACATTCTTGATCACGGAAAAATGCGGAAATAGATTAAACTGCTGGAAGACCAGTCCGAAGACTCTTTTTATATTCTTGAGTTCCTTCTGAGGGACATAACGGGCAACTCCGTTCTCATCATTCTGAACTGCGATCTTATCCTCATACTTAATCAATCCTGAATCGATCGTTTCCAGAAAGGTGGCACATCTGAGAAGAGTTGATTTGCCTGATCCGGACGGACCGATGATAGAAACGACCTCACCGTTATCCACGGAAAGAGAAACGTTTTTGATGACCTGAAGATCACCGAAGCTTTTTTCAATATTTTTCATAGTAAGAATATTCATCGATGGTCTCCTATTTGTAATAGTTCAGTCTCTTTTCAATTCTTTCCATTACAAATGCCACAACATAATTGGCCACATAGTAGAAAACACCTGCGACAACGAACGGGATAAGAGAGTTTTCCTTGCTGGCAATCTGTTTTGAAATAGAGAAAACTTCCTGATAAGCAAGAGTGAATGCAAGAGATGTATCCTTGACAAGAGTAATCACTTCATTTGTAACGGCAGGCAGTACACGTTTAATGACCTGAGGAAGAATGATCTTAAAAAAGGTCTGTGTCTTTGTATAACCCAGGACTTCAGCTGCTTCATACTGTCCGATTGCCATTGATTCAATACCGCCACGGTATATCTCTGCAAAGTAAGCAGCATAATTAATGGAAAAACCGACGATCAGAGCAGGAAAACGCCATGTTCGGATACTCCATTGAAAAAGATAAAACGGGCCGAAATACCACACCATCAGCTGGAGCATGAGAGGTGTACCGCGGAGCACCGAAATAAAGAACCTGGTTACGTTGCTTACGAATTTGTTCTTTGATTTGCGCAGGAAACAGACAACCATACCCAGAGGCAATGAGAAAATAAGTGAGAGGATAAAAATCCCGCACGTTTTCAACATGCCGCTGCCCATAGTAAGTAGCATTGTCTGTATTGTCATGGCATTCCCCTTTTATGCAAACGCCGGGGGAAATGAAGAGTGCATTCCCCCGGCTGATCATTAATCTAAACTATTCCCAGCAAAGGTATTCTGAAATATCAGGATAGTTGTTTGCGACTTTCTGGAATGTTCCGTCTTTGTAAAGAGCATCGATTGCTGCATTTACTTTATCGCGAAGTTCAGTGTCAGCAACACGGAAACCGATTCCATAAGTTTCAGCACCAAGTACTTCATCGAGAATAACAAGGCTTGCATCATCTTTGGTGTAATATCTTGCAGCAGTAATGTCGATTGCTACAGCATCAATTCCATTTGCCTTGAGATCCTGTACTGCAACGGTGAAGTTTTCATAGACCTTAAGTTCCTTGAATGTAGAGGTAAGAGCCTTCTGATCACCGTCAGTGAGGAGTTTCCAGCCTGATGTATCATTCTGTACGCCGACTAATTTACCGGCAAGGTCGGAAACCTTTTTAATGGGTGAATCTTTCTTTACAAGAACGACCTGTGAGTTATTTGAATAAACCTTGGACCAGGCATAATCGTTTTCAAGACCTTCGATTGTAAAACCTGACCAGATGCAGTCAATAGCGCCTGAATCAAGTTCAGCCTTTTTAGTATCCCAGTTGATGGGAACAGGTTCATAGGTCCAACCGTAGTATTCGCAGACTTTTTTGCACATATCGATATCGAACCCGCCGTAGTTGCCGTCATCCTGTCGGTATGAATAAGGAGGATATTCCATATCAAAACCATGTTTGAATGTATAACCCTTTCCATATTCACTCTTACAGCCTACAGAGAGTACTGTGGAGATGATCATAAGACTTGCCAGAATCAAAGCTAAAACTTTTTTCATAAATCCCCTATCCTTCTTTCTTGTTTTTTACTTTTTGTTGTCTTTTCCATTGATATAGTCAATTGCTTTTCTGTATCCTCCGGAACCGTAATTAAGGCATCGGTTAACACGGCTGATGGTTGCAGAACTGACACCGGTCTTTTCAGACACTTCCTGATAATTCATACCCTGATCTAGCATGATCGCGACCTGAAGACGCTGAGACATATCCTTCATTTCACGGATTGTGCACATATCCTCAAACAGGTCGTAACAGTCCTCTTTTGTTTTCAGGTGAAGAATGATTTCAAAAAGGCAATCCATTTCCTTAGTGTGCAAATCACCCATAATTAACCTCTCCAAATTTAACGTGTTAACAATTTATCACTTTATTTAATTAAAGTAAAGTTGACGCACCGATGCATAAAATGCATCAAAAAAGAGTATAGCAGTACGGATTAAAAACGGTCTTTTACGCTGTCACGCTTGAAGACATGTTTCCAGCTTCCGCCCTTTTTCCTCATCTCTATAAGTCTCGGGATATAGCTCAGATAAGGGATAAGAATGTAGATGAGTGTAAACCACCAGATGTTAGTCTCAGGATAGAAAATAGCGCCGAGAATAGGAAAGGTAACCATGGCTATACCATAAGAGATCGTAGGAGTCCTGAGGATAAGGAGAAGAATCAAAAAGATAGGAAACGAAATAAACCATATCTGAGGAAGAAAAGCAGATGTTGCGCCGATTGCAGTAGCCCCGCCTTTACCGCCCTTGAATTTAAGCCATACAGGATAATTATGACCGAGGATGGCAATAATACCGGCAATAAACTGAATAATATCACTTAGACCAAGATATCTTGCCAGGAGAACAGCTCCTGCACCTTTTGCAAGATCAAAAATCAACACTACGATACCTGCCCATAGGCCAATGGTATATACAGTGTTCATAGTGCCCATGTTATGGCTGCCAACAGTTCTGATATCAATACCTTTAACCAATTTTCCCAGGATATATGCAGTGGGAATCGATCCCATCAAATACGCAGCAACAAACACTAAGACAATTTTCCAAACCATAATTATTCCCCTTATCTAACTTTTCTGTAACGCTGGTTTCTGCTGTTGGGCTTATCAGGAACAGTCATTTCAATAAGACCCATTTCGATAGCAGGCTGTATATATAGTTTTCGGAATGACTGACGGTGATGCAGACCGAGTTCACTCAGCAGCTGTCTTGCTGTCATCGTTCTGTCGCCTATAACATTCATCAGTTTTTCAACCTGTATAGACATTTCCAAAGGTCTGTTGACATCAGCAGGAGTGTTATATTCAACGGACTCTTCTTCGTCATCGTCACCAAAGCTGAAAAAATCGGTGTCATCCGGTATAGAAGCAGCCGGCTCTGTATATTCAGGAACATCATACAATGCGTCATAAATGACATCGAGCATAAAATCAACAAAAGGAGCAACATCCAGTTCCAGATTTGACTGTTCAAGGGAAGCATAATAGGCATCCCTTCTCTCGTTGATGAACTTTTCGAGAGGAAGATATCCCAGAAAATGTTTCCATCTGTACATGAGAAGGAGCTGCCACATCCTGACTACCTTTCCGTTTCCGACAGTAAAAGGATATATGTACTGAAGCTGATACTGGAAAATAATGCTTACGATCAGAGGATGAAGATTGGTGGTCTTTGCCCAGGTCATGAGCTGTTCAACTGAAGCCTGGATATAATCCGGTGAAGTTCCCGAATGAATAAGCCTTTTGCCGTTGTATACCCCGCCGGCAGCACGTCTGAAAAGACCTGCATCATAGCTGAGCCCATTCATCAAAGTATTATGAAGGTGAAGAAGATCAGAAACGCTGTAAGGATCCAGTCCCATGAATTCCTCATATGCAAGGTTGTTGTTATTGACCACCTTGAATGCAGGATCCAACGTGGGTTCCTCAACAACTCTCTGGACATCGTCATAATCTACATTCATGTTTTCAGCCATGCAGTTAGAGAAAATGTTTCCGACACGATACTCCCTCTGGAGATACGTGTCTTTTTCAAGGCTGTTGCCCAATGAAAAACGACCGATAATTTCAGATATGGAAGCGAGTTTGTTCAGGATACTCGCAGTAATAACAAAATCAGGTTTATACGCCATATTAATGCTCCAACTTGTGCTTTATTATACCGAACAAGTTATTTTTTGTGAAATATAAATCCTGATAATTCAGTATTGACACGCAGAGATTAAGGAGTATATTTTTCTTATGAATTCCTCGAACAAATCCCTGGCCAAAGACTTTTTCAAACTCAATCTTCTTGCCTTCGGAATTACAGGTCTATGGCAAAGCATTCACTCATATGTTCTTCCGATGCGAATACTTGATCTTGTGGATGTATCGAAGAAAAGCACTTATCTGAGCATCCTTACATTCTGCGGAATGGTGATCGGTATTCTTACCCAGCCCCTTATTGGCAGATTATCCGATGTTACGTCTTCGAGATTCGGACGCAGAAAACCATATATTGCAATCGGCATACTTCTTATGCTTCTGTCGCTGACCTTTTTCGGAACAGCAGGATCATATCTGACTATATTCATTGCCTACTGTTTCCTACAGTTGTCTTCAAATACTGCACAGACTGCGACACAGGCCCTGCTCCCTGAAAAAATAGAGGTTTCCCACAGAGGAAAAGCTTCTTCAGTAAAGAGTTTCCTTGAAGTTCTTGGAGGAGCACTGATGGTGCTTATAAGCCCATTCATCATGGACCAATATGCAGAAACAGGAAATATCAATTATTTCTATCTGACACTGGTCGTTTGCGGAACAATACTCGTCATTACAGGTTTACTCACTCTGATTCTCGTGGATGAACCTCCTCTGTCAGTAACCATTGCGGACAGCAGACCGAATTTCTCTGACTTCTTCCGCATTAAATGGTCCAGGAATTTGAAACTCCTGGTCGGGTCCAGGTTCTTTATCTTCATGGCTTCTACAACACTGCAGCAGTTTGCACTCTATTACATACAGGATGTGCTCAAATCACAGAATGCTGCAGGATCATTTATATTCATAATTGCGTCAGCAGGAGCAGGCATGCTGATATTCACCTATCCTGCAGGAGTACTGAGTGACAAAATCGGCAATAAAAGAGTATCACTGGCAGGATCAATGACCGGACTCCTTGCACTTGTTTTCATACTTCTTATGCCTAAAACAACAGTCTTCCTGCTGATCGGAGCATTCTTCATGGGAGCAGCAATCGGATTGTTCAATCCTGCAAACTGGGCTATGGCAAACAGTATGATAATTGAAGGCAATGAAGCTCTGTATCTCGGCATTGCAGCAATGGCAAGTACTATGGGCGGCGCATGTTCGAGAATCATGGGACCATTGATAGACTACTTCAATGCACAGAGTGTCAACTCAGGTTACAATGTGATGTTTATAGGCATAATCGTCTATATGCTGATTGGTATGACAATATTACTGAAGATAAAATCCAAGTAAATTAGTCATATTCATACCTTTTCTTTTATAATTAATGAATATGTTTAATGATTCGATAACAAACAGAGGCGACTATTCGTCCGGAACTGCCATAACCGTCGGTGTATTTGACGGTGTTCACAGAGGACACCAGAAGATCATTGAAGCACTCGGAAATGACAGACGGAAGCTGGCCGTGACATTTTATCCTCATCCTGATGAGTTATTCATCAAGGACAAGCCCTTCAAATACATTCAGCCCCTTGATGAAAGAATCGAAACATTGAAGTCATGTTCCATAGATGAAGTACATGTTCTTGAATTCAATTATGAACTCGCAGGCACTTCACCCGACATATTCATGGAATACCTGATCAACGCTTTCAATTTAAAAAAGCTTGTTCTGGGCTGGGATTTTGCTCTCGGCAAAAACAGAGCCGGCAATTATGAAGTACTCAAAGATATTGGAGACAGGAAAAATATAGAAGTCATCCAGGTACCTGCAGTCGAATACTGCAATGAAGTCATTTCATCATCTGCTATAAGAAAAGCCATTATGGAAGGTAACCTTGAAAAAGCGAACGGGATGATGGGACGTCCTTTTTCAATAACCGATACGGTCATACATGGAAAGCATATCGGCAGTGATGTACTGAATATCCCTACTGCCAACTTTGCAGAAAAGCCAAAGCAGGTCCTTCCACCTAACGGAGTATACGCATCATATGCAATAATTGACGGAGTAAAGCATCCTTCAGCTTCATTTATCGGTACCCGCCCTACATTCAACGGAAATGAGAAACTGACAGAAATACATATTCTTGATGAATGCGGCGACATTTACGGCAAGACAATAACACTTGAAATGATAAAATTCATACGCGGTGAATTCAAATTTGCAAATGCCCAGGCGCTTGCAGATCAGATAAACAGGGATATAAAAACGATAAACAGCATACTTTAATATGCACAAGAGGAATTATATGGATATTGAAGAATTATTAACACGTGGTATTTCAGAGGTGATCGTTAAGGAAGATCTCAAGAAAAGAATGGAAAAAGGAGAGATCCTCCGAATCAAAGAAGGATTTGATCCTTCTTCCGCTGATATTCATCTCGGACATATGGTCGGTTTAAGAAAGCTGCGACAGTTCCAGGAAATGGGACATAAAGTCGTTCTTATCGTCGGCGACTGGACGGCACAGATCGGTGACCCCAGCGGAAGATCGGCAACAAGACCGGTTTTGACAGCTGAACAGGTCAGAGCCAACGCCCAGACATACATGGAACAGTTCTTCACTATCGTTGACAAGGATAAAACCGAAGTTAAATGGCAAAGTGAATGGTATGGAAACTTCAATCTTTCAGAAGTCCTGAAGCTTGCCGGAAAGTTCACTATCGCCCAGTTCCTTCAGAGAGATGACTTCAAAAAGAGATATGATGCCAATCTCCCAATTTCCGTCACTGAATTCATTTATCCTATGCTTCAGGCATACGATTCAGTTATGGTCAAAGCCGATGTTGAATTCGGCGGCAATGACCAGAAATTCAATCTGCTTGTCGGAAGACAGCTTCAGGAACAGATGGGTCAGAGACCCCAGAATATCGTCATGACACCGCTGCTTGTCGGAACCGACGGCGTTCATAAAATGAGCAAGAGTCTCGGCAACTATATCGGAGTCACAGAATCACCGGAACAGATCTACGGTAAAGTCATGAGCATTCCTGACAGCCTGATCATGAATTACTTTGAACTGATCACTGATGTTCCCCAGAAAGACCTTGATGACATGAAGAAGGATCTTGAGAGCGGCAGTGTTAATCCCATGACATATAAGAAGGATCTTGCCAAGAATATCATCACCCAGTTGTATGATTCAGCAGCAGCCGATGAAGGTGAAACATATTTCAAAAAGACCGTACAGAACAAGGAGATTCCTGATGAGATCCCCGACTTTGATGCGAGGAACTGCGCAAACATTTCACAGATCATGGTCAATGCCGGATTTGCCAAGAGCATGGGAGAAGCAAGACGTCTTATTCAGCAAGGCGGTGTCGAACTTGCCGGTGAAAAAGTCACAGATCCTGCTGTCTCATTCAAAAACGGAGACTTACTCAAAGTCGGTAAAAGACGTTATCTGAAAATCAATCTTTAATATCTGAACGATAATGTATTTTTATAAAAAGAACCTGCGTGGAGCAGGTTCTTTTTTTTAGATTTGCGGTAGCATTTTTGCTTCATAAATATCAACATATATATGGTATTTATGCGTGATTAAAGCTATAATGTTACAAATCTTTTTTATAAAAAATTTATAAAGGAGTAAAGCATGCGTGATAAATGGTCTTCTAGAGCCACATTCATCCTCGGTGCTGTTGGCTCAGCAGTTGGTTTAGGCAACGCATGGCGCTTCCCTGGACTTGCTGCAAAATACGGCGGTGGTACATTCCTTTTCGTTTATATCATTGCCATGTTACTTATCGGTATTCCTCTGCTTATGGCTGAAATCTCAATCGGTCGTAAAACTATGCAGGGCGCTCCAGGTTCAATGCGGGCACTCAGCAAAAAAGCAGAAGGAATCGGATGGATCTCAGTAGGAAATGGTATCGCGATTTCAATCTATTATGCTGTTGTTTTCGCATGGGTAATCTTAATGTTCTTCCTTTCCTACAAATTTGCGGGTTTCACAGGTGATACTGCGGCCGCAAGCTCATTATGGGCAGATACAATCAAAACTTCATGGACAACAGGGTTCACTGAAGGTGCGAACTCTCTGATCGTCTGGCCTGTATTCCTTTGTCTTGTCGTAGCATGGGCATCATGCTGGTACTGCATAAGAAACGGCACATCATCGGTAAGCAAAGTAGTTAAATACACAGTCTCTTTACCGGTTATCTGTCTGGTCATTCTTGCTGTAAGAGGTTTCACTCTTCCAAATGCAATGGATGGCATCGCAAAATTATTCATTCCTGACTGGTCAGCCCTCGGCAATTCAATGATCTGGGCTGATGCCTTCGGTCAGTGTTTCTATTCATTGTCATGTGCTATGGCAATCATGTTCGCCTATGGTTCATTCCTTAAGAAGGATTCAAACATTGCCCTTGATGCAACAATCATTGCAGTACTGGACTTCTGTATCTCACTGTTATCATCAGTCGTAATGTTCACCACTATGGCAGGTGTCGGTATGCTTGACAACATGAGTGCATCCGGTATCGCCACAGCTTTCATCATCTATCCTCAGGCAATCGTTCTTCTTACCGGTATTCCATGGGTCAATTCACTGTTTGCATATGTCTTCTACTTCTGTCTGGTCACTCTTGCGGTCGACTCAATGTTCTCCATCGTAGAAGGCACGTCAACAGCATTCTCAGACAAATTCCACTGGGACAAGAAAAAGACAACATTGATCTTCTGTGCTGTGGAATTTGTACTCGGCTTTGTCTTTATCAACAGTGCCGGTGTTGCATTCCTTGATATCCAGGATTACTTCATCAATGCATATCCTATCCTGATTTGCGGTGCTCTCGAAGCAATTGCAATCGGATGGATAACAAAACCGGACAAAGTTTTATATCAGATCAACCGAAACACAAACGGATACAAAATGCCTAAGGCGTGGTTTGTCACCTCAATCAAATTTATTACCCCCGTCATTCTTTTCGGCCTGGTAATCTGGAATCTGATCAGTCTTATCACCGGGAGCGGCAAGGGTATCTATGGCGCAGGAGACGGCTACTCTGTAGCTGCCAATGCAATCTTCGGCTGGGCAATAGTTCTGTTCTGTCTTTTCCTTGGTGTCATTATCAGAATCGTAATCAAACAGAAAGAAAAGAAAGGTTTCAAAGAAGACAATATCGAATGGGATCAGATCCCTGATGAAGCCGAATAAACAGTTCTGATTATTACAAAGAAGGCTTTATGATCTCATAAAGCCTTCTTTTTTATTACATGGTATCAATTTGTTATTTGTAGAATGAATACGTTGCTTTGCCACTGTTCTTGGCAGTATACAAAGCTTTATCTGCTCTGACGATCATATCTTCTACAGAGATGTTCTCTTTTCCGTCATATACATAAAGACCAATACTGGCATTAACAGAGTTTCCGTCAGGAGTTGTGATATTGTGAAGTGTATCCATCAGCTTCTTTGTCCTGTTATCCAACAGTTCGTGATCCGTCATCATCGGAACAAATACGGCAAATTCATCGCCGCCATATCGGACTATAGTGTCACTTGGTCTGAACAATTCCATCATTGTTGTTGCATATTTTTTCAGAATAGTATCACCGAAAACATGTCCGTAGTTATCATTGATAGCTTTGAAACCGTCTATATCAATCATAAGCATGGTGCCCGGTTTATTCTCTGACAGATGATATTCAATGGTTTTCAGCAGATATGCATGATTATAAAGACCTGTCAGAGAATCCATTGATGCCTTTTCTCGCCATTGTTCCGCTTCATTGCGATAGTTTTCAATGCTGAAGGCAAGTCCAGCAATAATATTCAGTTTATTTCTACTTGATGTAATACTTGCAAAAGTTGTCTTATACCACAACAGTTCATCTTTTACTTTGATTTCGAACTCAAATGAACCTGAACTATGGACTTCAAGAATTTTCTGGATATTGTCCCTGATAATGCTGACAGATGATTTACTAATCCATGAAATTTCATTAAGTCGTTTGAGGAAGTCATCCTCACAGATTCCTATGATTTCACCTTCTGAATTGGTAATGCGTACTGCAAGAGTATCCCTGTTGGGATAATACTCCCATGTAGCCATACCGGGAATACGATTGATAAGCTGGAGTTCTTCATGCTCTGCTTCAATCTTGATATGCTGACGCATGAAACTATCTGCGTTAAGAATAATAACGTAGAACCAATCGACACCATTACTGTCCGTGGCCTTGTATCCGCGATCAAACACCCACATCAAAGAGCCATCAGCTTTTCTGACACGGTAAACACAATAATCCTCAGATCCTTTTCTTATCTGGGAATAAATGTCATTCATTGCTGATTCACGGTCTTCTTCATAGACAAATTCAAAGAAACTGTTATTGCAGCTGTTCTTGAAATCCTCAACAGTGGAAAAACCAAGAAGTTTGAGCATAGAATCGCTTACGTATACAAATTCCTGACGGCTGTTTCTTTCTGCACGGTATTTAAAGAAACCTCCCGGCATCATTCCGATTTCCTTTTCAAGAAGGGCAAGCATATTTTCTGATGTTCTTTCCTCTTCAGGAAGATTATCAACCAATTGTAAATAGCTTTTTCCTTTTAACACGACCTATTATCACCTCATAGGAATCCTCTAGTCCGGCCTCCACTGAAGGAAACACAAACCAACACTGCCATTACCATTCGATAAAGACAATCTCATTTTAGTATAATACAGAAGTAATTCTTTTGATAATATCAAAGAAAAAAAATAAGAATAAAAAATCTAAGAATAACTCACAACAATCAGCATCAGTCATTAGATGCGGTAGGTGATGTCTTTTCTCTGCTCAGCGAATCATTATATACACAAATTTCGTGTCGGCCGTTCATTTTGGCATTGTACATTGCTGTATCCGCATTACTGATCAGTTTCTTGACCGTAATATTGTTTTCTCCGTCATATTTGACGATACCTATACTGACAGATACATTTATATCGATATTGATATCAAGGGACAAGAGAACACGGATAAACCTTTTTGCAAGATCTTTCACCTTGTCTTCATCTTTTTCTAAAGTGATATAAAGAAATTCATCTCCGCCATAACGTCCCAACTGTCCGTAATGTTTAAAAGCGTCATTCCATTTTGATGCTATCTCTGAAAGGATAACATCACCCTCTTCATGACCATATGTATCATTCAGTTCCTTAAAATGATCAAGATCGAGGAACAACAGATAAAATGGGCGTTTCAGTTCGATTTTCTGTTCTATTGATTCAATGATTGCTCTTTTATTTGCAACACCGGTAAGAGGATCAATATCAGCCAGTTTACGTTCATTTTTAAGGCCTCTTCTGATCATTAAAATACCAACAATACTGGCAACGTTATACATCACACCAGACAGAGCTCTGAGGTCGCCAGAAGTGATGATGGAGATACTTGCAGACAATAAAGATAGTGAAAGTAACCCAATTGAGACCCATCCACCGATTCTATAGTCACTAAGAGCAATAGCGATAGCAACTACAAACTCTAGAGCAGTAATAATACCTGGAATTGAAACTCCCCGCCCAATTACTCCTATTCCATGAGAAGAAAAGTAACTTGTGGCGAAAAATAAAACGATATATAAAACCACAAAGAAAACAAAACTAACTGATACTGAACCGACTCGTTTTATTCGAATTTTATCCATAATGTCTGCTTTCCAAGATTTTCTCATGCAAAATTTAAATTCGCCTAATATTATCATTTATTCATTACATATGAAATAGTTTTTTTATATTTTTCTGAAGCAGATGAATTAAAAAAAGACCGATGATGTTCATCACTGTTTTCATTTATAAATATATTTTTGTTTGACAATCAAATCACTTTATAAATAAAATCACACATATCACATTGATTTGGGGTCATTATGTATTATCTTGGTATAGACATGGGCTCAACAAGCACAAAAGTCATAGTGCTGAATGAAAACAAAGAAATTCATTACAAAAAAGTGGTTCCAACCGGCTGGAATTGTCTTGATACTGCGAATGGAATACTCGAAGAACTGAAGAATAACGGAATCGAACGAGATGATTTCAAATGTGTAGCAACCGGATACGGAAGAATATCAGTTCCGTATATGGATAAGACAATCACAGAGATCTCATGCCATGGTAAAGGAGCATGCTATCTGTTCAATGAAAAGAACTTCACTGTGATCGATATCGGCGGTCAGGATACAAAGGTAATTGAAATCGAAAACGGTGCAGTCAAGAATTTCAACATGAATGACAAGTGTTCTGCCGGAACAGGAAAATTCCTTGAAATAATGGCCAATACTCTTGGCGTCGATATTAATTCACTGTGCGAACTGGCAAGATCAAGCAAAAACCACATTTCAATATCTTCAATGTGTACGGTCTTTGCCGAATCTGAAGTGGTTTCTCTTATAGGACGTGGTACGAGCAAAGAGGACATAGCATACGGTGTGGTGGATTCGATTACGAATAAGGTCAGAGGTCAGATGGGAAAGATAACAGGAACTAACAATGTTGTACGCCTGACAGGCGGACTTTGTGAGATTCCTTTTATTCTGGATTCCCTGTCTGAGAAACTTGGCACCGAAGTAAAAAGCGATCCGCTGGGAAGATATGCAGGAGCACTTGGGGCGTCTTTATTTGCTTGCAATATCAAATAAAACGGAGGATGTAAATGGAACATCTGTTACCAGAAAAATTCGAAGACTACGCTGAAGGAAGGAAAAAAGGCTTCCTGAAGATGAAGAAAGTCAAGGATGAGGGAAAGAACGTTGTCGGTTACTTCTGTACATTCGCTCCCCTGGAGATTTTTGACGCCGGCGGAATCCTTTCTGTAAGTCTGTGCGGCATGAGTGATGAAACGATCGCCGATGCAGAAACTGAATTACCAAAGAATTTATGCCCACTTATCAAATCAAGCTACGGTTTTGCACTTACCGAAAAATGCCCGTATACATACTTTGCAGATATGATCATCGGCGAATCAACTTGTGACGGCAAAAAGAAAATGTATGAACGTCTGGGTAAATTAAAGGACGTTTACATGATGCAGATTCCCCAGGGCATTGACCGACCGTATGCGAAGCCGTTAATGGCAAATGAAATCAAACTGCTGGTAAAAAAGACAGAGGAAAAATTCGGTGTGAAGATTACCGATGATGATCTGAGAAAAGCAGCAGTTAAACGAAATGAATACAGAAGAGCCTGCCTGGAGCTCATGGAACTTCAGCATGCTGTTCCCGCCCCTGTTCCCAGTGTACAGCTCTACAAATTCCTGGACAGCATCAAATTCAATTTTGATTTGGAAAGTGCAATCCAGTCTGTTCATGAACTCGTTGCAAAAATCAAGGAAGAAAATGCAACAAATCCTGACGAAAAACGAATTCTTGTCACAGGATGTCCTATCGGCGGTGTACTTGATAAAGTCGTAGGTTCAATAGAAAAGAACAACGGAAGAGTTGTCTGCTTTGAAAACTGTTCCGGCATCAAACCGATGCGATGCTTTGTTGATACAGAGAATCCTGATATTTATGATGCCTTTGCAGATGCTTATCTCAAGATCGGCTGTGCAGTAATGTCACCCAACATCCACCGTTTCGAGAACATCCCCAATCTCGTCAGGGAATTCAAGGCTGAAGGTGTACTTGATGTCACACTTCAGGGATGCCATCCGTATATGATCGAATCACGTGCTCTTCAGGAAAAATGCAATGAGATCAATGTTCCTTACATGAATCTTGAAACAGATTACTCTCATTCAGATGACGGTCAGATCGATACACGTATAGCAGCATTCCTTGAGACAATTTAACATGCTTAAAGAAAAGAAAGTATACACAGTAATAACATTTCCCAACACGACTGCAGCACTGGCAATGGAAGAATCGTGCAAGGCAGATGGAGTTGCAGGAGAGCTCATACCTGTTCCCAACTCCATTACTGCCGGCTGCGGTTTCGCATGGCAGGCAGCTGAAGAGGAAAAAGACAATCTCGTTCTCTATATAACCGGAAAAGGTTTAAAGTTTTCCGAGATTTATACAATCGAATTATAAAGACAAGGATACATATCAATGAGTAAAGAACAAGAACTTAGCGAAATAATGGATGAATTTGCAAATGCAAAAAAGAATGCCAGTATTTTCGTGAAAAATGCCTCAGAAAACGGTGATATTGTTATCGGTTCATTCTGTCAGTATGCACCGATGGAAATAATCAATGCCCCCGGTTTTTATAACGTACTTCTTTGCGGATTCAACTATGATCCTCCCATTCCGCTTGCAGAAACAGAACTTCCGGCGAATCTTTGTCCTCTTATTAAATCAAGTTATGGAAATATTCTTGGAAAGACCTGCCCGTTTGCTTTTTATTCCGATATCATCGTCGGTGAAACAACCTGCGACGGGAAAAAGAAGATGTATGAAATGCTGGGCAAACTGAAGGACATGCATGTAATTCATCTTCCCAATGTTCCTGACAAGGAAAGATCTCTGTCAAGCTGGCAGGCAGAACTTGAATTATTCAAGGATGCACTGGAAAAGAGATTCAATGTAACGATAACTGACGAAGACCTGAGGAAATCGATTCACACACTCAATATAGAACGAAGCCAGACTGCCAGGATGTATGAACTCGGCAAATACGATCCTCCTGCCATGACAGGTTTACAAATGAGAAGCGTTCTTACCGCTGAGTATTTCATGCTTGATAAAAAGAACAAAATCGAAAAAACCGAAAGAATGCTTCAGATAATGGAAGAGAACTGGAAAGAAGGCAAAGGACCATACAAAAAGGATGAGCATCCGGTCCGAATTCTGGTTTCAGGAGCAGGTCTTGACGGAGTTATAGATAAAACAATCAAGACAATCGAAGATCTTGGTGCTGCAATCGTCTGCTATGAGGGATGCTGCGGTATTCTAAACATGAGAAGACCCATTGATGAATCGGATCCTGATCCCATGCATGCAATTGCAGATAAATATCTGGAAGTACCATGTGCTGTCATGAGCCCCAACACAAGAAGATTCGAACAATTCATGGATACAGTGAAGGAATGGAATGTTGACGGAGTGATCAGCATTACAGTTCACGCATGTGATCCGTTTGATATCGAAAGCAAAAAGCTGGAAGACATCTGTGAGGAAAACGAAGTTCCGTTCCTGCATGTACGAACCGATTATGCTCCCGGAGATGAAGGCCAGCTAAGAACAAGAATTGAAGCATTTATAGAAATGCTGGAAAACAGATAATGATTTATCTTGACAATGCAGCAACATCACTGAATCGTCCACAGGAAGTCATAGATGCTGTTGTAAAAGCAATGACCACGATGGGAAACAGCGGACGCAGCACACACGAAGATGCACTGACTTCGTCACGTATCATATTCAAAGCCCGCAGGAGCGTGGCCGCATTGTTCAACTGCCAGGCTCCCGACCTTGTCTGTTTTACCCATAATTCCACAGAAGCTCTGAATATTGTCATAAATGGTCTGTTCAGTTCAGGCGATCATGTTATCAGCACTGATCTTGAACACAATTCCGTGTTACGTCCGCTTTACAGACTGAGAAAAGAAAGAAATGTCGAAGTAGAGTTTGTTAAGGCCGATTCAAACGGTCAGCTTGATTATTCGGAATTTGAATCACTGATAAAACCCAACACCAGGGCAATAATAACAACCCATGCATCAAATCTGACAGGGGATCTGGTTGATGTAGACCGGGTCGGAAAGATTGCAGAAAAGCATGGACTCCTTTATATCGTTGACGCTTCACAAACGGCAGGAGCAAGGATAATTGATATAGAGAAGAGCAATATCGACATACTGTGTTTCACAGGCCACAAGGCGCTTATGGGGCCACAGGGCACGGGCGGCATAGTATTCAGAAAGAGCGTTGAAATCAGGCCATGGAATGTCGGCGGAACTGGGATTCAGACATATTCTGAAGAACAGCCTGCTATCTTCCCTACTCTTCTTGAAGCAGGCACTCTTAACGGACATGGGATCGCAGGTCTTCTTGCTTCATTAGAATGGATAAACAACACAGGAATCGACGTGATTCATGATCATGAAATGGAACTTACAGAAAGATTCACATCAGCAGTAAAACAGATAGAAGGCATAAAAGTATACGGAAGCTGTTCATCTGATAAAGCACCTGTTGTGGCTCTTAACATCAGAGACATTGATTCAGGTGTTATTTCAGCAGAGCTTGCCAGAACATACGGAATAGAAACAAGATCAGGAGGCCACTGTGCTCCCAGGATCCACAGAGCACTGGGAACAGAAAAGCAAGGTGCAGTGCGTTTCAGTTTCGGCTGGTTCAACACAAAGAAGGACGTTGATACAGCCATAGAAGTGCTGAAAAGCATTACACACTGAAATCACATGACTCTTAGTCAAATAATCGTTCATTATCTATAAATTATTTCTTTGTTGACAATCAATTTTATTAATGGTAAAAAAATCAATATGAAAGAAGATACAACAACACAAAACAAGCTTACATTTGAGCAGCTTCTGGAAAAAGAACAGAAAGAAAAGACAAAAAAAGACAAGGTTCTTGATTTTCTGGTCTGCTGTCTCCCTATCCTGATGGGTATCATTGCAATTCTCGAATACCTTTATGTTCCGAATTTCGGTAATTTCAAGAACCTGTCACCCAACACTTATATAACATTTATAATTATCCTGATTGCAGCATACACTGCAGTATTCGTTGTCAGTCTGTTTTTGAAGAAGAAAAACCTGTATAACAAGGTTATAAGTAAAGCTCCGATCACGGCAGCTATATTTGCGGCATTTATTACATATGATCTTCTGACACTCAAATCAAATAAGCTTTTATATCCGTTCTTCCCATGGTTCAACGACATTCTCAATGCAATGAAAGGCGATGCAGCTTTCCTGTGGGAATGCACACTCAGCACACTGAAATTACTCTTCTATGGTTATTTCTTCGGTGCTGCAATAGGTTTTGTGACAGGTATTATCTGCGGTTACAGTAAAAAAGCAAAATACTGGATCGACCCGATAATCAAATTACTCGGTCCTATTCCTACCGCAACATGGATTCCTCTTGTAATGGTTATTGCCTCTACCTTGTACAAAGGTTGTGTTTTCATTGTTGCACTAGGCGTCTGGTTCGCAGTTACAACAGCAACAATGACAGGTATTGAGAGCATTGAAAAGTCATATTTTGAAGCCGGCCAGAACCTCGGCTGCAACACAAGACAGCTCGTATTCAGAATTGCCATCCCTGCAGCAGTACCCAGTATCTTCCAGGGTCTGACCCAGGGTATGAGCTCTGCCTGTGTGTCACTGATGGTAGCGGAAATGATCGGTGTGGAATCCGGTCTAGGCTGGTACATCGTATGGGCCAAGGCCTGGGCGAATTACGGCAAGATGTATGCATCACTGATCATCATCTGTATCATCTTCACAGTTGTTACACAGGCACTTGCATACATTAAGCGCTACGTTCTCAGATGGCAAGAAGGAATGGTGAGATAATGACTAATCAAGAGAACGCAAAAATTGAATTAAAACTCGATCACGTATATAAATCCTTTGCAAAAAAAGAAGGTAAAGAGATCCTCAATGTCATTGAGGACATCAATGAGACATTCCACGGCGGTGAATTCGTAGCAATCGTCGGTCAGTCAGGATGCGGAAAATCAACTCTTCTGAGAATGATTGCCGGTTTTATTCCTGTTACTGAAGGTTCAATCACAGTAAACGGAGCCAAAGTCATAGGTACTGATCCTAACCGCGGAATGGTTTTCCAGAAGCCCACATTATTCCCGTGGCTTACTGTTCAGCAGAACATCGAATTCACTTTCAAAATGAGAGGCATTCTGAAGGAGAACAGTGAAAAAGTCAAAGATATGCTGAATCTTATCGGCCTGTATGAATTCAGAAATGAATTCCCTTCCCAGCTTTCAGGCGGTATGGCACAGCGTGTGGCTCTGGCAAGAACTATCATCAACCAGCCGGACATCCTTCTTTTGGACGAGCCGTTAAGTGCACTCGATGCATTTACCAGAATGAATATGCAGGATGAAGTGCTTGGTTTGTGGCAGATGCGTCCGCAGCTTGCAATCATGGTGACCCACGAAATCGAAGAAGCGATCTATATGGGAACAAAAGTGCTGGTAATGGATAAGAATCCCGGAAAAGTCCAGAAACTGATTTCAATCGACATGGAATATCCGAGAAACAGATCTTCAAACAAGTTTGTTGAATACCGTAATGAGATTCTTGAAACTCTTCACTTCGGTGTCAAGGAAGAAGCTTAAACAGGTTTTAAAGTGCAGAAAATGCACCAATATAAAACAAAAAAGGAGAAAAATATGGAGAACAATAATCTTAACAGACGAGACTTCCTCAAGAAGTGCGGTCTGGCGGTCGGTGGTGCAACAGTTGCATCATCAGCTTTGCTTGCAGCATGTTCAGGCAAAACAGAAACCATAACCAAAACAGAAACCGTAACCACAACAATCAACGGTGGCGGCAGCGGCAGCTCAGTAGCAGACAATGACTACAGACACATGACTGTAAGCCAGATCGTCGACCAGATGAAAAAAGAACCTGCATATGGTCAGACAATCTACTACGAATATGATACCGGTAACTGTACCTGTGGTCCTCTTTATGCAGCATTACTCGGTTTATATGATCCGTATGGTCTTAAGATCGAAGGCTTAAAGGGTAATGAAATCAAAGCAGCCCTCGGTACCAACAAAGTTCAGTTCGGTGTTCACCACATTGCAAACCTTCTTGTACCTATCACCAATGGTACTCCTATGATCTTCACTACTCCCGCAATGACAGGCTGCAAATCACTCTATGTATTGAATGATTCAAAGTACGAGAAATTTGAAGACCTCAAGGGCGAAACCATTTCTCCTCCTGAAGGTATCGGAACCGCTGACTACAATATTCTCTGCAGAATGTTCATCAAGAAAGGTATTGATCCTCTGAAGGATGTCAAATATCAGGTAGTTGAAACCAGCGGATGTGTTCAGGCAATGAAAGACGGAAAGATCGCCGGCGCAATCCTTACAGACTACTATGCATACAAGTTCGTCAAAGACGGCACTCTCCGATGCATCCGATCAATAACATGGGATGAAGATTTCGCAGATGAACCCTGCTGTATTCTCGCTTTCAACAGCGAATGGGCAGCAAAGAATCCCGCTCATACCTATGCCATCACATATGCCGTGCACGAGGCCCATATGTGGATCCGACGAAACATTGATGAAGCCACCCAGATGCTTATCGATAACCACTGCACTTCAAACGATGACTTCGCAATGAACAGAGAACTTCTGTGGTCACTCGACTGGAGCATTTCAGATGAAGAATGCGAATATGCTCTCCGTAACATCATCACTGACTACATCCAGTACAACATTATTACCCGATATACTGCCTCACAGGTAGATGAAGTACTCAAACTTGCCTGGAATCCTGTCCTGACAAAGTAATTGTTTTTTGTTCCTTAAATTTTTATTAAGGTGATGCTGTTGAACAGACAGTGTCATTTTAATAAAAAAAGAGAATGCAGTATCGCGGCCGATAGTGATACTGCATTCTCTGTAAAAAAGGAGAAAAGATGAATAAAACAAAAGGGTATGTCTCAGCCATAGCAGACATTGTTTTGGGTCTGCTTCTGGCAATTGGACCGTGGACAATCTTCAAGACATGCAGCACAGCTGAAAAAATAATGAAGTGCTACTACAGCTGCCGTGCGGTTTTGATTATCGGAATCATTCTGATGGTGATTGGCCTGATCAAATTACTGTTTAAAAAATCGCAGAATATGATTACCTGCATTTCAAGTGCAGTAATATTCGCTTTAACAATTCTGATACCTTCATGGGCTATCGGCGGATGTGCCAACCCTGCTATGGCGTGTCAAAAAGTTGCTTTTCCCTGCATCTATGCGATCTGTGTGATCGGTGCGGTGATACAACTCATTCTGGCATGGAAATACAGGGGCTGCAAAGATGAATAACAACCGGAAACTGATGTCTATATTTGGTATAGCCAAACGAAACATCTCAAACCGCAAGATAAGAAGCGGCATAATGATTGCATTTGTCTTCATTCTTGCTTCTTCACTGTATATCAGTTCACTGCTTATCAACAGCATGAACCTTGGACTTGAAAAAACGATCGGCAGAATCGGCGCTGATCTCATCGTTGTCCCGCAGGAGTATGAAAACAACATGCGGTCCTCTCTCTTCCTGGGAGAGTGTTCAACTTTCTACACTGACAGATCCTACATGGATAAAGTGGCAGAAACTGAAGGCATACAGCAAATGACACCTCAGCTGTATATTGCTTCACTTGAAGCAGAATGCTGCGGACTTCCAACACAAATCATAGCTTTTGATCCGGAAACAGATTTCATCGTCACGCCATGGCTGCAGGACATAAACAAAAAAGAGATCAATTATGGTGAAGTAATCGTAGGCAATGGCGTTGTGGCAGATGTCGGAAGCACAATTAAATTCTTTGATATCGATTTTCCTGTTGTCGGAAAGCTTGAAAACACACAGACCGGATATGACTACTGCGTTTTCATGAGATTCGACACATCAAAAATAATACTGGAATCCGAGAGATTCAAATCTCTTGTTGACAGCACGATAGATCCTGATAATGTCATTTCAGCTATCATGATAAAGGCAAAAAACGGGGCCAATCTTAATACAATGGCCAGCAGGATAACATATACCTACAAGATTCCTGTAAAAGCATTTACTACGAACGGTATGTTCAGTGCCATCAGTGATAACCTGGACAATCTTACAAGTTTCAGTTCTATTCTTGTAACGATTTCGTTCATCCTTGCAGTGCTTGCACTGATTTGTATATTCACGATTACTATCAATGAACGACAGCATGAATTCGGTGTTCTTATATCTCTTGGTGCAACCCAGAAGCAGCTTGTTCTGATTATCGTTTTGGAAGCGGTGATGATCGGTCTGATAGGCGGTGTTCTGGCTGTGATTATTTCAGCAGTCGCATCATTTATTTTCAACAATGCGATCACGTCAGCTTTGGAAATACCTTATCTGGACAATTCACCTTCAGATCTGATACCTCTTATCCTCAAAACTCTTCTGATAGCAATCGGATCATCCATACTTGCATCCCTCTATTCTGCAATAAGAATCGGTCGCGCAGAACCTATAACTCTTATCAAGGGGGATGAATAATCATGGAACTCAAAGTCGATAAACTCACAAAGAAGTATTCTCGCGGAGAAAAAGAATTCTTCGCAGTAGATAACATTTCCTTTTCACTGGACAAAGGTGAATTCGTTGCCGTGATCGGTCCTTCCGGATGTGGCAAGTCAACACTATTCAGCATGATTGCAGGACTGGTCAAACCGGACAGCGGTACTGTTGAAATGAACGGAGAAAGCCTGCTTAAACTGAGCAAGGATGAATTCAGCCATCTCAGAAACACCAAAATAGGCTATATACTCCAGGGACAGAATCTTATGCAGAATTTTACGGTCCTGGAAAATATCTGCCTTCCTCTTTATCTCGGAAAGGACAGAAATACTGACAGAGCATACGAACTGATAGAAACACTCGGCCTTAAGGAACTGATGAATTCCTACCCTGCCAGTCTTTCCGGCGGCGAACAGAGAAGGGTTTCAATCGCAAGATCTCTTGCTCATAATCCCGAACTGATAATTGCAGACGAACCAACAAGCAATCTTGACCCCGAGAATGCGAAGCTGATTACAGAAGTATTTATGAAAGAATGCAAAGACGGCAAATCGGTACTGATGAGTTCCCATAACCTGGAGCTGGTTGCAAATACCGACCGTCAGTTAAAAATACTTAACGGAAAACTTATAAACTAAAAGTATTTAACAGCAAAAAAAAACGGGCTGTATCCGAGGGGTTGGATACAGTCCGTTTTTTAGGAATAAAACTATTTATGATGCCGTGTTTGGATTGGTACCTGTCGGATCATGTTCTTCTATGAGTGTGTATCCCTGATCTGCCATATAATCGAACATTTCATCATAAGTTCTCTGTCCGCCTGTAATGGTTCCGACATTGGAATTATTGAATTCCTGATTTACATATACAGCTCTTCCAAGGATGACAACATCATCCTTATAGCTTCTCTGAAGTGTAGTAAAACGCTTCTGTGCATGTTCCTCTGTATCAAAAGTGTATGCTGTTCTGAAAATTGAAAGATATGCTTTGCTTTCACCCTGATGATAGACATGTTCGACATATTCATATTCGCTGATAAGTCCTTCTGCGCCATAGGGAATATACTGAGCGATCTGATCACCTGCAATCATTCTCTCAAATACCTGTGAAAAATCAGTCGAACCCTTTGAACCGCATCCTGCAAGCAGGAATAAGCTTGCGATGAATACTGTTGCAACAATAGATGATATTATTCTTTTCATTTTATACTCCTTTCCCATTTGATTACTCATTAATTTCATTCTTTCGGAGCAGCAGGGACTTCAATATACCCGTTGGAAAGTCTCTGTGCTTTTTCTTCTTCAAAATTGAGCTTGTAGCTCATCTCATAATCGGAATAAACGTACAGCTGGTTTATATAAATTGATTTTCCTGAGATAGTTGCGCTGTCGCCGTATGTACGTTTGATTGACTCGAACCTTTTCTGTGCCGCCTGTTCATTTGCAAAGACATATGCGTAGTTGAACTGAGTTTCAAAGGCTTTTGATCCATCTCTGTGGTAGTGATGTTCAACATATTCATATTCGCTGACAAGACCTTCTGTACCATAACTAATGTACTGGCTGATTTCATCTCCCGATATTATCCGCTCGAAAACCTGGTTATAATCAGTTGATGATGCATTGCCTGAACTGCAACCACATATGGAAAAAACAACTAACAGCAGAAAGACAGCTAAAATCCTTTTCATATTTTATTTATTCTCCACAATCTTTTCCTGAATGGAAACATAGCCATCATCCAGATATTTTTGTTCTGTTAATTCATAGTCATCGAAGTAATCAAGTTCATGCCCTTCTAGTACATGATCCTCGTTAAGATAAACAACATTGTCAATGATGACAACTCTGTCCTGATAAGTCCGGTATAGTGATGTATAACGCTTCTGCGCATTTGCAGCATTATCGAATATATATGCAGTCACATATTCACCGTAAAATGGTTTGGTATCTCCGTCAGCATAGGAAAACTTGAAATAGTTATACTGACTGATCAAACCGTCTGCGCCGTAAGGAACATACTGAGCAATCTGATCTCCGCTGATTATTCTCTCAAAAATCTGTGTCCGTACAACTCTTTTGGAACTATTATCTGATGACAGACATCCTGTCAGCAAAGAACAGAGAACCAATAATACAGCGAAAAAAGATAAAAGTGACTTTTTCATTATTACTGACCTCCAAAACTTCACCTACCAATATATTATCCTTAAATAAAGCTAAATAATCAATCATATAAGCGAATTTTATAGTTAACTGGGGATAGCTGATAATTCGATAAAAACTGATTATGATTAACGGAATTGTTTCAGATAAGATTTGACATCATCAGGTATACGGTAGCTTTCAACAGCTTTCTGTATCGTTCTGTTATGGGTCCATTTATCCAGAAGGCCATTCTCAATAAAAGGGATTGCAGCTTTGTACTGTTTTGCCAGAGCAGTTGCAAAGTACCATGCTCTCATCATATTGATGTAGTACTCATCACTTTTTACACCGGCAACCCAGTCAAGATAATCAGGCCTGAACAGTTCGTCCAGAAAATCGCTTAGCAGAACTCCTATACCGTATCTGACAGTATAAGTATGGCTGGAACCAAGCCACTTCTTTACGTGCTTGATTACAAGCTCAGGATCCTTCTTAAGACACTTCGGGTGGATAAGATCACATGTTGCCCAGTTGTCTATATAAGGAAGCAACTTTTCTATTTCCTGAAGATATTCCTTCGGATCCCTGATCTGTTCAATAAGGAATCCGTGAAGATTGTTTTCCTCATAGTATTTATGGGGCAGATTATGGAGGAATGTCTGATAATTCCCTTCCCTGTAGATTTCCCTGGCTAATTTCCTTAACTGGGGTGTTCTGACACCAATCACAGTCGACTTATCAACATTCGGCATAAGCTTTGCTGAAAAATCACGATATTCCGGATCCTGTAATGAGAACAGACGGTCCGTCAGGTTCATGATCAGAACCCTACCCCCATCAGTCTGAGAAGATCATCTTCAGTGATCTGTTTAATGCCAAGTTTGACTGCCTTCTGGAGTTTGGAACCGGGATCCTCACCTACAACAAGATAACTGGTATTCCTTGTAACATCACTTTTGGCAATACCGCCGTTTTCCTTTATAAGGGCTTCAGCCTGCGGTCTTGTAAATCTGAGAAGTTTTCCCGTGATCACAAATTCAAGCCCGGATAAAGGAAGGTCTGAAGTATCTTTCTTTTCAGGTTTATAGCTTACAGCAAGTCCTGCATTTCGGAGTTTATCTATGATTTCGAGATTGGTCTTATCTTCAAAGAAGTGAACGATGCTGTCAGCAGTTCTGGGACCGATCGACTGGATGTCCACAAGCTGTTCATAAGGTGTTTCTGCTATCTCATCGATACCGCCGATCGTTTCAGCAAGAAGAGATGCAGTTTCCGATCCGACCTGTCCGATACCGAGTGCACATATCACTCTGTCAGCGGATTTTGATTTACTGTCCTCGATTGCCTGAAGCAGTTTGGCAGTCGACCTTTCACCGAATTTAGGAAGCATCATAAGGTTCTGAGCTTTATCTTTCAAGTAATAAATATCGCCGTAATCTGACAACAGCCCTTCTCTGAGAAGAAGTTCCACCAGCTGTTCCCCCAGACCTTTGATATCCATGGCTTCACGTGAAACAAAGTGTTCTATTCTTTCAGACAGCTGTGCAGGACAGGCGGCATTGGGACAGTAGTACATTGCATCCCCTTCTTCCCTGAATATCTCTTCACCGCATGAAGGACAGGCAGCATAACCTTTCTCCTCATTAAAGAGCAGTTTCTGCATGCTGAAAGGTTCAGCCCTGTCAGGTCTGGTGACGGAATCAGGCGTTGGACCGATAACATCCGGAATCACATCTCCTGCTCTCTGCAGAAAGACATAATCCCCTTTTCTTATATCTTTTCTCAGGATGTCTTCCTCATTATGCAGCGAGGCTCTTGATATCGTAACTCCGCCTACTTCGACAGGAGTCATAATGGCATATGGATTCATTGTTCCTGTACGGCCGACACTGACTCCGATATCCTCAAGAAGCGTCCTCTTCTGTATAGCAGGAAACTTATATGCGATGGCCCATCTAGGGTCATGAGCAATTGCGCCAAGTCTCTTCTGCTGAGCAATACTGTTTACCTTAACAACAACGCCGTCTATCGGATAAGGAAGTGTTGGTCTGTAATCATTGCATTCCCTGTAGTATTCAAGAACACCGTTAAGATCCTTAACTTTTCTGTTGTATTTGTTGGTGGTGAAACCCAGTTCGGCAAGCTTATCAAGTATCAGTTCATGAGTATCGGGCATTTCTCCGTCTTCATACCACCCAAGATGATAGATCATGACAGAAAGAGCTCTGTCAGCAGTTACGGACGAATCCAGCTGACGAAGTGAACCTGCGGCAGCATTACGGGGATTTGCAAACAGGGACTGCCCTTTTCTGCTTCTTTCATCGTTGAGCCGTTCAAAACTGTCGATCGGCATATAGACCTCACCGCGGACTTCAAATCGTCCGGGGAAAGATCCCTTGAGCTGGAGAGGAACATTTTTAATGGTCTTTATGTTTTCGGTGACATTCTCACCGACCATACCGTCTCCGCGTGTTGCCCCGATCTTCAGTTTTCCATCCTCATAAGTAAGAGCAATAGCGAGACCGTCCATTTTATGCTCACACATGAGTTCGAACGGTTCCCCGTCAAGCATACGGCAGACCCGGTTATACCAGTCAGTCATTTCCTGATCATTGAAAACATTTCCAAGTGAAAGCATGGGAACAGGATGAACAACAGTTCCGAATTCAGTACGAGGCTTTGCCCCTACAGTCTGTGTCGGAGAATCAGTGGTAACAAGCTCAGGATACTTTTCTTCGAGTTTCCTCAGTTCCACCATCAGGGCATCATATTCCGCATCGGAAATCTCCGGTGCATCCTGGACGTAGTAAAGATAATTGTTTCTTTTTATTTCTTCCCTGAGGAATTCGATCCGTTTGATATCGTTATCTGAAGGTTTGTTCATCGCTGTAATCTCTACTAAAAATATATATAAATTATATCATTGTGAAGAGACCAGAATACTACAAAGACAAGTTTTCAAGAAACTTTCAATAGGTTAAAATATAAGACACAATGAAGTTAATTGTAGGTCTTGGAAATCCCGGTGATTACTACAAAGGCTCCCGTCACAACGTCGGGTTCATGGCCGTATCACAGTTATCTAAAAAAATAGGCGCATCATTTTCAAAAAAGGAATGCAATGCCAGGACTGCACACGGTACCATCAATGGTACCGATGTTGTTTTAGCCCGTCCCCAGACTTATATGAACAATTCCGGTGAATCCGTAAATGCTCTCATGCGCAAATTCAAGGTCAGCAAGGAAGATCTGATCGTTATCCATGACGATATGGACCTGCCTGTTGCCAAACTGAGGATAAGATCAGGCGGAAGCGCAGGCGGTCACAATGGTATCAAATCCATCATTGCAAAGACAGCCACCCAGGACTTCACAAGGATAAAACTCGGAATCGGGCATCCATCACATCAGAAAGACGAAGTGATCGATTATGTTCTTGAAAACTTCACAAAAGAAGAAAAGCAGGAACTCAATACATCAATTGATAAAGCATGTGAAGCAGTAATCGACATCATAGAAAACGGTGTTGAATATGCAATGAATAAATACAACGGTTCAGAAAAAAAAAGCAACGACGGGAAGGACGAGCAATGACTGAAATGACCGGCCGCGCAATGCTTGGGGACAAGATCAGAATAGCTGTGCTCGGTGCAGCAAACCCGACTGAACAGAACGTTAAAGATGCTGAAATCGTAGGCCGTGAGATAGCCAAAGCAGGAGCTGTAGTCGTATGCGGAGGAGGTCCTGGTGTAATGGAAGCCGTATGCCGCGGGGCAAAAGCCGAAGGAGGAATGACCATCGGTATTCTACCTACCAGTGACACCTCATTCCAAAACGCATATGTCGATATGCCGATAATGACAGGAATCGGATTCACTAGGAATGCAATGATGGCTTCCAACGGACAGGTTGCCATTGCTGTCGGAGGGCATTACGGTACGCTTTCTGAAATTGCTTTCGCTTTGTATTACGGCATACCCGTAATAGGCGTGAAATCATGGCATCTGGTCAATGGCGAAGGAGAGGAATCCCCTATCACCAGATGTGATGATCCCGTTGAAGCAGTTGCCTTAGCTTTAAAGATCATAAAAGGAGAGAAAGATGGAACAAATCAGTAATATAGATGCATTGGAAATACTTGATTCAAGAGGAAATCCCACAATCGAAGTCACAGTGGAACTGAGCAACGGAGTCACAGGTTCAGCTGCAGTTCCTTCAGGTGCTTCCACCGGATCTCATGAAGCACTTGAGCTGAGAGACGGAGATAAGGAGAGATTCCGCGGCAAAGGTGTACGCAATGCAATTCACAATATTGAAAACATAATTGCACCTGAACTTGAAAAAATGAACATCGAGGATCAGGAAGCGATCGACAGGAAAATGATCGATCTCGACGGCACTCCGAACAAGGAAAAGCTCGGTGCAAATGCCATTCTCGGCGTATCACTTGCAGCGGTCCACGCCGCAGCAAATTCAGCAAAGAAGGAGCTCTTTGCCTATCTGAATCCCGATGCACATATATTGCCGGTTCCCATGATGAACATCATCAACGGCGGCAAACATGCAGCCGATGCAACTGATTTTCAGGAATATATGATAGTTCCCGTCGGTGCTCCGACATATCGTGATGCACTGCGTATGGGAGCCGAAGTTTATCAGTGGCTTAAAACACTGCTTACAAATTCAAAATATTCGACCAATGTCGGTGACGAAGGCGGTTTTTCACCTGCTGTTGATGACAACAGAGAACCGTGTGAAATGATCAAGCAGGCAATAGAGGATGCAGACTACACGGTCGGAGAACAATGTGCCATTGCACTTGATGTAGCATCAAGTGAATTCTTCAAAAACGGTATTTATACACTTAAAAAAGATAATCTTATGCTTAACAATTCAACGATGGTTGAATACTATACAAGACTTAATGTCGAATACCCTATCATCAGCATCGAAGACGGCATGGCTGAAGATGACTGGTCAGGATGGAAACTGCTCACCAAGAATCTGGGCGGCAGAATTCAGCTGGTCGGAGATGATTTATTCGTAACCAACACCGAACGAATAAAGAAAGGCATCGAAGAAAACGCCGGAAATGCAGTACTCATCAAACTTAATCAGATCGGCACTCTTACCGAAACGATCAATGCGATAAAGATGGTAAGGGATGCCGGATGGAAGGCAATAATTTCACACAGAAGCGGTGAAACAGAAGACACAACGATTGCAGATCTTGCCGTTGCATTCGGAACAGGTCAGATCAAGACCGGTGCCACATGCAGAGGTGAGCGAACTGCAAAGTACAACCGTCTGCTGAGGATTGAACGAATGCTCGGTGACAAAGCGGAATATGCAGGCATAACTGCCTTTACTAAATAAAATAAAAAAAACAGGAGAGAGAAATGGTTACTAGGGTCGGTATCAACGGTTTCGGTCGAATCGGCAGACTTACTACAAGATGCATGTATAAATATCACAGTGATGAAATCGAACTTGTTGCTGTGAACGATCTCTCAACCGCACCTGCCAACGCCCATCTTTTCAAATGGGATTCAACATACGGCAGATTTGAAGGCGATGTTGAAAGCACAGATGATTCAATCATAATAAACGGAAAAAAGATCCATACTTTTTCAGAAAAAGACCCCAACAACATTCCCTGGGGAGAATACGGTGTGGATGTTGTTATCGAATCAACAGGAGTCTTTACTGACGGTACAAAAGCGGTAGCCCATATTAATTCAGGTGCAAAAAAGGTAATCATTTCCGCTCCCGGCAAAAATGTCGACGGTACATTCGTCATGGGCGTCAACAACAAGGATTATGATCCTGCCAAGGACAAAATCATTTCAAATGCATCATGTACGACCAACGGTCTTGCCCCTATCTGTAAAGTCCTCAACGATAAATTCGGCATCGTAAAAGGTATGATGACAACCGTTCATTCCTATACTAACGATCAGAAACTTCAGGATGTCACTCACAAGGATCCAAGAAGAGCAAGAGCTGCCTGTTCCAATATCATTCCCACATCAACAGGTGCCGCAAAGGCAATAGGACTTGTGATCCCCGAACTCGAAGGAAAACTTCACGGAGTTTCACTCCGGGTACCGACAACAACCGTTTCAGCAATCGATCTTGTCGCAGAACTGAAATGTGATGTAACAAAGGAACAGATCAACGAAGCATTCAAGGAAGCTTCCCTGACCTATCTCAAGGGCTACCTTGAATACTGTGATGAGCCTCTTGTAAGCATGGACTTCAAGGGAAATGCCTATTCATCCATTGTTGATTCACTCAGCACGATGGTCATCGGCGGCAATATGGTTAAGATACTTGCATGGTATGACAATGAATGGGGTTACAGTACCAGACTGTCAGACCTGATTGCTTACATAGGAAGCTTCGGGTTTTAATTGACAGCCACGAAGCGTACTAGTTAGAATTAGCTATTAGACTACCTTATAAGCGTTGGAGGTATTAACGCATGAAATTAATGATAATCGGGCTCGGGCAGTGCGGTTCAAGAATCGCAGATGAATTTGCCCGACTGAATAAAAAAGCCCGTGCACAGCGCGGCATTGAAATCTGTCCGGGAGTCTTTGCTGTAAACACAGATTCTGCTGATCTCAGCGGTCTTGTTCACATTAAACCCGACTATCAGCACAGAATCCTGATCGGAAGCAGAAAGACCGGCGGTCATGGTGTAGGCAAGATCAATGAACTTGCTGCAGAAATCGCAAAGGAAGATGCAGATAAAGTAATTGATGCAATGCGAAACACCAAGAACTTCTATGAAGCAGATGCATTCATGCTCATCGCAAGTGCCGGCGGCGGCACCGGTTCAGGTTCCCTTCCCATCATGGTCAAGACCGTGAAGGAAAGATATTACGAAAAGCCCGTATATGCAATGGTCATTCTTCCGTTTGAACATGAACGACAGAATGAAGAAAGAGCCGTATACAACACAGCAGTCTGTCTGAAGTCTGTATCATCTGTTGCAGACTGTGTTTTCCTGGTAGACAACCAGCGATATGTTCAGAAAGAACAGTCACTCAGATACAATCTTAATCAGATCAATGAAGCAATGGTCGAACCTTTCTACAACCTGCTCTGCGCCGGTGAAGAAAAGAAAGCAAAGAAAGTCGGTTCCAAGACTCTTGATGCCGGTGATACCATTCAGAGTCTTTCAGGCTGGACAGTACTCGGTCACAGCTCTTCACGACTCGGCTGGTCACTTGGTTTCAACAAAGGAAACTTCATTGATAAGAGCGGTGAAACTCACAAGGGTATTCAGATTATGGATAAGGCAATCTCCGAATTATCTGCACAGTGTGATGCCGCTGACGCAGGCAGAGCAATGTATCTGATTTCGGCCCCTGCAAAAGAAATGAACATGGGACTTATCAAGGAGTTAGGCGACTGGCTTAAAGATCTGGCGCCCAATGCCATTATCCGAAATGGAGATTATCCCAGCGGTGATTCACAGATGGATATCACTGTTATCCTCAGTGAACTGGCTGATATACCTATCGTACGTGATTACTACACCAGATCAACCCAGCTTATGCCTGTCATGAAGATGAGACAGCAGCAGGTTCAGGAAAAACTCCAGAACATTGAAGATGCTGCCAGAGACGTTCCGACAGTATTTTAAGATTTAAGAAAGAGATCAAAAAAATGCAGGGGAAGAGACTCCTGCATTTTTTATGCATATATGGCAAAAAAGAAAACAAAAAAGAGGATCATTCTGACATTTTTCACAGCTCTGATCCTGCTTTTGATATTGAATATCATCTATTTTGTTGGGATGCACTACAAAGCCGACAGCACTGCCCTCGCAGTGCTCAACGGCTCTGAACTTAATTCAGATGAAAAGCTCGAATCAACAGATAAATGGTATGTACTGACACCTGCAGGTTATGACAGTCAGACAGATAAGACAGGCATCATCCTATATCCGGGCGCCAATATTGACAGCACTTCTTATCTTCCTCTTATGTCGAAACTTCAGGACTTCGGATATATATGTTTTATTTCCAAGCCTTTCCTGCACCTCGCAGTACTGGACTTCAATGCCGCGCAGACGATCATGGATGCATATCCCGAAATAGACAGGTGGTTCATTGCCGGTCATTCACTGGGAGGATCATCGGCTGCACTGTTCTCCGAAAATCACATTGAAGAAACAGCCGGACTGATACATCTTGGTTCATTCGAATACAAGAGCTATCCTGCCGATGACACGATCGTCATCTACGGTTCAGAAGACAGGATACTGTCAAAGAATCGTCTTAACGGGAAATCCGAGGAATATATCATCTCCGGAGGGAACCACTCCCAATTCGGAAACTACGGCACCCAGTTGTTTGACGGACAGTCATCTATAACATCAGAAGAGCAGCAGGAACAGACGGCCGGATTGATAGATTCCTTTATAAAAAAACAAAAAGAGAAATAAATATCCCAAACAAAAAATCTGCACTCATCATGCAGATTTTTTATTCAGAAAACAGTAACTTAATCTGATGTATTAAACTTCTTCGTATCTGGCTTTTTCATCAACATCTCTGGGAAGCATTCTGTACAGAGCATCGATGATATGATTTCTGTATGAAGAGTTTCCTTCTTGCGGAAGCATATTGGAATAACCGATCTCCTCTGCGATTCCCATGGTGCATACGCATGAAAGTGCTGCTTCAACCTTGTTGTCAGCATTTGCAACAAAAGCTCCCATCAAACCGCTGAGGACACATCCCATACCGGTTATCTGGGTGACTTCAGGATGTCCGTTGAAACAGGCATAGCTTTTCTTTCCGTCGGAAACCACATCGATCGCACCGGTTATCACGACAACACATCTTCGGTCTATGGCAACAGCCTTTGCCATTACTGCAAACTTATCAAGGTTATTTCTGGTAACCGCATCGGAAGCTGCGGCATCAATACCGACTTTATCCTTCAGACCTGCAGCAAGTACTCTTATCTCTGAAGCATTGCCTTTGATGACTGTCGGATCAAAATGCTGAAGAAGGAATTTGACGACATCATATCTGTATTTGCTTGCCCCTACTCCGACGGGATCAAATACGACAGGTTTCTTAAGACTTGTTGCAGCCATTCCGGATGCATTCATGGCTTCCACCGTGCGTTCACAGAGAGTACCGATATTGATATTTACAGCACTTGCAAGGGCCGCAATATCCTTCATTTCATGAAATTCGTCCGACATAAGAGGGCTGGCGCCGACAGCCAGCTGAGCATTTGCTACATCATTTACCGTCACATAATTTGTAATATTGTGTACAAGAGGTTTTTTGTTTCTGACATCGGCAAGATATTTACCTAAATCCATTTTAATTCCTTCTCTCTTTCACTACTTTTCTTATTATTTAGTGAGCTGTTTCAGGATCATCTTCTCATAATGCAGCTTATTCCAATTTGTCCGTTGTTTACCGCTTGTTTTCGGTTTTAAACATGACCGTTGCATAAGTTAGAATTATTAAAAGAACGACCATTAGAGTATAATAATCCTATGATAGAGAGCAGTAAAGAACAACAGGTCTTTTACCGTAAGTACCGTCCGCAATCACTGGCTGAAGTAGTAGGTCAGGAACATGTAACCACCACTCTTCTCAATGCCCTCGCGAATGACAGATTATCACATGCTTATCTTTTCTGCGGTCCCAGAGGAACAGGCAAAACATCCACTGGACGTATACTTGCCAAAGCGATCAACTGTCTGACAAATGAAGGCAAGGGGGAGCCCTGCAATAAGTGTCAGATGTGCATTGATATCACCAACGGAAATGCTCTTGATGTAATCGAAATCGATGCTGCCAGCCATACAGGCGTCGATGATATAAGAAACCTTATCGAAAAAATAGGCTATGTTCCGGCTACTGCCAAATACAAGGTCTATATTATCGATGAAGTCCACATGCTCTCCAATTCGGCTTCCAATGCCCTTCTTAAAACTCTGGAAGAACCGCCTCCCAATGTAAAATTCGTACTGGCAACGACCGAAATACACAAGCTTCTCCCAACCATCATTTCAAGATGCCAGCGTTTTGATTTCAAACGAATCAACAGTGATGCCATCGTCAAACAGCTGAAATACATCTGCGACAGTGAAGAATGCACTGCTGAGGAACATGCTCTGCGGGCAATCGCGAATTATTCACGCGGCGGTCTCAGAGATTCAGAGAACCTTCTTCAGCAGGTCATTTCCTATTACGGAAAAGACATAACCATTGCAAACGTCAGAGAACTGCTTGGAACAAGTGACGGAAAGAACGGAAGCAGGATCGTCGGTTATATTGCAGACAGAAATGCCAGAGACGGCATACAGGCTGTCGGAGATGCCCAGAGAAGTGGTTTCAATTTAAGACAGCTGAATTCCGACATAGTTGGAACACTCAGAGCAATGATGCTTATCAAGACAGGCTGTGAAAATGCTCTCGATTATGGAGCAGACGAAATAGCAGAATTGACTAAGCTGTCTGAAAAGCTTCCCATGAGAGAGATCATAAGACTTCTCAATATTTTCGGAAAGCTTGATTATCAGCTGACAGAAGACAATACCCTTCCATTGGAACTGGGTGTTGTGGAAGCATGCACAGAGGAAGAAGCTCCTGCTGCAGAGCCGAAAACAGCTGTTAAGACAGCCACAAAACCTGCTGCCAAGGCCGAGTCTAAACCCGTCGTCAAAGCCGAGCCCAAACCTGTTGTTTCAGAACCTGTCCAGCCGGTTAAGAAGGCCGTGGAAAACGAAATAAAACCCGTCCAGAAAACAGTCGAAGCTGCTCCTGAAAAGACTGAGTCTAAAAAGGCTGAAGTTAAGCCTGAAGCAAAACCGGCAGAAAGCACAGTGAATACAAGTCAGTCTGTCAATGAATATGCAGACAAATATACTTTCGAAGGTCTTAAGACCAACTGGACGAGTATTCTCTCAAACGTTTCAAATACAATCAAGCGATCCCAGGCCATGAATATTCTGAGGAGCAACGGTGTTGAACCGGTAAGCCTTAAAAACGGGGTTCTTACTTTATCTTTCAAATATCCGACTCTTAAGGAAATGTTTGAGAATAAGAGCAATATAAAGATCGCAACCGATCTGTTTTCAAGTTATCTCAATTCACCCTGTAAGATTGAGTGTCTTCTTGCACAGAGTGAAGATTATTTAGTTAAAGAAGCACAAAAAATGGGCGGTACGATAATCCGCCAAGAGGAGAAATAATGGATACCAGCCAAATGAAACAGGCCATGGAGATGGTCAGCAAAATGAAGAAGATCCAGAAGGAACTGGAAAAAACAGACATTGATGTCGAATCAGGAAAAGGCGAAGTCAAAGTCATAATCAACGGTGTTCAGAAGGTTAAGGAAATCAAACTCGACCCTGAATATCTGGCAAACGCCAAGCCTCAGGACATCGAAAAGACCATCGTCAAGACCTTGAATTCAGCAATCGAAAAGTCACAGAAACTTCAGTCGGATCAGCTCAAGTCTGTTACCGGCGGAATGAATATTCCGGGATTATTCTAATGCCTGAACTGCCAAGCGATCCTATCAACTCACTGATCAAGGAACTGTCATCTCTTCCCGGTATCGGACCGAAGAGTGCACAGAGGATAACCTATTATCTTCTGCGTACCAATGAGACACAGGTAACAGCATTGGCAGATGCACTTATAACACTTAAAAAGAAAACAAAGCTTTGCCGCATTTGCTGCAATGTATCCGAGAATGATATATGCAGCATCTGCAGCAATCCGAACAGGAATCCCACACTCGTTCTGATCGTGGAACAGCCCCAGGATATCGTCGCGATCGAGCATACCGGAGCATATCACGGAAGATACCATGTCCTGCATGGTTCCATCTCCCCGACAGAAGGTGTGGGAGAAAATGATCTTAGGATTCAGGAACTGCTTGCCCGTCTCCAGGACGGAGCAGTCAAGGAAGTCGTCATCGGAACCAATCCGACAAGAGAAGGCGAAACCACAGCGCTTTATCTCAAGAAACTCATTTCACCATTGGGAATAAAAGTCACCCGTCTTGCAAGAGGTCTGCCGTTTGGATCAGAACTTGAATATGCTGATGATACGACAATTTCCAATGCATTCGAAGGCCGTCAAGATTTCTAAGTTCGTATGGCTAAGGAACGAACATATAAAACAACCGGTATCGTAATCAGGAAAACAAAGCTCGGTGAAGCAGACAGGATCCTGACTTTCTTCACGCCTGACTACGGCAAGATACAGGGTTTTGCAAAATCAGTCCGTAAAACAAACAGCAAGCTCTCGGGACACCTTGAGCTTCTCACCTATTCCAGTCTTACCCTAACCAAAGGAAGAGGAATCGATACGGTAATCGGAAGCCAGAATATAGATTCATTTCTGAGCATTAAAAACGATCTCTACCGCATTTCATATGCGCTGTATATGGCAGAACTTATTGAGCATTTTGCGACAGATGAAGAAGCAAACCCGGAGTTATTCGATCTGTATCTTGGATGCATGAAGGAACTCGGAAGAACTCCCTACCCGCTTTACCTTCTGAGATATTTTGAAGTCAATCTTCTTACCAATACGGGATTCCGTCCTGAGATGGACCAGTGTGTTATATGCCAGACGGAAATAACCAGATCCAACCACGGAGGGTTTTCACCCAGTGCCGGCGGAATGCTCTGTTCAAACTGCCGTGACCATTCACACTACTATGGTTATCCTCTCAGCTGGAGAACATGTCAGCTGATCAAAGACCTTCAGAAATACTCATGGGAGGAACTGGAGAATGAACCGCCTGACAGCAGTATCCTGAATGAAACGGAGATGCTGCTCAAAAGGTATATAACATTCACTCTTGAAAAAGAAGTAAAGTCGTATGCGTGGCTCAATCATCTCAGACTTCTTGCTGATGTAAAGTAACAAAAAAGTACGGAAATAAAGAAAACTGATGACTAAACCTTACGAAATGGCTACAATTTATAAAAAGTGTTAACCCACAAATTTTATATATGCGGAGGAAAACATGGGATTATTCGGTAAAAAATATTGCGATATTTGCGGCGCTGAAATCGGACTTCTCGGAAACAGAAAACTCGAAAACGGAAACTGCTGCAAAACCTGCGCAGCAAAGCTTTCTCCCTGGTTTGATGGAAGGAAACATGCAACAGTTGATCAGATCAAATCACAACTCGAATACAGAGAGTCCAACAAGAAGAATGTTGCAAAATTTGAAAAGACATATGAGGTCCCCACTGATAAATACAGGTTCCTTTTCAACTCACATCTGAACACATTCATGATCACCAGTGCAAAAGACAGCGATCTTCTTGAAGCAAATCCTGATGTTCTGACTCTCGCCATGATCAGAACAGTCAGCTATGATGTTCCTGAAACAAAGACAGAGATACTTAAGGAAACAAAGGATTTCAACGGTGACATCAAACGTGTAAGCTATTCCCCCAAACGATATAATTACGGCTATGATTTCACAATCAACATCAAGCTCGATCATCCGTATTTTGATGAGATTGAATTCAAGCTCAACGATCTTCCCGTAAAATTCGAAGGTCAGAACTTTGCAGAAGGATTTGAGGGAGACAACGATCCCAGAATGGCAGATTCAGATTATGCCAACTATATGAATGCAGCAAAATGCATCGTAGATGTACTTAACGGCGGAAAGCCCCAGCCATACAAGAAATTTGAACCCAATGCCGCCCCTGCAGCTGCAAAACCTGCAGAAAAGATGCCTGTACGTGACATCGCTTTCAACACTGCAGAAGATCCTGTTCTCAAGGACAACTGGATCACATTCATCCTCCAGTATCCTGAAAAGAACATCTATGCGGAAGTTCCCATCCAGGTCAGCGGCACCTTCGGTTACAGCATTGCTGACAAGGAAAAGTATGTTGCAGTCAAGCCTTCAGACGCTGTGATCCTTGCCCGATTCTCAACCGGTCTCAAGAATGCCATCAGCACTGAGACCATGAACGGACAGTATGGCTTACCGAATGAACTGCCCGCACATGCCGATGATCTTCTTGCATCAGATTCAATTAAGAATCTTTCAAAATCATTGTGCCAGTTCATGGGCATCATCATTGAATCACTCAAGATCGATAAGGTAACCATCAAGGAAGACAACAGAAAACAGGTCGCACAGCTTCTCGGCATCATCACCCAGGACAGAGCATCCCAGGACTGGACCTGTCCCGGCTGCGGCAATAAGAACACCGGCAATTTCTGTTCAATCTGCGGCAGCAAACGACCTTAACATTATCTTTAACTGTTAACTATCAAGAACTCTGACGGATGTCAGAGTTCTTTTTTTGCCAAACGACACCGCAGAAGTTAAAATCGGAATGACAGAGGAATTCGCCGTATATCAGGGAGGGCTGCATCATGAATATAAAACTGAAGAATTTTCTGATCGTCTTTTTCCGTGATTTCATTCTTTTGTCTCTGATTGCCTCAATTATCGGAATAATTGCATTTCTTATCTTTGATGATCTGACCTGGCAATTCGACTACGGCACGCAATGGTTACTGGTCGGTTTTGCCGAAGGAATTGTTTGTGCTCTCCTTGCCTTCGGCTGGACATTATTATGCACACTCAAGAATAAATATCCGAAGGGAGGCATCATATTCTTCGAGTGTATGATTGCCTGGTCTGTACTCCAGTTTACGCTACTGTTTATCATTTCAGACGGATATCCCCAAGCAAGGGAAATGTTTAGTGCAAATATACCCCAGGCTCCTTTCCTGCCTCTTATCGTCTTTAATGCCCTGCTCCAGGATTATCCGGCTACGACGATAGCAGGCATAATGACATATGCTTCCATAATAGTTACAGCTCTTTTCAGAAATAAAAAACTGGAAACAAAGGAAGTTTCCGAATTCAACGAATATGTTGAGAAAGACAGCACCGCCATTCCCAACAGGCCTGCTCCAGTTAAAATATCCAAACAATCAAAAATCACATTATGTGCTCTGGCGGCACTGATAATTGTATGTTCAGGAATATCTGTGACAATGTATAAGAACAGTCCTCAGAGAAAGTATACCGGACACGGATTTGACTACATGCACGGCTATTCCAGTACTGATTTCAGCGATTATTATCCATACAGCGATCCGTCAAAACTCGTTCTTCCCGAAAATGTTCCCTTCACTATCAAAAAAGAAAAAGATATGCCGATCCTTGACGGAGCAGAAGCATGTTATCCTCTTTATTCAGGTCTTGGAAAGGCTTTCTATGAGAATATTGCCGGGATTGAAAAAGATGCATCTGAGTCAGATTACGCCTATCAGAACGGTAAAATCATTACTTTCACAAATACAGTCCATGCGTTTAACAGGATGATTGAAAACAAAGTTGATATGCTGTTCGGTGCCAGGCTCTCAGCCAATCAGCTTGAGGAAGCCAACAGAGAAGGAGTTGAAGTGGTCCAGACTCCTATCGGACGGGAAGCCTTCATTTTCTTTGTTGAAGAGGATAATCCTGTGGATAACCTGACAAGTGAACAGATCAGGAAGATTTATTCCGGTGAAATCACCAACTGGAATGAAGTCGGCGGTAAAAATCAGAAGATCACGGCTTTTCAGAGACCCGCAAACTCAGGATCCCAAACGATGATGGAATACTTTATGGGAGATGTCCCACTGAAAAAGCCCATGAGCTATGAAACAGTCGATGCAATGGGTGGGGTTGTCAGTCATGTTGCCCAGTATGCAAATGAAGACGGAGCAATGGGATATACATTCCGGTATTTTCTTATCGGCCTTAACCAGGAAAAACATGTAAAGATTCTTTCCGTGGACGGAGTATTCCCTGATCCTGAGAATATTACAAACGGAACATATCCTGCCATAGCAGGCCTCTACTGCATCACAAGAGCAGATGAGGACAATCCGTATGTACAGAAAATGCTGGATTATCTGTTGTCTGAAGACGGTCAGAATTATATTGAGAAGACCGGTTACAGCAAACTTAAATAGTTTTCTGAATTTTAAGTATCGTTTAAGGTTCGCCAAATAGAATGAATCCGTCAATAAGTTAAAAGGGCTTTGACAAATAAAATGGCGGAGAAAGAAATGAAGAAATTATTTAAAAGCATTATCTATTCAGTAATAGCCGGTATCATATCCCTGACAATACTATCCGGTTGTTCTGCAAATACAACGGCTAATTCTGTTTCAACACAGACAGTGACCACTACCGTGACCAAGACAGAAGAAACCGGAAACACAGTCACAACAACAATAACGAAAGATTCCACTTCTTCCGGTACCAGTCAGACAACAACAACAACAACGAGCAGTCAGAGCAGCAGTTCTTCTTCAACTGAAAATGCTGCAGGCATTAAGATCACAAAGAGAGATCTTGCCCAGACAGCAGATCTTACCGATGCAGAATACATCACTGTTACAGACAACAACGATGTAACCATTGATGAAGCCGGAGTATATGTTCTTTCAGGTGAAGCTAAGAACGTTACGGTCACAGTCAATGTGGAAGGCGAAGACGATAAGGTACAGCTGGTCCTCGACGGACTGACCATCACAAATGAGAATGATCCCTGTATATACGTTCTTTCAGCAGACAAGGTGTTCATCACCACCACTAACAGCACTAATACTCTCAAGGTAACCGGAGCATTCGGAGAGAACGGCGATGCAGTCATATATTCCAAAGACGATCTTACATTCAATGGTGTCGGTACTCTCACAATTATTTCGTCACAGGGCAACGGCATCAGCGGAAAAGATGCGGTCAAAATTACAGGCGGCACATACAATATCACTTCAGAAAAAGATGCAATTGAAGCACACGATGCCATTTATATCAACGACAGCAATATAACCATCAAGACAAATAAAGACGGCATCCACAGTGAATATGATGAAGATGACACTGTCGGTTCAGTCTACATCGGCGGCGGAAACATCACCATTGATGCCGCAGATGATGCCATACAGGGAACTACCATCACGGTGATCGACGGCGGAACACTGGATCTCAAAGGGTCAGAATGCATAGAAGGCACATATGTCCTGATAAACGGCGGAACCATTACCATCAACGCAACAGATGACGGCATCAATGCCTCAGACAAGAGTTCAGCTTATTCAGTTCCCACCATTGAGATCAACGGAGGCAATATAACAATTACAATGGCTCAGGGCGATACAGATGCCTTGGATGCAAACGGAGACATTATCATCACTGGCGGCACACTCAACATCACAGCCCAGTTTGCCTTTGACTACGACAGAAATGTCACTTTCACCGGCGGTACGGTATATGTCAACGGAACACAGGTCACCACTATCACCAACTCCATGATGTTTCCGGGAGGCATGGGAGGAATGCAGCCAGGCGGAATGGGTCCGGGCGGAACAGGCAGAATACCCCGCTGGTAATAAATAGTCTCCCCTTTATCGATTAATAAATAAATCGCAGTCCGCAGTACATTCCGGTGTACTGCGGACACACTTGTGATCATCAGCTAATACTTGGCAGATATAAGGGTATTCGTTATAAAATAAAAAGAATTATTAATAAAGGGTACGGATACTCAAATGGCATCTATTGATCAGATATCCCAGCAGAGAAAAGAAAAACTGGACCGTATTATCAGCAGAGGTGTTTCGGCTTATCCTCCGCGATGTAAGAGAACACATACCATGCAGGAAGCTGTTGATCTTCTTGCCAGGGAAGAAGCCGCCAGCGTTGAAAAGCATTCTGAAGTATCAGTCTGCGGCAGAATCACAGCAAACAGAGGCATGGGCAAGCTTGCATTCATGGATATCACTGATGACAGCGGTAAGATACAGATATTCATAAGAGTCAATGATATTCCTGAAGCAGCCCAGCTGCTCCTCAAGGATCTTGATATCGGCGACTTTATTCAGGCTGACGGTACTCTCACCAGAACAAAGAGCGGAGAGCCATCAGTTCTTGCCTCGAATATCACGATTCTCTCCAAATCACTGAAACCTTTACCTGAAAAGTTCCATGGACTTCAGGACACCGAGACCAGATACCGACAGAGATATCTGGACCTTATTGCCAACCCTGAAGTTAAGACTCTGTTCAAAAACAGAGCAAGAATCATTTCAGGTATAAGACATTATTTGGACACACATGGATATACCGAAGTCGAGACCCCTATGCTGCAGGCTTCCGCAGGCGGTGCCACTGCACGGCCGTTCATCACATATCACAATGCACTTGATCAAAACTTCTATCTCAGGATTGCACTTGAGCTTCATTTGAAAAGACTTATCGTCGGCGGTTTCGACGGTGTGTATGAAATAGGCAGAGTATTCAGAAACGAAGGTATTGATACACATCACAATCCTGAATTCACTCTTCTTGAAATGTACAAGGCCTATGTCGATTATACATGGAACATGGATCTTCTTGAGGACATGGTTTCAAGCATCGTCATGGACATACACGGAAGCTATGTAGTCAATTACAACGGGCAGGAGATCGATTTCAAACCTCCATGGAAGAGACTGGATATGCGAACAGCAGTCATCGAAGGATGCGGACTTGATTACGAACAGTATCCTGACCGTGAATCACTTGCAGAGGAAATGACCAGAAGAAACATCAAATTCGATCCGAACAGAGACAGAGGTCGACTCATTGACTATCTGGTCGAACTGTATGTCGAGCCCAAACTGATAAACCCGACATTTCTTATGGATCATCCCATCGATATGTCGCCTCTGGCTAAGAAAAAGCCGGGTCATGAAACTGCAGTTGAAAGATTTGAAGCATATGCGGCATGCATGGAACTGGCAAACTGCTACTCAGAACTAAATGATCCGATCGATCAGGCTGAAAGATTTTCAGCCCAGCTCAATGAAAAGAAGAGAGAAAACACTCTCATTCAGGAAGAAACAGAAG
>JAEESL010000008.1 GCA_016286345.1 Dehalococcoidales bacterium | reverse complement strand
AAAACACCGCTGTCGATCTCGAGCAAGGAAACGTCGAATGTACCGCCTCCGAGGTCGAAGACCAGAATCTTCTGGTTGTCTTCTTTGTCCACGCCGTATGCCAAAGCGGCAGCGGTCGGCTCGTTGATGATCCTTTTAACGTCCAGGCCTGCGATCTTGCCTGCATCTTTTGTGGCCTGACGCTGAGCGTCTGTAAAGTATGCAGGAACCGTGATGACAGCTTCATTGACTGTCTGGCCCAGATAAGCTTCAGCATCTGCCTTCAGTTTCTGAAGGATCATTGCTGAGATCTCGGGAGGAGTATATTCCTTGCCACCCATTGAGATCTTTACTTCGTCATTACTTCCTCTGGTGACCTTGTAAGGTCTTCGTTTTGCATCTTCCTCTACAGGAAGTTCTCGGCCGGCAGGTTCATTGAACTTTCGACCCATGAGTCGTTTGACCAGATATACTGTGTTTTCAGGATTTACGATTGCCTGTCGTCTGGCTACCTGACCAACCAAACGTTCGCCGTTTTTGCTGACTGCAACAACTGATGGAGTAGTGTTACCGCCTTCAGATGAAGGGATGATAGTGGGTTCACCACCCTGCATAACAGCTATTTCACTAAAAGTTGTTCCTAAATCGATACCAACAGCTTTTCCCATAATTTTTAAATCCTCCTTTTGGATCTATATCAGTTTTTATTTAACGAATAATTCGATTTTGGTTATTTTGTTTCGGGAACGGGCTCACCATTTCCTACTGCGACCTTGGAATGCCTCAGAACTCTGTCGAACAGTTTGTAACCGGTCTGGAGTTCCTGCACTACCTTTCCGTCCTCGCCCGGGACCTGCATAACTGCTTCATGAAGATTGGGGTCAAAATTTTGGCCTACAGATTCAATTACAGTTACGTTTGATGATTCGAGAAGACCGAACAGTTTTTTCTGGATTCCGGCAAAGCCTGCAAACCATGCTTCTGCCTTTTCATCCTTCGGGGCAGAATTGAAAGCTCTTTCGAAATCATCAAGGATAGGAAGCAGCTTTGTTAAAATGTTTGCCTCGGAATACTGGATATAATCAAAGCGCTCCTGTTCTTTTCTCTTCTTGTAGTTGGCAAATTCTGCTTCACTGCGGAGCCACTTGTCCTTCATCGCAGCGACTTCAGCCTTTGCTTCAGCTAATTCATCAACCGGCTGTTCTTCCTTTTCGGATTGTTCTTCAGAAGTTTTTTCTTCATCAACAGCGTCTTTTTCAGGCTCTTCGTTGATTTTTTCTGATTCGTCAGCCATTAGTAATTCCTTTCTTTCAGGTAATTGGTATTTGTTTTGATTCCATACAGCTCAGTTACAAGCACACTGATGATGGAAGCAACATAACCGGTTACCGATATATTTCTCTGATAATCCATTCTGGTGGGCCCGATCACAGCAATTGCTCCAAGCGGTTCATTTGGCAACCCGTATCTTGAGAGAACAACACTGCAGCCGGGAACCGGGGAATCTTTAAGATCATCGCCTATAAAGACTTTTACACCATAGTCGTAAGGGATAACAGGAAGGATGGTCTTCAGGATGTTTCGTCTCTGTGCAAGTTCTATCATCTTTGCCATTCGCTTGCTGTCCTTGAACTCCGGCTGTTCGTAAAGATATCCGAGTCCGTCATACATATCTTCCTGGAAACTGTTGTTATATTCACTTTCCATCAGATGGAGAACCGTTCTTACGACTTTCAGTTCAAAATCCTCGTATTTTGTCTGTGCTGCCCTGATCTGCTCCAGCGACATCGAATGGAGAGTCTCATTAAGCCCGGCAGCGATCTCTGTCAGTTCGCGCTGATCCATAGCCTGTTCGGAATTGATCAGCTGCTGTTTGACTTTGGAGCCGTGCAGTACCAGGACAAGCAGTACGATATTTGATTGTATCGACACGAGCTGAATCTGCTTGACTCGGGCAGAACTCACATGAGGACTGGTAACAACGACCACGCTCTGGGTTCGCTGAGCCAGAACATTGGTTGCCAGTTTCAGCCATTCCTCCAAACGGTCCTCAACCTGGTAGAAAAGGTGATTGATGAGAAACTGCTCATCTGAAGGAAGTTCAGTATCGGACAATGACTCGACGTAGTGTCTGTAACCCTTGTCTGAAGGAATGGAACCGGCGGCATAGTGAGGTCGAATAATATAACCTTCCTGTTCAAGCCCCATAACGTCATTTCGGATGGTAGCTGAACTGATATCCAGACCACAATCCTCCAGAACGCTTCCGGATGATACCGGAGAAGCCTTTCGGATATATTGTCGGATTATCGAATCCAAAACTATTTCACTACGATTTTTCATTGTCTTTTACGTCTGATTAGCAATCTATTAACTCGATTGCTAATAATTTAACACGCTGTTTGCATCGTTGTCAACTGCAAACTGGCAATAGCAGGAAGATATTGTCAAAAATAATCTTTATGCTTTTTAATGAATTATTTCGCACAGCATCTGCAGTGTTTCTATTGCGAATTAATACAAAACTGTTAGAATACACTCATGGGAGGACTAAATTATGGGTAATATTATTAATAGTGACCCCTATTATTACGACTCAATTATCGATGACTGGTTCGAAACCAACGGAGACTGGCTCCTCGGTCTGGTTATCGCTTTCGGAGTCATCATGCTGGCAGTCTGCGTGATGATGGTCATTTCATTGTGGAAAGTTTATACCAAAGCCGGTGAGAAGGGCTGGGCATCTCTGATCCCCTTCTACTCCGACTATGTTATGTACCGCATCACCTGGGGAGAAGGTCTCAATTTCCTGTATCAGTTCGTTTCACTTCCGATTGTACCTACAGTCGTCCGAATCATCACAAGCATCAAGCTGGCAAGGAGTTTTGGCAAGGGCGACGGCTTCGCGGTCGGACTGATCCTTGTCCCGGTCGTTTTCTATCCTATTCTGGCATTCGGCAAGAGTGAGTATATCGCTCCTGTGAAGAGCCTTTCAGAAGTCGGTTAAAAAATGCGATCTCTCCAGCTGATTAACACCGGATATAAGGTAATAAGCATTATCTGCGCTATTGCCATGGTATTCTGCTTTGTCGCTGTCGGACTTACATTGTTTTCCATACTGACACTGAATTTCCTCAGTATCAATGCCGATCTGATAATTGACCAGATGTCCAGCTATTCCGATATGTTCATCGAATTCACGTATACCAAGCTGAACGGAATGCTTTTCCTCGGACTGGTCACAGCTCTGTCTCAGGGTGTCATGTTCCTGTTTGCACGCAGATACTTCAAAACACAGTATGAAGCGGGAACACCTTTCACGGCTGACGGTACAAATGCAGTCCGCACACTTGGAATACTGATAATCGTTGTCGGCCTTGTACAGGATATAGCTTCAGCCATCGTCGTTAATCAGACCGGAATCGAAAACATTACTGATATTTCCAATTCGATGCCGTTGTTCTTCGGCATAGTGTTCATCTGCCTCTCGTTCATCTACAGATATGTCGTGGAAATCCTGAACGGACAGGATCAGGACAACGAAAATCGCAGAGACCAGTAACAGTTATTATCATTATTGAACAAAAAAATCGCATAGAAGCCGTTGTTTCTATGCGATTTTTATTTTTATAAAACGCAGATTAGTCGACAAATAACGGCAGGAGCTTCTGACTGTCTACATCGATAAGACCGTATGTCAGCATCTTGATATTAGGAATAACTGACAGACTGACAAAATACATGCTCATAAACGGTTCGACGTAGAGATTATCCTTATCTGTCTTCACGCCCAGTTCCATTGCGCATTGTCTGAGGGCTTTGTTCTGCGCAACCAGAGTGTCGATCGGGACATCGGACATGAGACCTCCGATGGGAAGCGGCATATCGGCAAGAATTTTTCCGTCTGCGACGATACATGTACCGCCCTGCGTCTCCCGGATATGATTGCCTGCTAAGGCCATATCTTCCTCATTGGTGCCGATAATTATCAGATTGTGGGAATCATGCGCAATACTTGCGGCAATGGCTCCTTTTTTCAATGTGATGCCGTTGATATACCCCAGTCCGATATGGCCGGTGTTATTATGTCTTTCACAAACGGCTAGCTTCAGGATATCCCGGTCAAGATCGATACCGTTGTTCTTGCTGAAATCCAGATCAGTTATCCACTCTTCAGTAACGACCTGATAAGGTTCTACCTTGATAACTCTGACCTGTTTATTCTGGGGTTCAACGTGGAAATCAGCGGCAGAAAGTTCTTTCATATGGAACGTATTTTGAACTGCATCCCATAATTCCTGACTGATCTCAGGAACCTTAAAGTCTTCTATAACACCGTTTCTGACTACCCGCTTGCCCTCATGATATACGTCTCTTATTCTGACATCGTTGAGATCATCGAGAACAATAAGGTTCGCAAGATATCCCGGTGCAATGGCTCCCTGATATTTCAGCCCGAAACACTGGGCAGCCTGTAACGTGGCCATTCTGATACCCACCACGACTGATTTTCCGAGTTCCGAAGCATAACGGATGATCGAATCGATATGTCCGACTTCCATAAGATCTGCCGGCTGTTTGTCATCAGTGACCAGGATACATCGTCTGTTGAACGGTTCATCAAAAAGCGGAAGCAGCGCTTCAAGGTTCTTCGCGCAAGTACCCTGTCTGATCATGACCCACTGCCCTTTTTTCAGTTTTTCCATAGCTTCGGGAAGAGATGTGCTTTCATGGTCATCATTGATTCCGTATGAAAGGTATTTGTCGAGACTCTTTCCTGAGAGCAGAGGTGCATGGCCATTAATGATCTTGTTGTTTTCAGATGCATACTCACATTTGGCGATGGTATCTTTATCGCCGAACAGCAATCCGGGGTAGTTCATCATTTCTGCAAGGCCCAGGACTCTGGGATGCTGATAAAGAGGCTTCAGATCCTCTGATGTCAGAACAGCACCGTTTTCATCCAGAGGGGTGGCCGGAACACATGACGGAAGCATAATATAGACAGTCATAGGAAGATTCTTACTGGCTTCAAGCATGAACAAAATGCCTTTTGCTCCGCTTACATTGGCGATCTCGTGAGGATCGGCAACTATAGCAGCTGAACCGTGTTTGATGCAGATCTTAGCCAGCTCGGAAGGCATCATATTGGTGCTTTCGATATGGATATGTCCATCAATAAAGCTCGGGCAGACAAACTTACCCGTTATGTCGATCACGTTGTCGGCATCAACATCAGAATACTTGTCCACACCTATTATCTTATTGTCCTGTATAAGGACATCGGCATCTTCGACCTTGTCGATAAAAACGTTTACTACTCTGCCATTCTTAAGAAGTGTTCTCATAAAGCAGCCCCTGTTCTGTCATAAATATGATTGTTTAATTATAAAACAATTGCAGATTCTTTATATAAATTTCTATAAAAAAATGCTCCTCCCGTGTGTGGAAGGAGCATTGATTTTAAAAAGATCAGATATTAGTGAGTCAACAGAAGCATCAGTATGAAAAGAATTGCAATGATCCAGGTTGCGATCTTTACATCCTTGAATTTTCCGGTAAATGCACTGATGGCAACAAAGCCGAACATGCCGAAGGCGATACCATATGAAATGTTATAAGTAAACGGCATGAAAGCAATGGTCATGAATGCAGGAACTGCAACATCAAGTTTACCCCATTCGATTTCACCGATTGACTGCATCATAAGGACGCCGACATAGATCAGAGCTGCAGCTGTTGCACAGCCAGGGATCAACTGAGCGATAGGGCTTAAGAACATTGCGATCAGGAAGAACAGACCTGCAAATACTGAAGTCAGGCCGGTTCGTCCGCCTTCAGCGATACCTGATGTTGATTCAACGAAAGTGGTAACTGTTGAAGTACCGCAGATAGCACCGGTGGTGGTGGCTATAGCATCGGAGAGCATGGCCTTGTTGAGATTGAGAACTTCACCGTTTTCATCTACAAGTCCGCCTCTGGAACATGCACCGTGAAGGGTGCCGAGAGTATCAAACATATCAACAAGCATGAATGCAAGAGATGATGTTACGATAACGAGAATCAGGTTGGCAGAACCATGAGCTGCACTATAGGCTGAGAAATCAAAGCCTTCAGTGAATACCTTTGCAAATGCCTGGGTTCCGAAATCAGAGAATGCAGCGAACGGGCTTGAGACTGAGATGTTGAGATTCTCATAGAATCCGGGAATCGTAACGCCAAGGAGATAATAGAGTGCCATACCGATAAGCATACCGATAAAGACGGAACCTCTTACATTTTTCTTAGCAAGGATTGCAATTGCGAAGAATGCAAGGAGAGTTACGACCATTGGCATGATATCGCCCCAGGTGAGGTTCAAAAGGTTAAATGAACCAAGGGTAACACCTGTTGATGAATCGGCGATTACAATACCTGCGTTCTGCAGACCGAGGAATGCAATGAAAAGACCAATACCGGCGGGAATTGCTTTACGGACAGTCTTTGGAATCGCATGAAGGATCATCTGTCGCAGACCAGTGATCGTCAAAATAATGAAGACTATACCATCGATAAGAACAAGGACCAGAGCATTGGCGTAGGAGAAGCCAAAACCAACACACATTGTGTAGACGAAGAATGCATTAAGACCCATACCGGAGGCCATTGCCAGCGGTAAGTTTGCAAGCAAACCAACCAAAATAGTACCGACGACTGCAGAGATTGCAGTAGCGATATAGATGGCGCCATAGGAAACACCCAGAACATTTGTGCCGTCACCAAACGGATTGGCGAACATGTTGGCATTAACAATCAGAATGTAGACCATTGCGAAGAAGGTCGTTAAAGCTGCAAAGAATTCAGTTCTGACAGTTGTTCCGTTTTCCTTAAGTTTAAAAAACTTTTCCAACCTAAGAATCCCCCTCTCTATTATTTTTCGTTCTTATCACAGGCAGTAATTTTCAATACTGAGATCACGTCCCGAAGGTATTAAATATCAAATCACTGCATAAAAAACTAAAAGGTCTGAAACAAATTGAGCCCAACTACTTCTATATACAATTCTTAAAAAATTAATATATGATATCAATCATAATTAATACCAAAATTGTATATAGAATAACCGATACATTTCAAGACTTGATGAAATAAAAAACAGCTTCGGAATACAGTAAAAAAATGTTTGACGTACAGAGTGATTTTTCTCAGGGAAGTGTGAAAAAGACAATATTCAAATTGTCTATTCCCCTCGTTTTTGCTCAGATAATAAATGCGCTCTACAACATTGTTGACCGAATCTACATAGGACATATCAGAGATATCGGGACCACTGCACTTACCGGTGTCGGTGTTGCAGCTCCGCTAATCATGATAGCATCCGCTTTTGCTTTGCTCTGGGGACTCGGAGGCATGCCTCTGGCTGCCATAGAGCGCGGTAAAAAGAATGACAAGCAGGCAGAAATAATCATGTGCAATTCGTTTGCCATGCTTATACTGACCGGAATAACAGTCGGCATCATACTGTTTCTGATTAAAGATAATGTCCTTTTTCTTGTTGGAGCCAGCGAAGAGACTTTTCCGTTTGCCAATGACTACCTGACAATCTGTCTTTTCGGATTGCTCTTTTCAATGGTCTCCCTTGGAATGAACGGTTTCATTAATGCCCAGGGTTTTCCCAAGATCGGCATGCTGACCGTCGTAATAGGAGCACTTCTTAATATCGCACTGGATCCGGTGTTTATTTTTGCACTGGATATGGGAGTAAAAGGAGCTGCAATTTCAACTGTCATTTCTCAGATCGTTTCGTGTATCTGGGTCCTCCGTTTTCTCACCGCAAAAAAAGCCAGCCTGAGACTGAACCCATCATCCTTTAAGCTCAATATCAGACTTATCGGAAGGATCGCAGGTCTTGGCATAAGTGAACTTGTAATGAAGATCACCACCCAGGTGGTGTTTATTGCCATGAATGCCTCATTACTGCTTTACGGCGGAGATATCTTCGTTACCGCCGGGACCGTTATAAATTCCATTAAGGATATTGCGATCTATCCTATCAGCGGTTTCTCAAACGGTGCACAGCCATTCCTTTCATACAACTACGGGGCTAAGCGTTATGACCGTGTGTGCTCAGGCATAAGATTTATTACAGTTGTATGCATCAGCGCATCGATCATTATCGAGATACTGCTTATGGCATTCCCTCAGGTCTTTATCGGAATATTCAGTTCAGATCCGGAACTTTCAAAAGTTGCAGTTCCACTGCTCAGGATCTTCTTCGCACTGTATGCATTTCTCAGTTTCCAGATGGCAGGTCAGTATGCTTTCGTCGGGCTTGGAAAGAGCAAACAGGCAGTATTCTTCTCGTTCTTCAGGAAGGTCTTTATCCTTCTTCCGATCCTGCTTATACTGCCAAGGTTCATCGGCGTAGAAGGCATATTCTGGGCTGAACCGATCTCAGATGCAGTCGGCGGGCTTGCCTGCTACATCACCATGCTGATCACTGTTTACATGCCCATAAAGAGAGATGCCGAAAAGATGGGACAGTTTATTGCCTAAAATCATTGAGGTGCATTTTTTTCTATGGTATATTTACTCGATTGTCGGAATAAACTGGCTAATGTCAGCTGAAGTCGACACGTAGTTATACGCTGTATTATTTTGTAATAGATACCGACGGATTGAGGCAGTCTCTTTTGATTTTTGGAGTCATGGCATGATATTACAGGAATTTTTTCAGAATAATCCCCGCGTTGCACTTGCCTTTTCAGGCGGAGTAGATTCTTCTTATCTTCTGTATGCCGGCATCACATACGGTCAGGACATTACAGCATACTTTGTAAAGGGTGAATTTCAGCCTCAGTTCGAACTGGAAGACGCAAAACGTCTTGCAGCAGAACTCGGTGCAAAGCTGAAAGTGATCGGTATCTCTGCCCTTGCAGATGCCGATGTCAGACGCAACGGCCCGGACCGATGCTATTTCTGCAAACGAAGAGTCATGGGTCTGATAATAGAACAGGCTCGCCAGGACGGCTATCAGCTCCTGATAGACGGAACAAATGCATCCGATGATGTGGAAGACCGCCCGGGCATGAAAGCAGCCAAGGAACTGGCGATCAGATCACCGCTCAGGGAATGCGGATTGACGAAAGAAGATATCCGCAGACTGTCGCATGAAGCCGGTCTTTTTACCTGGAACAAACCTTCTTATGCCTGCCTTGCCACAAGGATCCCGACCGGAACTGAAATAACGGCAAATGATCTTCATATAACCGAGTGCGCCGAAACGGAACTCGCCAGGATGGGGTTTTCCAATTTTCGTGTGAGAAAGATCGGCGATACAGCAAAGATCCAGCTGCCGGGATCTCAGCTGAAGGATCTTCTGGATCATCGAACAGAGATCATCAACATATTTAAACAGTATTACAAAAATATCACGCTGGATTTGGAGATTCGTGAATGAACAAAGAAATAAGGGAAATACTTGAAAAGGTAAAAAGCGGAGAAATGTCCGTGGACGAAGCTCTGCTTGATATCAAAAAAGCACCTTTTGAGGAAATAAACTATGCAAAGGTGGATCTGCACCGAAAGGTACGTCAGGGTGTTGCTGAAGTAATCTACGGCGCTGGAAAAACACCTGAACAGATCATCGGAATATCAGACGTAATGCTGAAAAACGGACAGAAGACGATCCTGATAACCAGACTTTCGTCTGATGCAGCGGATATAGTATCAAAAGTGCATAAGATCACCTACTATGAGCAGGCAAGAATCGGAGTGATCGGGGAATTTCCGGAAAAGAACGGAAACGGCAGGATCGTTGTTGCCACCGGAGGCACAAGCGACATCCCGGTAGCCGAAGAAGCAGCTCTTACCGCAGAAGCATTCGGAAATGATGTACTGCGCCTGTATGATGTAGGCGTTGCAGGGCTGCACCGTGTTCTGTCACATATCGAAGATATTATGAGTGCAAACGTGATTATTGCCATCGCAGGAATGGAAGGAGCATTGGCCAGTGTGATTGGCGGACTCGCAGATTGTCCCGTGATCGCCGTCCCGACCAGCGTGGGATACGGAGCGTCATTCGGCGGTATTTCCGCCCTGCTTTCAATGCTGAATTCCTGTGCAAGCGGAGTCTCTGTCGTAAATATCGACAACGGCTTCGGTGCCGGATATATCGCAAGCCGAATCAACCACATGGAGATAAAAAAATGAAAACACTGTATTTAGATCTCGGAATGGGAGCCGCCGGAGATATGCTTGCAGCTGCACTTCTTGAATTACTTCCGGAGCAGGACATTTTTCTGGAAAAACTAAACTCTCTTAATCTGCCCGGCGTCGTTTTTGAGAAAGAAACATCTGAAAAGTGCGGAATCCGCGGTACCCACATGATTGTTAAGGTAAACGGACAGGAAGAAGAAAGTCTGGATCATCACCATCATCATGACCATGAACACGACCATCATCACGACCATGAACATGAACACGAACATCACCACGACCATGAACACAGTCATTCACACAGCAGCCTGCACGATATCGAACATATCGTCTGTGATCATCTTGATCTTCCTGAAAAAGTTAAAAAGGACGTCATGGCTGTATACGGTCTGATAGCGGAAGCTGAAAGCTCAGCCCATGGAGTTCCCGTCACAGAGATCCATTTCCATGAGGTCGGAACCATGGATGCCATTGCTGATGTAACGGCAGTCTGCATGCTGATGAACGAGCTGTCACCTGACTCTGTGATCGCATCTCCCGTACATGTCGGGAGTGGTCACGTTCATTGTGCGCACGGTATCCTCCCTGTTCCCGCACCTGCAACTGCATATATTCTTAAAGACGTACCTATGTACAGTAGCAGCATCCAGGGAGAGCTTTGCACCCCGACAGGTGCAGCACTGCTCAAGCATTTTGTAACTAAATTCGGAGATATGCCTGTAATGACTGTCTCTGCCATCGGATACGGAATGGGCAGGAAAGACTTTGAAATTGCCAACTGTGTCCGCGCCATGATCGGTGAAACAACCAACAGTGGCGACGAGATCATTGAATTATCCTGCAATATGGATGATATGACCGGTGAGAAAGCCGGTTTTGCCATGGAACGGCTATTTGATGCCGGCGCACTGGATGTTTATACTCTGCCGATCAATATGAAAAAGAATCGTCCCGGGATCCTTCTCAGGGTCATGTGCCGTGAATCCGACAAAGAAACTATTATCCGCATCATTTTCAAGCACACGACTACAATCGGAATCCGTGAACAGAAAATGCAGCGTTATATCCTCCAGCGGGATATTGAAAACGTTGAGACTCCTCTCGGGACAATCCGCAGAAAAAAAGCTTATGGATATGGTGCAAAACACATCAAGTGGGAATATGACGACATAAGACGAATTGCCAGCGAAAAAGGTCTTTCCATCGATGAGGTTGAAAAGGAAATCGGAAACATCAGTTGAACTTTAATAAAAAATATATTGATAAATAGAATTGATTGATGATACTCCTGCAGATCAATATGATTTTTTAAACAGCAAAAGAATAAACTGATAATGCCCGGCCGGGCATTATCAGTTTATTTGTATCAGCATTGCTTTTCGCAGTGAATCTGAAATATCTCAGATTCTATTTTGTCAGTTTTTCTATCAGAGCATTTATTGCATCATTTTTCATTCCAGATCTCTGCAGGTAAGAACGGGCATATCCAGACAGATCTGCCGATTTGATATCTACTGTGCTATCCCCTACCATACTGCGGATCATCGGATCCAGAACATCCTTGACGATAATGTCATATTTGGCTTTATCGGACTTCTCTGTGAACTCATAATAGTTGTAGTAGGTGATCATATAGTCATCTACGATCTCGCTGTAATTCGCACCGCAAAGGGCTTCCAGCAACATACATACAAAGCCTGTCCTGTCTTTTCCTTCCGTGCAATGGATCAGATATGGACCGTCATTTTCAAGAATAGCCGTCATACCTCTGGCAACCTTACCGCGGAATTCCGGGGACTCTAAATTCAAAGGCATCTCTATCAGTATTTCCTTTACAACGCCCCCGAGCTTTACAGAATCGAAATTCATATTCATCGCCAATGGAATTATTTTTTTATCTTTATACAGGGAAAGAAAATAAGGAGAATCAAATCCCTCTTTGGCGATATAACCCTGGAGCTTCTCGTCGGTATCGGCCAGATCCACGATAAACCCTACACCGGCATTGGCAATCAGCTTATCAACATAAGGGGCTCTGTTATGCTGGTTGTCGCATGGTGAAGCCGAGCGAAAAAGAATGTTTTCACTCAGGTTGCCAACGCTGATACTTCTGAAGTTGGCAAACATTTCATCACTTTCATACTGGGACCTGTCATCCTCGTAATGAAGGTTTCGCGCATCCTGAGTATCTGCATATTTTCCACGCTTGAAAAGAGTGATCGTGGCGGTCGAATCATCTTTAAGGCCGGCAACGGTCCAGAGATCGGCACCGTTATTGATAGCCGCCTTGATATAATCATATCCAGGATAGGCAACAAGAAGAGGCTCACCGTTCTGCGTGTAATAGCCGTTATAGTAAGGAAGGTCTTCCAGTACATATCCATTAGAGAAGGACACTGTTACACTGTCCCCGTAAGCAAAACCGAGGTCATTGAATTCATCTATCGTATTTGTGATATATACGCCTCCGAATTCCGGTTCATGGATCAAGCCGCAATCGGACACCTCAGGTGACGATTTACAACTGCAGACGGCCAGGACTGTAATATTGATTCCCAACAAAACCAAAACTGCCATTAATCTGTGCAAATTCTTTGCTGCATTCATGTTCGTCCTTCTCCTTTACAGAGTCGTGGCTATCATATTCTTAAAATAACAGTTAATTACAGTATGCACCATACTGAAAATCAAGTTTCTGATATTTCTGCAAAGCGTTTTCCCATGTCGTAGGCATTCTGAAGATCAATCGGGAACTGTTTCTCACGTTGTTCCGCCTTTTTAGCCGGATCAAACATACTGGCATGATATTTCTCATAATCTGTGAACTGATAGGTGTCTGCCACGAACAAGACCTCTCCGCTCCCAAGTCCCCAGCCAAGCTGCAATGCTTCCTGTTCAAACTTTTCAGCGTATCCATTCTTGTATGCATCCGCCGTAATATTTCCCGAAACGATCAGGCCTGTCTTCTTGGGTTTTGCAAGCAAAGACACAGGCAGATTGGTCTCTGGATCAAGTTCATAGTATATTACAGGGAATATCAGTCTGTTCTTAAAGGCCAGAACCGGGGATGTCAGATTACCATTGTAGATCGGGGATCCGATGATAATGGCATCCGCATCCCATGCATATTCCAAAACCTGGCGAAGATCATCGCGAAGAGCACAGATGCCATTCGTCTTACTGCCTTTGATCTTGCAGGAAAAGCAGCTTCTGCAATCCGAGTAATTCAGATCAAACAAATGCACAAGCTTAGTTTCTGCGCCCATTTCCTGAGCTCCGCGTTCCGCTTCCATCAGCAGCTTATGTGTATTCCAGTTCTTTCTGGGACTTCCGTTTATCAGCAATACTTTTTTCATTACTATTTCTCTTTTAGAAGACATTTTACTGAATATTACACAGAATTGTTCCCTAAAAACAATAAGAAACAGAACCTGTAATCAGAATACTGTCCATATATGACAAAACCCCGGAATTGGTAATTCCGGGGTTCAATCTTTAAATATTTATGCTTCAGGAAGTTTGTTTTGCTTCTTTGAAGTTAAGTTTCTTAAGGTTTGACAGTTTCAGAGTTGTTATCCTCTGCTGGACTGTCCTTTCAGAGATATCGAGATGATTTCCGATGACTTTACATGACAGCATTCCGTAATGCTCGCGGATATACTGGTCTTCTTCCTTAGTCCACTTATGTTTTTTTACTTTTTCATTCTCAAAGATACATTTCGGAAGAGGACATTCGAGACACCTGGGAGATTTATAACAGCCGGTATCCCTGTGCTGATCATAATAATCCTTGTACTTTTCCCCCAGCGGATAAAGATTCATATTGAGGACCATATGCCTCAGTTCATCATATGAGTTTTTCAGCTCTTCCCCGGTATAAGGAGGAAGACCGGCCGCCACTTCATCCCAGGTTTTACCCTTGTTAAACATGATGACAGCTCTTCCAAAAGTATCAGCATCCACAATTCTGCGCGTCATAACAATACACTTTCTCGCTTCCGTAATATTGCTGTAAGCAGGAACTGCAGCTGTCTGGTATCTCTATCCCGATAAATTTCATTCCGTCTGACCAGGATGAATCCTCACTGCAGTAGACCTTAAACTTATTGATCGACCAGACTTTCATCATTTTCATATCCTCCTGCTCTGCTCCCACTCGTTATACTTAACATTTTGTTAATTCAACTAAACAGTTTACTATGTGACTCAGGACAATTTTTGTTGCTTTAACAAATTATTTAACATTTTGTTATACAAATATGATATAATCAGTTCAGTTGCGGGCGATAAACAATGAGAGAGGCGGAAACAGCAGTATGAACCACCTTAAAGAAATAAGAAAACAGGCAGGATTGACACAGAAGAAACTGGCAGCTGAAGTCGGGCTCAAATCCGGCGCGGCAGTATCTTTCTACGAAACTGAAGACCGGAAGATCCCTCTGGAGATCGGCAAGAAAATGGCCAAAGTTCTTAATTGCAGTTTTTCCTATCTGATGGGTTTTGACAATGATTCATATTCTGAACCTCTGCCTGTGACATGGATGCCGGTCTCAGGTACGATCCGTGCCGGTCTCCCAAATCTGTGTCAGGAAGATATCGAAGGCTATATTCCCATCTCAGGTATGAGCCCCACCAATACCATCACTTTGAAGATCAAAGGCAACAGTATGAACCTCACTAACCTCAAGGACGGAACTGTTGTATGCATAAACCGTGAGGAAACAGTCAATAACGGCGACTTCGCTGCAGTTCAGATCGACGGAAACGAAGCTACGATCAAACGTTTTTATCAGGACGGGGACAAAGTAATACTTCAGCCCTGCTCGTCCGATCCTTCATTCCAGAATATGATCTATGACATAAATAAGACCGATGTCAAAGTCATCGGCAAAGTGGTAAAAGTCATGGTTGACCCGGTCTAGCTGTTTTTTTGAATACCTTAACTGCTGATTAATATCTGTTATCGCATTCTGCAATCTGAAACATACCATTTTCTGAGAGGTCATTATGCAAAAGTATCCTTTCAGAAAAAGCGACTATGACGAAGCTCTTCCCAAAAGTCTCGGAAACATCGAAAGTCTTGCCATGCTGCTCAACTGCAATGTCGCTGCAGTTAAAAAATACATTGAAGAGAGCGAATCAAGAAAAACCGCGCTGAAAAATGAACGTCAGAAGTTCATATACTATGCCGAGTGCGCTTTATTCGAAAAAATAGAAAAAGGCGAATCGACTTCTATTATCTATGTTCTGAAAACTCTCGGGAAGAATTCAGGATGGACAGAAAAAGACAGTTCTCCTGCTTCATCCGGAGAGGTATTTGTTCCTGATAAGACGGTAGTAGAAACATCCGATACCGAAATGAAGCTTCTTATGGAACAGGCACTCTCTTCTCCCGACATAGATGAATTCAAAACAACAGAAGAAAATGAGTGAATTCAGATATAGAGTCACCAATGTTTTCAAGCAGAATTTCAAGGCTTTCTTCGGAGGCTACAGACGGGCTCTGAACGAAGGCGGGACTTCTTCTTCAAAAACATATTCCATCCTTCAGTTTCTGATCTTTTATGCAGACCGGTGTAAAAACAAAAAACTGATATCTGTCGTCAGTGAAACACTTCCTCATCTGAAGAGAGGATGCATCCGGGACTTCAGAAACATCCTTGGAGACCGTTTTGATGACAGTATGTGGAACAAGACGGATTTCATATATTCCTTCCCCAATTGCAAGATAGAATTCTTCTCAGCAGACAATTCATCCAAACTCCGCGGTGCCAGGAGAGACATCCTCTACATCAACGAATGCAACAACATTCCGCTGGAAGCTTTCAGAGAGCTTGATATCCGTACCAACTATTTCACCTTTCTCGACTGGAATCCTGTAGGTGAATTCTGGGCTCATTCCGAACTGCTCGGAAACAAGGAGAACTGCTATATTCATTCGACATACAGAGATGCCCTTAATGTCCTGTCACCCGAAACTATCCGCAATATAGAATCCATGAAAAACGATAAGAACTGGTGGAACGTCTATGGACTGGGACTGGTCGGAAAGACCGAGGGGCTGGTGTATCCCGATCTGAGAATGGTCGATAATCTTCCCGGGGACGGAGAACACTTCTTCGGGCTGGACTGGGGATACAATGACCCGACAGCTGTATGTGAATGTGTAATCAAAGGCAGCGATCTGTTTTCAAAGGAGCTCCTTTACGAATCCGGGCTCACCTGCCGGGATATAGCGGAAAGATTACGGGAGTTCAATATCGGAAAGAGAAGGATCTGGTGTGATTCCGCAAGTCCGGCCATGATCCATGAACTGAGAGATCTTGGTTTCAACGCCCTGGGATGCCGCAAGGAGGGAAATTCTGTGGAGTTCGGTCATCAGAAAGTAAGGCAGTACAACCTTTTCTGGACAAAGGATTCTCTCAATGCAATAACCGAACAGCGGAATTTTCATTATCTGAAAGATGGTGACGGAAACCTCACAAATGACACAAATCACAGATATTCACATATGATGGATGCAAGGCGTTATGCTGTCACAGGAGAGAAATTCCCGGGGATCATCACCAGGGATTCTATGCTGAAAATATGGAGAATAGCATCGGGAAATAATTTGAAATAATAATGGCAGAGTGCAATTATTAGTTTTATGTTTATGGAACTGCAGAGGAATATTCTTCTTTTCTTTTCGGGAATCAACGACAACCCGTTTATTTTCTATACCGCTAAAGTTATAAGCTTTCTCGGAAATGAATTTTTTCCGACATTCATTCTGCTGTTGATATTCTGGTGTATCGACAAGAAAAAAGGTATTGCAGGAACTATAATAGTACTTATCGCTTCAAATATTTCGGGAATAATAAAAGCTTCTTTCAAAGCTCCCAGACCCTGGAATGTCATAGACGGACTTAATGCAAAGGAAATGGAAGTTGAAATGGGATATTCATTCCCAAGCGGACATTCGACCAACGCAGGCAGTGTTTACGGGGCACTGGCACATCATTCAAAGCTGTATGTTCTCTGTATCATCCTGATAATTCTCATACCCCTGTCTAGAATGGTACTTTGCGTACACTGGCTGATCGATGTCGTAGCCGGGGCGTTACTGGGGCTTTCCGTTGTTTTCCTTTTCTACAGATTCCTGGACAAATACCTCGATGAAGTTATGAAATACAGAAAGCAATTCTATTTACTTGGAGGACTGGCAACCTTTGCCGGGCTGACAATCAGTATAATCCTTCAGTTTTTCAACGGAGATCCTGTCGCATTCACCAGTCTGGCCAAAACATTAACTATGCTGGGAGCAGCACTGATCTTTTACACTGTGGAAGAGACTCGTCTGGGCTTCTCATGCAACGGTTCGACAAAGCAAAAAATACTGAGGTTCCTGGTCGGAGGACTCTGCTGCGGGGCAATATTATATATTCCGCATCTGCTCCTGCCGGAAATGGCTCTTATAAAATTCATCAGATATTTTGCCGCAACTGCATTCGCGTTTCTTTACCCGTTGATCGGAGTAAAGATCGGTCTTTTTGAAAAGCCATCAGCAGAGAACTAGGTTGGGCACGATATCAAGATCAAGGTCGGATCTTGAACCATTGATGAATCTGAAATAGCCTGCACTTGCAACCATTGCCGCATTATCTGTGCAAAGGCCTCTCGGAGGCATACATACTCTCACAGGAGATTCTTTCTTTATTGTCTCCCTCAGACCGCTGTTAGCTGCAACGCCGCCGGAAAGAATTATCGTTTTTGCGTTATATTCCCTGGCTGCATGAACTGTTTTTTCGACAAGAGTATCAACTACCGACTTCTGGAACGATGCACAGATATCAGGAATACTTGCAGGAAGTTCATTCTCACACATCCTGTACAGGTGTGTCTTAATGCCGCTGAAACTGAAGGAATAAGGATCATCCATTACGGCATGCGGAAGAGAAATGCACGGAGTTCCCTTCTGTGCTTCCCTGTCAATCACAGGGCCTCCGGGATACCCCAGCCCCAGAAGTCTTGCGACCTTGTCAAAAGCTTCTCCCGCCGCATCATCCCTGGTACTTCCTAGCATCTTATACTTTCCGTGTCCGGTCATAAGAATGAGATCCGTATGTCCTCCTGACACTGTCAGACAGATGAGCGGAAATTCGGGAATATCACCGCTGAGCCAGTTTGCATATATATGTCCTTCCATATGATTGATGCCGACCAACGGTTTTCCGGATGCATAGGCAACGGCTTTGGCTGCACTCACTCCGACCAGAAGAGATCCGGCCAGTCCCGGACCATATGATACTGTTACCGCAGAAATTTCATCCCATGTGACACCTGCCTTATGCACGGCTTCGTATATCACAGGGTATACCGCTTCCAGATGTGCGCGGGACGCAACTTCAGGAACGACTCCTCCGTATTTGGTATGGATGTCGATCTGGGAAGCGACCTCATTCGATAATATTTCCGTTCCGTTTTCGACTACCGACGCGGCAGTCTCATCACAGGAACTTTCAATTCCTAAGATCTTCATACTGATTAGTTTACATTTTTTCCGGGAAGTCTTCCAAGAAAACTGGATACATACGTATTTGTCTTGTATCGTCTTATAGGTTTTAATAAAAGAGATAAAAAAAGAAATATAGATCAATAAAGAGATAGATTTATGACTTGGAATATTGTTACTGATTCAAGCTGCGACCTGAAACCGGCAGATTTTATCAGCGAAACTGAAGACGTCAAATTGTATTCAGTTCCTTTTATTATCCATACCGGAGACAAAGATTATGTCGATGACGAAAATATCGACGTGAATAAACTTGTCGATGATATGGAAGCACATGATAAAACATCCAGGACTTCCTGCCCTTCTCCCCAGACCTGGCTTCAGTGTTTCAAAATGAAAGGCCACACCATTGCTTTGACCATTTCCAAGGAACTGTCAGGCAGTTTCAACAGTGCACATACTGCCATACAGGAGCTCAAGGCATCAGATCACGAAAAAAAGATCTCTCTCATTAACTCCCTGTCCACCGGACCGGCTTTGATTGCTCTGGTGTATGACATCTTATGGTGTATTAAAGCAGGAATGTCATTTGAAGAAGTTGTTGAACATGCCAAAAAATGCTCGGAAACCATTCACACTGTTTTCGCATTGTGTTCGTTCAACAACCTTGTCCGAAACGGAAGGATGTCTCCCCTGGCAGGTTTCCTTGCCAGGAAGCTCAATTTCTGGGGCATCGGCATCGGAGACAATGGAAAGATTAAAGTGAAAAGCAAGACCCACGGCTCCAAGAATGCCATAAAGTCCATCATCGATGATATCAGGGAATCAACTCTGAACATTAAGACTGTTATTATCAGCCACTGTCAGAATCAGACTGCAGCTGAATTATTGAAACAGGAGATCCTCAAGATTTGGGGCGGAGCCCATATCGAGATTTTTGAAACACGCGGACTGGACAGTTTTTATGCCGAGAGACACGGCCTTATCGTTGTTTATTCATAATTTTGAACCGTTTCAACCATTATTTGGTATAAGAGGTGTCCAATGAAATCACTCAAAGAACTGTATAAGATCGGACTTGGACCATCAAGCTCCCACACTATGGGACCTCACGTTGCCGCATCCGTTTTCCTGAAAGAAAATCCCGATGCAGACAAATATATCGTCACGCTCTACGGTTCACTGGCCGCAACGGGCAAAGGCCACCTCACGGATGTAGCCATCACCAATGTACTGGGAAAAATAAGGACCGTTATCTTTTTTGATAACGAAAGACAGGATATCCCCCATCCCAATACAATGACATTCGAAGCAAAGAAAGAAGGAATGACCATCGGCAGAATGACTGTATATTCTGTCGGCGGAGGAAGCATAAAAATCGAAGGAAGACCTGATTTTGACTCTCCTGAGATTTACCCTGAACAGAATTTCAGGGATATAGCAGATTACTGCAATAAAAAACGGATCAAACTGAGTGATTATGTCATTGAACATGAGGGGCCTGAGATCATAGATTATCTTCTTCACTGCTGGCATGTGATGGAAGCATCAATAGATGCAGGGCTCAGTGCTACAGGAACGCTTCCGGGTATTCTCGGAACCAAGAGAAGAGCCCGCATCCTGTATAACCAGAGACATATGGATGAAAGCCCTCAGACTCATGAAAACAGACTGGTATGTGCATATGGTTTTGCGGTTGCTGAACAGAATGCATCTGCCGGTACCATAGTGACTGCCCCCACATGCGGTTCCTGCGGTGTCATGCCTGCGGCATTGAAATATATGCAGGAAACAAAGCATTTTTCCGAGGAACAGATCGCCAGGGCGCTGGCTGCCGGAGGAGTCATAGGAAATATCGTAAAACAAAATGCTTCAATTTCGGGTGCTGAATGCGGATGCCAGGCAGAGATCGGCACGGCATGCTCAATGTGTGCGGCTGCCCTGGCTGAACTCCATGGAATGAGCATCGATCAGATCGAATATGCAGCAGAAGTTGCTATGGAACATCATCTCGGTCTGACATGTGACCCGATCGACGGACTGGTACAGATACCGTGCATCGAAAGATGCGCTGTTGCCGCAATGCGTGCCATCAATGCCCTTTCACTGGCCAATTTCCTGACGGATTCACACAAGGTTTCCTTCGATACGGTTGTCAGGACCATGTATGAAACAGGGCAGGATATGGGCAGAATCTATCGTGAAACATCCCAGGGCGGTCTTGCAAAAAATTACAAGGCCTCATAAAAAAATCCTATTTTTGTATTGTAAAATTGGCTTTTGATAATTTATTATATTTTTTTTGGAATACATCCGACTTAGAGTTTATAGGGAGAACATTAGTATGACTAACAGAATGATCGGAACCGCATCTTATGGTGTTCGCTGTCCGGTAATCAGAGAAGGCGATGACCTCGCTGCAATCGTAACAAAGGCAATTTTGGATGCTGCAGATTATGCAAAACTTACTATTCACGACAGAGACATCGTTGCTGTCACAGAATCAATCGTTGCACGATCCCAGGGCAATTATGCATCCGTTGATGATATAGCCGAAGACGTCAGGGCAAGAACAGACGGCGGAACCGTTGGTGTTATATTCCCGATCCTTTCCAGAAACCGATTTGCTATCTGTCTGAGAGGTATCGCAAAAGGTGTCGATAAAGTCATTCTTATGCTCAGCTACCCTTCTGATGAAGTCGGCAACTCTATCCTCGATATCGAAAAGCTTTATGCATCAGGTATCAATCCGTATAACGATGTACTTACTCTTGAAAAGTACCGTGAGGTTTTCGGTGTTTACAAACATCAGTTCACCGGAACCGATTACGTTGATTACTATATGAGCCTCATTAAAGAGAGCGGAGCCGAATGCGAAGTGATCTTCTCCAATCAGGCACAGACCATCCTTAAATACACCGACAAGGTTATCAACTGTGACATACACACCCGAAAGCATACCAAGGACGTTCTCCAAAAGGCAGGAGCCAAGATCGTTCTCGGACTTGATGACATCATGACATATTCAGTAAACGGCAGCGGATGCAATGAAAAATATGGTCTCCTCGGCTCAAACAAAGCCACTGAAGACAAAGTTAAGTTATTCCCCCGCGACTGCCAGGCTCTGGTCGAAAACATTCAGGACAGACTGCTTGCCAAGACCGGCAAGAAAGTTGAAGTCATGGTCTATGGCGACGGCGCATTCAAGGATCCAGTCGGAAAGATCTGGGAGCTTGCCGATCCGGTCGTATCCCCTGCCTACACTTCAGGCTTAAAAGGCACTCCGAACGAACTTAAGCTCAAATATCTTGCCGATAATGATTACGGCAACCTTAAGGGCGAAGAACTGAAAGAAGCCATCAAAGCCAGCATCAGATCCAAAGATTCAAATCTGGTCGGCAACATGGCAAGTGAAGGAACCACACCCCGACAGCTGACCGATCTTATCGGTTCACTCTGCGACCTTACAAGCGGCAGCGGCGACAAAGGTACTCCTGTGATTTTCATCCAGGGTTACTTCGACAACTATACTTCAGACTAAGTTTGATTTAATTCATTAGAGGGCGGATTCGGTAAGATTCCGCCCTTTTTTATTACAGCAAAAGGTCTAAAATTAAGATGATAAGAATTGAAAGGAGTCATTGAATAATGACAGATAAATATGATGGCATCTCATTTGATGAGATCGGAATGATGAGCAAAGCATTCCACAGCGACAGAGCAAATGAGATCGCCGCAAGAGCCAGTGTCCAGAACGGAGTTATGGAAGCAGCTACAGATTATGAAGCAGCCCGAAAATATCCGATGACATTCTCAATAGATCTTAAACAGGGCAAGATAACCGATCAGAAATCCAGCGGACGCTGCTGGATCTTCGCTGCCCTGAACACTTTCAGATATGAGCTCATCAAAAAATACAAGCTGGATACATTTGAGCTGTCACAGAACTATTTGTTCTTCTATGACAAGCTGGAAAAGTCCAATTATTATCTTGAATCAGTTCTGAAAACTGCAGATGAGCCCATCACCGGACGTCTATACAGCTTCATCAACAACGACCCCATCGGTGACGGCGGCCAGTGGGATATGATCTCAAATCTGGTTGAAAAATACGGTATCGTTCCAAAGGATGCCTACCCTGATGCCAAGGCTTCCATCAGTTCAAGAGTTTTCGATCAGTACATCACCACCAAACTCAGAGAAGACGCCAAAACTCTCAGAGAAATGAAGAATTCGGGTGCCGGTGCTGATGAAATAAAGAAAACAAAGACCCTCATGCTGAACGTGATCTACAGGATGCTCTGCATCTCCCTTGGCGAACCTCCGAAGAAGTTCGATCTCACACTCAGAGACAAGGATGACAGAGTCTATCAGGAATTCGGCATAACTCCCCAGGATTTCTTTAAAAAATATGTCGGAATCAATCTCCAGGATTATGTCAGTCTTATCAATGGTCCGACCAAGGATAAGCCGTTCAACAAGCTTTACACTGTAAAATTCCTCGGAAATGTTGCTGAGGGACGTCCTGTCACTTATCTGAACCTTGAAATGGATAAGATCAAGGAAGCTGTGATCAAACAGTTAAAAGACGGCCATCCCGTATGGTTCGGTTCGGACTGTCTGAAGTTCGGTCTCAAAAAAGAAGGCATATTCGATCAGGATGCAGCCGCGGTCGAAAAGCTTTTCAACACAACTTTCTCCTTCACAAAAGCTGACTATCTTGATTACGGCGACAGTGCCATGAACCATGCAATGGTGATACTCGGTGTAAACCTCAACAATGAATATAAACCAGACCGCTGGAGAATCGAAAACAGCTGGGGCAAGGATGCCGGTCAGGAAGGATATTATGTCGCAAGCGACAAATGGTTTGATGATTTCGTCTTCCAGGCTGTCGTAGACAAGAAATATCTTGACGAAGACTCACAGAAACTGCTCAGCGGAGAACTTACAGAACTCGAACCGTGGGATCCGTTCGGAACTCTGGCAGACTAATAGAATAAATATAGTGAACGCTAATTTGATCAGTGTTTGAAAAAATACACGATGCTAGCAGTAGCATCGTGTATTTTTCATATATGTTTTTTCAAAACTATTTTATGGAATCAGCCCATGCTTTGATGGCGTCTTTTGTTACACCATTCAAAAGCTTGCCTTCAACCAGTTTTGCACCCTTGCAGCTGTCCCTGAGGAACTCATTGGTATGACCCATTCCGCTTCCGCCGGAAGTTGCGAAAGGAACAACTGTCTTACCGGTGAGATCGTATGCCTCGAGGAATGAGTTGATGATAGTAGGCGCAACATGCCACCAGATCGGGAAACCGACAAAGATGGTCTCATATTTATCCATATCCTCACATTTGCCTGCAACTGCAGGTCGTGAAGACTTGTCCTTCATTTCAACGGATGATCTTGAATTGCTGTCCATCCAGTTGAGATCTGCTTTGGTATAAGGCTGTTCCGGAGTGATTTCATATAGATCTCCGCCTGTTACCGAAGCAAGTTCCTCAGCTGTTTTCTTGGTTACACCGCTGGCAGAAAAATATGCCACTAATATTTTTGACATCTTAATATTCCTGGATCACATCAGGAGTGAAGTAGATGCTGATCTCTCTTTTGGCGCTCTCAACGGAATCCGATCCGTGTACTGCATTTCGTTCGATGTTCTCGCCGAAATCCTTTCGGATAGTACCTTCAGGAGCATTGGCGGGATTGGTGGGACCCATGATGGCTCGGCATCGGGCGACGGCATCCTCGCCTTCGAAGATAGCTGCAACGATAGGAGCAGAAGTAATATAAGTCAGAAGACCCGGGAAGAAGGGTTTGTCGACATGTGCTTCATAATGGATTCGTGCAAGTTTTTCATCCATTTTGAGCATTCTGCATGCAACAAGTTTTAAACCCTGGCTCTCAAATCTGTTAAGGATAGCAGTAATATTGCCCTTAACGACGGCATCAGGTTTAACAAGAATCAATGATCGTTCAATAGCCATTTTTATCACCTTTCGATTATTCAATGTCTAGAATTATACTACCGCCCGGCGGTTACTGAAAATAAAAACATTCTTATCTCAACAACAAAACAAATTAATTCTCCTGTGACCCAAGTAACAGTTATTGATTTGTTTTTGTTTTACACTTACTATAGTCGACAAAAGACTCTTGTTCGTACGATATATAACTGTAAATCCTTATCAGTCTTCATACGTGCTGTTGAGGGTTTTTTGTGTGGGGTAAAAAATATAGAAAAACACTAAAGGAATGAAACAGATATCGAATATGAATGTTTATTCTGCTGATTATCACTTCTTCCTTGTCAGCGACCACCTTTTCTATGAGATGATGACGTCCAATAGGAAAGAGATAATAGAATCATTGCATAATGATGAGTATCTTGAATTTGAGGCGTCGACAATGACCCACCCTTCTGTTTTACGCACCGCATTCACATATGCTCTTCTTGAAGAAAAAGATACTGAAAAAGCAGATCATCTGTTAACTCTTTTCAATGAAGTGGCTCAGACTTGGCCATACCCCAGTTTCATTCAAGGGGAACGAGAGCTGATAGCTCTTGCCAAAAGCAAAGCTGAATAATTACTCCCTCTATCCATAGTTACAGTAGTTGCCTGCATTGGTATATCATTATAGATATGAACGTGGACAGAGTATCATATCTATTAACTGGTATATTCATGCTGGCAATTACTGTTTTATGGATATTCATTTTCAGGAATGATCTGATCATGAAGCATCCCGGTGCGCCGATAATGATACTGCATATCGCATGTCTGATTGTTTCGCTTGCATTAAGCGCATATAACATATACAGATTCATAGCCAGCCTTCATTCAAAATAACTTTGCCACAGATCGGGCATTCTTTCACGATTGCATTTATACTTATGACGGGAGGCATGCAAATATGATCTACAAAAGTGTTACTGACCTGATTGGACACACTCCTCTTCTGGAACTTTGCAATATAGAACAGGAGTTTTCCCTGCACAGCAGGATCCTTGCCAAAATAGAATTTTTTAACCCAACTGGTTCCATCAAGGACCGTGCCGCTCTCAGCATTATCGAAGATGCCGAAAAGAGAGGTCTTCTTAAAAAAGGCGGAGTAATCGTTGAAGCCACTTCAGGCAATACCGGGATCGGTCTTGCCAGCATAGCCGCCTCCAGGGGATACAAGGCAATCATAATCATGCCGGATACCATGTCGGCAGAAAGAATAAAACTTATGCAGGCATACGGTGCAGAAGTGATTCTGTCGGACGGATCAAAAGGCATGGCCGGATCGATTGAAAAGCTTAAAGAGATCAAGAAACAGTATCCTGATGCCGTTGAAGCCGGTCAGTTTGTAAACCCCGCTAATACGGCCGCACATTTCAATACCACCGGGCCCGAGATCTGGAAAGATACAGAAGGAAAAGTCGATATCGTGGTCGCAGGTATCGGTACCGGCGGCACTATCACCGGGGTAGCCCAGTACCTGAAGGGAAAGAATCCCGGAATACAGATCGTCGGTGTCGAACCTGAATCATCCCCTCTTCTCACCAAGGGTCATGCCGGACCGCATAAGATACAGGGAATCGGAGCAAACTTTGTTCCGGAGATCCTTGATCTGAAACTAATCGACAAGCTGTTAACTGTTAAGAATGAAGATGCCTTCGGCGCCGCAAGACTGCTCGGCAGAAAAGAGGGTATAATGGTTGGCATCTCAGCAGGCTGTGCACTTCAGGCAGCAGTTGAGATCGCAGTCAGCGAATATGATAAGAACATCGTCGTGATACTGCCTGACTCCGGGGACAGATATCTGTCTACGACTCTTTTTGGAGAATAGCTATGGAAGACTTTTACACAAAAATCGCAGATGAATTAGAATCAAAAACTGAATCCTCGGGCAATTACCAGGGTTTTCAATGCATGATAGAGAAAGGTCTTCTCTATCTTTTTGATGCCATGTTTCCCGGCTTCAGCAAATATCCTGAAGTTGCCGATAATCCCAGAAGACACTATCTGAAAAAAGCTTCCAGCTTCCTGGTCAGCGGCCTCGAGAAGAGAATGAGCCCGGCTGAAGCTGAGACCATAGTTGAAAATCTGCTCTCAAAAATACCTGACATTTATGAAGTCTTAAAAACCGATATCATTGCCGGATACAGAGGTGATCCTGCTGCTCACAGTATAGATGAGATCGTTCTTGCCTATCCCGGCTTTATTGCGATCGCTTCACACCGAATTGCTCATGAGCTTTATAAGATGAACCAGTTTTTCCCTGCCAGAATCATGAGTGAATTTGCACACAGAAAGACCGGAATCGATATTCATCCCGGTGCAACGATCGGTGATCATTTCTTCATTGACCACGGAACAGGAGTAGTGATCGGTGAGACTACAGTGATCGGCAACAACGTCAAGCTTTACCAGCATGTTACTCTCGGTGCCAAGAGCTTCGCAGTCTCAGAAGACGGAAGCCTTGTAAAAGGTATCAAGCGACACCCGAATATCGGAAACAATGTAGTCATATACGCAGGTGCGACCATTCTCGGCGGCGATGTTTTCATCGGTGACAACTGTGTCATCGGAGGCAATGTCTGGCTGACACATTCGGTCCCTGCCGGAGAAAAAGTAATCAACAGGTCCTAGAATGAACTTTCGTTACCGTGATCTGTTTCTGACATATCTGAAAATAGGTCTGTTCACTTTCGGAGGGGGATACGCCATGATCCCGCTCATGAAAAGAGAACTGGTCGATAACAGAAAATGGATAACTGAAGACGACATCCTGGATATCTTTGCCGTCTCCGAAACTACACCCGGCCCGGTCGCCATTAATTCCGCTACATTCATCGGATACAAGCTGAAGGGCTTCTGGGGAGCATTTACAGCCACCTTTGGAATCGTTCTCCCTTCATTTGTGATAATCGTACTGATTTCTCTGATCTTCGACGCATTCATGTCAAACAGGATCGTTCAGTATGCTTTCTGGGGTATCAGAGCCGGTGTTCTTGCATTGATCTTCAACGCCTTCATAATGATGTTTAAAAAATGTCCGCGTCACTGGCTGGCTTATACGATAGCTGCAGCAGCTTTTATTCTTGTCGCCTTTTTACACATCAATGCCATTATTGTGATAATCGGAAGTGCGCTTCTCGGCCTGTCCACTCTCTTTTTCACGATTGAGGAAAAGAAGAAATGATTTACCTGAAGCTCTTCTGGACATTCCTGAAAGTCGGCGCCTTTACATTTGGCGGCGGCTATGCCATGATCCCGCTCATTCAGTCTGAAGTCCTTGCGCAGGGCTGGGTAACAGAAGAAAGACTCATTGACTTCATTGCCATCAGCGAAAGTACTCCCGGGCCATTTGCTGTAAACATATCCACATTCATCGGTATGGATATCGGCGGTTTCTGGGGTGCTGTCTGTGCGACCCTGGGAGTGGTCCTTCCATCTTTCGTGATACTGCTTCTTATTGCTGCCTTCTTCACGAATTTCAAAGATAAAAAAGGAATCAGAGCTCTGCTCTGGGGAATAAAGGCCGCTATCTCCGGCCTTATACTGGCGGCAGTCTTTTCCATCGGAAAGACCGTGCTGGTTGAGATCAATGTATTTCCTTCAGTCCCGTTCTTTGCATCAGCTGCAATTTTCCTGCTTATGCTCTTCCTGCTTTACAAGAAAAAGCACCCTATTCTGATAGTGGTGCTCTCTGCTGTGCTCGGTATTGCGTTTAATCTTATTTATAATCTCTTCTAACTGTTTTCCGTTTCATCCTTGCAGCGGTAATGCACTTCCTCCAGGACCTCGTTTGCTGCAGTCCTGTTTATGATGGCTTTTACAAGAAGATCGAGCTGACTGCCTTCGCTGTAATCGCCGGGGGCATAATACTTGATCCTGTCATCTCTCATCATCCTGTACACATGCGATCTGTCATTGCTGTCCTTGTTGTAGATACCGATAGAATGACCGCCATACTGATTAACAAGTCTCATACACGGAACGTCCGTCTCACTGTCGCCGATATAGATCATATTTCTGAAAGGAACTCTGATATCATCGGGCGCAAAATGATCATTCACCCTTGGATCATTGACATCCAGGACTCCCTTTTCGATCCTGAAAAGGAACTGGGTTTTGCCGGTATAGTTTACTGCCTGAGCAGGCCATATTGCTTCTCCGTTCTCACCATAGCAGAAAGAACTGGCATATATCTTCTCAAATGCACCTTCCTTGGCCGGTTTTGTTCCTTCGATCATCTCTTTAAGTCCGGATGAAAGGATATAGTGTTCAACAATGACTCCGCGCAGTTTTCCGTATGTCCTTATACGCTCGAACCACTCATCGACTCCCGGGAAAAGGACTACTCCTGCACCGTAATCCTGCAATGCTTTTCTGGTCAGGGCAAAATGACCTTTGGCACTCTCAAGCATGCAGTACATATAGGCAAGGTTTGAATCCATATCATGCTCTTCAGCAAACTTGTCTGATTTTTCCCAGAATTCACCGATATCATATCCGACAGACTGTATGTAACCCTGTGCCTGCATATTGTCGGGAGAAAGAGTTTTATCAAAGTCATAGCAGATAGCCAATACAGGCAGATACTCTTTTTCTTTTCTTATGTATTCCATGGTGATCCTCCGTTGCCGTCGCTAAGAACATTATCCTTCATGGCAAAGACATTTTTCTGATCAACAAAAGTCTCTATATTAATCAGGTTTGTTCCTTCTTGCCAGCCTTGCGAGTTTGGGGAACTGAGGCTTGTATTCAAACCAGGTATCAATAAATTTACCCATAAAAGCAATTATCGGAGCATTGATAATCGTGGTAACGATAGTGCCCAGTCCGATATGGTGATAGCTGTTGTAACCGATCGTCGTCCAGTCAAAAGTTCCTACATCCTTGAAAAGCAACACTGCAAGCAGGAACGAAATCACCAGAAGAGAGATGTCATAGATCCATTTGAATTTGTTTATGTTAAGGTTGAAGCGACGGGTCACTTCTGTTACGACAAGCTCATATACCTCCAGAGGCAGGTATGTACGGAAAAAACAAGCAACGCCAAAAGCAACGATAACATCTCCGACAAGGAGCATCAGCCAGCGCAGCCAGACGGGATCAAAACTGATACCTCCCATCAGCCACAGGAAGAAATTGAGCATATAACCGTAAATAACGGCTGCCAGAAAAGAAAGAAGATAACGCCAATTGAAATGGCGGATGACTATGCAAAGCAAAATAAGCAGCAGTCCCTGGATCGTGTAATCGATAACGCCTACAGTGGAACCTCTCCAGATCGGAACGATTGCCTCATTGACTATAAATGCAGGTGCGGCGATCATCGAAACGCCGAGATTGGATTTGCTGCAGATTGCAACACCAAGGGCGACAAAGAAAAGCCCGTATATCCACAATACTTCAGATGCGCGTTTTATCTTCATATTTCGTATAAACCGGAAAAATTACCCCTGAAGGTAATGGTACTTCTTGGGTTTGGTGATATTCGGGCGCTTCAGATAGATTGCTTTGATCTCTGATGCATTTACGGCATTGCCTGCCATTATTTCTTTTTCACCGAGAAGACCGATCATGCCCACTCTGCTTCTTTCAGGTTCGACCACTCCGATAAATCTATCTCCAAGTAATTCACTGAATCTTTCCCTGATATGGTCCTCGACTTCACCTGTCAGCCAGAACGGCCTGTCAATCTGTGAGCAGACTGTCTCGGGATCTGCGATCTGCATATCGGATGAATTCATAAAGGAATAAGCGACTTCCTTACGTCCCGCAGGAAGAACAACACAGATATTCTCTGCCTTGATATCAAAACTTTCCTTTATGGCAGTAAGAGTATTGATGCCGACAGAAGGCAATTCACGCACCAGAGCAAGGCCCTTTGCCGTGCTTATACCGACTCTCAGACCATTGAAGCTGCCGGGGCCGACAGCACATGCGACAGCATTTATTTCCGAAATATCGATCAAGAGTTTTTTCAAAAGCTTTTCGACCCTCGGAATAAGTTCTGTCGTATGTGTCATTCCCGTATTCCAGGTATCTTCACCAAGTATTCTGTTTGATTCAACAACAGCAACGCCTGCGGTTTCTGTTGAGGTATCCAAAGCCAGTATCTTCACTTCAATTCCTTCTGCAGTCTGTCAATGAAATCTGTATCATTGTCGTCTGTTACAGTTATTTTACGCCTGTTATCGTCAATATACTCAATACTGATTACGATGGCATCCGGAGGCATGAGACCTTCCCCGTTTTCTGCCCATTCGATAACACAGACTCCGTTTCCATAGAGGTATTCATCCAGACCAAGCTCATCTATTTCCTTAAAGACAAGCCTGTAAAGATCCATATGATAGAGAGGCAGTCTTCCCTGATATTCTCTTATAAGCATAAAGGTTGGGCTCTGCACTACTCTGTCGATCCCAAGACCCCTGGCAACACCTTTTGTCAGGCATGTCTTGCCGACGCCCAGCGGACCTCTGAGAAGCAATACGTCCCCCTCGGAGGCGATCCTTCCAATGGCATCACCGAAATCAATCGTTTCTTCTTTGCTGTTGCTTATAAAAGTTTTATCCAAAGTGTCTCCAGCCGGTCTGATCTTTTATCTCTTTTCCGTCTTTATCCAGTAATATTACGCCTTCATGACTATCCGTGATCTTTCCTATCACAGAATAATCAAAAGACAGCTTCTTCGCATCATTTTCGGGAATAGTGAATATCAGTTCGTAATCTTCACCGCCGTACAGGGCATAATGAAGAGCTTTTTCACCGTAGCGCTGTACTGCTTCATCTCTGAGCGGCAACCTGTCCAGATACATATCTGCGCCTTTCCTGGAAGCACTGCAGATATGCCCAAGGTCATCAAAAAGCCCGTCGCTGATATCTATCGCAGCATGGCATCCTGCTTTGACAAGTTCCTGCCCTTCCCTGACTCTGGGGACAGGATCCTGGAATGCATTGCTCAGAACTGCAGGAACATCTTCACCGGCAAAAAGCATATTCATACCGGCTGCTGCAGCTCCGACATGTCCGGTCACACAGACCAGATCCCCTTCCTGTGCTTCGTTTCGGCGGAGACTCCTTCCTGAACAATCACCAGAAACCGTTATCGAAATAAACTCAGTTGCACTTCCGGTCAGGTTGCCTCCGATAATATCGCAGCCGTTTTCTCTTCCGATCGAACAAATGCCTCTGTACAGGCTGAGGATATCCTCAACTTCTGTGTCGCCTTTCAGTCCCAGACTGACCAGAGCATGTCTCGGTATGCCTCCCATGGCGGCGACATCTGACAGATTGACAGCCAGTGCTTTCCTGCCGAGAAGATACCTGTCACAAGGTAAGATATAGTGGACGTTCTCAACAAGCGTATCCGTCGTCATGACCGAATAATCGGATGTGCTTTTAAGTACAGCACAGTCGTCTCCTACAGCAAGTACTGTGCCAATTCCGGAGTATTCCCTGCACATTTCATTCAGTTTATCTATCAGTTCAAACTCGTTTATTTCGCGGATTTTCATGCCTAAAATTATAGCATGATGCATTTTAAAAAAATTTTTTATATGTATATTTGATTAAAGGTCTTTGATATTATTTTTTCTGTGATAGAATTAGCCTATAAAAAGTAGTAATTATCTGTCTGTTCCGGTGAACAGTCATTGATATATTAAGTGGAGAAATAACAGGCATGATTCTGGATTCGGCGACATTTAAGTTTGATCCGCCCTCTTCTTTATCAAGGGCCAGACGGGTTTTGATTAAACCGTTTGCTTCAAAAAGCGCCCAGTATCCTCATACGGTCAGTGCAGCATTTCTGAAAAAGATCATTACGGGCATCAGACAGGTGAGCGATGCAGACATTATGATCCTTGAAGGTTCCATCAACGACAAACCCATGAAGGATATTTACCAGGATCTGAAATACAACTTCACAAGAGCCCTCCTTAAGGATGTCAGGAACGTTGACATGGTTGAGATCGACAATCCTCTTCTTAAACCTCTCATCATGCCTACCTTCCAGATACCCAACATTATCCTTTCAAGCGATTATCTGATCAGCGTAACTCCTCTGCGTATCGTCGGAGGTCAGGCTCAGCTTACCATCCCCAACCTTATGTCGCTGATCACTTGCACAAAACAGAATGCCGATTCATCACTGGAGATAAGCCAGGTCTATATCAAGGAAAAGGCCAAGGTCCTGACTGATCTGTACTATACGATTCCGTTTGATCTGGGCATAGTTGATGCCAGTGAAAAGCTCATCTGCAAGACTGAGTCATCTGTCGGAGACAGTTCATATTACGGCAGAGTCTTCATCGGAGATCCGTATCAGGTAGACAGAGAAGTGACCCAGACTCTCGGCATCAGAGCCGATTATCTCAAGATGATCGATGATTCACGTGCAGATCTCGACCTGTAGCCTGTTCTCTCTTTCGTAACCATGCCGGTTTAGGCATACCGTTTGATTGACACCCATAGCTAGTGATGATAATATCAACCTTAAGGCCGTTGTTTTTGCCGTCGATTATTAATGGCATTTATGGCCGTCGAGAGGTTTTTTAATTTATGACGTCGGTGACCCTATATGTGGTCCTTCTTGTTATCTGTATCATTCTGTCTGCCTTTTTTTCTTCATCTGAAACTGCATTTACTTCGTTAGAGCAATACCGTGTTGATACTATGGTGGACAATAACGTCAAGGGAGCCAAAAGAGTAGCCAAACTCAAAGAACGCCCTGAACGTTTTCTTTCAACGATCCTGCTTGGAAACAATTTAGTCAACACTGCAGCTGCAGCACTTGCCACATCTCTTGCCACGCTGTGGTTCGGCAAAGGCGGTGTTGCGATTGCGACCGGTGTTATGACATTCATTCTTCTCATTTTTGCTGAAGCAGCACCTAAAACCATTGCCCAGACTTACCGTGAGAAGATCGCCCTGGCTTTCGCACCTATAGTCCAGTTCGTCAGTGTAATATTCTCTCCTGTCATAGCTGTGATCAGCTGGATATCGAACGGAATATGCAGACTGTTCGGTGCAGATACTTCCCAGGCTGCACTCGTAAAGACTGAGGACATCCAATCTCTGCTCAATGCGGGAAGCCGTGCAGGAACAGTTGAAAAAGATGAAGCGGAAATAATCAATAATGTATTTGAATTCGGAGACAGACCTGTCAGCGATGTACTCGTTCCGAGACTGGATGTTGTAGGTATCCCATCCGATTCCACGATCCAGCAGTTCCTGGATTTTTATGCAGAGTATCCTCTTTCCCGTTTTCCGGTCTACGAAGATACTCTCGACAACATCAAGGGAATCATCAGCATCAAAGATGTACTCATGGGCATTGCCAAGGGCAGCATCACAAAGCAGTCGCCTGTCACAAAGATAATGCGATCTCCCCTTTATATCCCTGAGAACAAGAACATCAGCGACCTCTTCAATGAGATGCGAAGCAGTACCTCCCGTCTGGCAGTAGTCATCGATGAATACGGGGCCATGGCAGGTATCGTGACAATCAACGATCTGGTGGAAGAAATACTCGGTCCTCTCGGCGAAGAATTAATCGTCGTGGAAAAAGAAGTAGAACCCATCAACTCAAATACTTTCCAGTGTGATGCAGGCATGCGTATCGACGAGATCAATGAAGAACTCGATATCGATCTTCCTGAGGGTGATTATGATACTGTTGCCGGATTCATACTCAATATTCTAGGTCATTTCCCCAAACAGGGACAGCAGATAAAATACGGAAACATCAAATTCATCATCTCCCAAATGAAGGGCTTAAAGATAGAAGAAGTCACTATTTTTAAAGAACCCGAACAGTCACAGGAGAACAGTGATGCCGAGACTGAGGATTAAATACAGGCGCGGAGAGGCACTTCGTTACGTCGGTCATCTCGACATGATGAGAGTCTGGCACAGAGCATTAAGACGATCCAATGTTCCCATTGCATATTCCGAAGGTTTCAATCCCCGTCCCAAAATGGTTTTTGCTGCACCTCTGGGGCTTGGTATTCTGAGCGATGCTGAATTACTGGATATCACGCTCACAAGACAAATAGCGCCAAGTATCCTGAAGGAAATGATATCAAGGCAGCTTCCTGAAGGACTTACAGTCATCCAGACATCCTTTGTCCCTGAATCGCTTCCTCCGATGCCGGCCATAACCACAGACGCGGAATACATAGTGACTGCAGAAAGAACCCCTTCTTTCAGCAAAGACAGGATCGATGAAGTATTACAGGCGGAATCGATCCAATGGGAGCAGATACGTGAGGGTGTTACAAAACTTTACGATATCCGCACAATGTTCAGCGATATATCAGTCATTGAAGAAGATGACAGCACCGTTACTCTCAGGATGATACTCAAATGCAGTCCCAGCGGAGCCGGAAGACCTGAACAGATCGTTAAGTTGCTGGGTCTCGGAGACCCGATATCCATAACCAGAAAAAGAATAATCATGCAGATGCCGCAGGCAGAAATGGAGCAATAATGGACGTACTGATCGTTGTTGATATGCAGAAAGATTTTGTAGACGGAGCACTCGGCACAAAAGAGGCCGTGAAGATCGTTCCCAATGTCGTGAAGAAGGTCAAAAACTTCAAAGGGAAGATATATTTCACACGCGACACTCATCCCAAAACATATCTTGATACCCAGGAAGGTCACAATCTTCCTGTTGAACACTGTATTGAGGGTACAGAAGGCTGGGAGATCATTCCTGAACTGAAAAAGTACGCCAAAACCATCGTAAACAAACCGACTTTCGGAAGCATGGATCTTGTAAAAAAGCTGACTGCCCTGAATAAAAAGACGCCCATCGATTCGATCACAGTCATAGGCTTATGTACTGATATCTGTGTAATTTCCAACGCCATGATACTTAAGGCTGCATTTACTGAAGTTCCGATCATCATTGATTCAAAATGCTGTGCCGGCGTTACTCCTAAGAGCCACAGAAATGCTCTTTCCGCAATGCAGGTATGCCAGATAGCTGTCAAATAATGTTCATAAATCTTATTTCCTGTAAAATATATCGGTAACCAGTTTCAGGCAGCTGTTCTGCCCGAAGAAAAGGAAGGTATCTCAATGAAAAATTCAGGTATAGCCATTCTCGTTGTTCTTGCAGTCGTTGTCATTCTCGGAATATTCGGGGTGTCTTCGTATAACGGATTGGTCCGTTCCCGTGCCAACGTTGATGAATATTCCGCTAATATCGATGCTCAGCTCCAAAGAAGAGCTGATCTGGTCCCGAATCTTGTGGAAACAGTCAAAGCTTATTCAAAGCATGAAGAAGCTGTCTATACCAGTATTGCTCAGGCCAGACAATCCCTTATCAATGCCATCAATTCAGATGATATGGCTAAGAAAACCGAAGCCAATGAAAACCTGACTACATCCATTAACAGTCTTCTTGCTCTGGCAGAAGCTTATCCTGAACTCAAGGCAAGTGAATTGTATGTCAACCTGATGGATGAACTTGAAGGCTGTGAAAACAGGATCAGCAAAGCCAGGACCGATTACAACTCTGCCGCAAAAGAATACAACACAAAGATACGAACCATTCCCACCAACTTCTTTGCAAATCTTGCACATATGGATGCCGTTGACTACTTTGAAGCTGCTGAAGGCTCCCAAACAGTACCTACAGTAAAATTCGATTAGAGACAGAGCGTGAGTCATATCCGATCCATAAAGAGAGCTTTTCTGCAGGCATTGCTCGCAGTTATGCCTGCATTATTGTTAGTGCCGATCCCGGTTTCTGCAACTACAGGGCTTGAATTATCAAATGAAATAAAGAATACCCTTCTTTATGCTGAAACAGATGATGCCCGATTCTGCTATGACGCAGGAAATTTTCTCTCAGCAGATACCGAAGCGGCTATAGTTGAAAAAGGCCGCGCTCTATATAACAACGGCAGCGGACCTCAGATACTTCTTGTCTTCATCGACTCTCTCGATGAGGGTACCAGCCAGGCCATGGAATCGATCGATCTGTTCAATGATCTGGAGCTCGGTGACAAAAACAGAGATGACGGTCTTCTTATCCTTCTTATTGCAGAAGGAACTCATGCCCAGATAGTAACAGGTGACGGCGTCGCAGACATTCTGACCGACGGCAGATGCGGTAGGATACTGGATAATTACACCATTCCATATATGGATGATGACGATTTTGATTCCGCAGCATATGAAACATATGATGTCTGTCTGCAGTACCTGGGGGATCCGGATTATATCGACCCTTCTGATGAGTATGGAGATGAGGATATCAATCCAATTTTTGTGATCCTGGCGATAATCATAGTACTCGTTTTTTTGATCCCTTTGTTATTCGCAATATTCAAGCTTACAACATTGCTTCTGGCCGCTGTGTTTTTCATACTGGATATTATTTTCAGAATTCTCCTGTTCCCTTTCAGACGCAATTTTGACAGAACTGCTTTCGGTGTCCTTGCCCAGCAATTGCTAATGGCCTATTCCAAAAGCATAAGCAGCGGTAATTACAGCGGTGGCGGAGGCTATTCTTCCAGAAGCAGCGGACGGGTTTCACGCGGAGGAGGATATTCCTCCGGCGGAGGCGGTCATTCTTCCGGCGGCGGAGCCGGCAGATAATTCCTTTCCTCTCATATTACTCAAAATAAATTACTTAAAAAATAGAGGATTTTTATTCTCTTAATATTGTTTTTCTGTTGCCAAACATTCGATTTTTTTTGTAAGATTTTATCGATGATTTGCACGAAACATTTACTTGGCATAATGAGTAAAGGGCAAGTGTTTTCGTTAACTCTGAACTAAAAAGCTGGCTAAAGAAGAATAGCCGGCTTTTTTTATGCCTTCTGTTTCGTAAAGATCGAAAATACACCTTAATAAGGCAATTTTAGGGAGAGAGTCTATGAAAATGATCTATGGGGTCGACGCGACTCCAAAGCAAATGGGCTTCGGACACACCATTGTTTTCGCTATCCAGCAGCTTCTCGCAATCATGGCCGCAACACTGGTAGTCCCTATCGAAACTAATACCAACGCCGGTCTGACAGGCGCTGATGCCATGAGCATCGCTCCCGCCCTCTTCGGTGCAGGCTGCGGCACTCTGGTCTATGTACTTTTTACCCGTAAAAAGAGTCCCGTATTTCTTGGTTCTTCCTTCTCATTCCTCGGTTCCATGGCAGCCGCCTTTGCCGGAGCTTCAACAGTAGTGCTCGGCTATCTCGGCCTCATCATCGGTGCGGTTTTTGCCGGTCTCGTCTATGTAATCATCTCATTAGTCGTCAAGAGAGTTGGAACCGGCTGGATCGATAGGCTCATGCCTGCAATCGTTATCGGCCCCACTGTTTCCATCATCGGTTTAGGTTTAGCCAGAAATGCCGTCGGCGAACTTACTTCCGGCAACAATATCTACATCGCACTCATCTGCGGTCTGGTCACATTAGCTGTTTCCATGCTCTGTACGACCTACGGCAAGAGAAATGTTAAACTCATCCCCTTCATCATCGGTATCCTGGCCGGCTACGCTGTTGCCGCCATCTTCACCATCATTGGAAGCGTCTCCGGTAATGATGCGCTTAAGGTGATCGACTTCAGTATTATTTCTTCTCTCTGGTCTGACGGCTTTGCATATACAACAGTCATCTCTCCGACCTGGTCCCAGTTCGTATTCCTTAAAGGTTTCGGTGCTTTCGGAGATCTGGATGCCGGCTACATCGGCACCATTGCGGTTGCCTATGCACCGGTTGCTTTCGTAGTCTTCGCAGAACATCTTGCCGATCACAAGAACCTGTCCTCCATCATTGAAAAGGATCTTCTTAAGGATCCCGGTCTTAACAATACTCTCCTCGGTGATGGTATCGGCTCCATAGTCGGTGCTTTCTTCGGCGGATGTCCCAACACTACATACGGTGAATCCATCGCAACAGTAGCAATCACAAGAAACGCTTCCGTCTGGCCCATCATCTTCGCATCAGTCGGTGCTATCCTGATTTCGTTTATCGCGCCTTTTGTTGCCTTTGTGAACTCCATTCCTTCCTGCGTAATGGGCGGCATCTGTATCGCTCTCTACGGTTTTATCGCAGTATCCGGTTTTAAGATGATCCAGAAATCCGATCTTGATGACAACAAAAACCTGTTCGTCATGTCCATTATCCTGATCACCGGTATCGGCGGCTTGTCAGTTACTTTCGGAAAGGTCACCATCACGACTGTCGCTTGCGCTCTGATCCTCGGTATCCTTACCAATATAATGCTCTCCAGAAAAAAGACTGACTCTGAAGAGTAACAAGGAAAGAAGTTAGTAATGGAATATTCAAATAATGTTACAGTTTTTGATCATCCTCTGATCCAGCATAAACTGTCGATCCTGAGAAATGTTGATACTCCCAGCAAACAGTTCAGAGAATTGGTGGAAGAGATTACTATGCTTATGTGCTATGAATCCATGCGGGATCTTCCTCTGGAAGATATCGATGTAAAGACTCCTATGGGCATTGCACATTCCAAACATCTCAAAGGCGTTAAACTGGCTGTGGTTCCTATCCTCAGAGCAGGTATCGGCATGGTCGACGGTGTACTTAATCTTGTCCCGGCAGCCAGAGTCGGACACATCGGTCTTTACAGAGATGAGAAAACACTTGAACCTCATGAATATTACTGTAAGCTTCCCAAGAATATTGATAAGAGACTGATTATCGTGACCGATCCGATGCTGGCAACAGGCGGTTCTGCTGTCGATGCCATAAAACTAATCAAGGAACGTGGGGGAAAACACATCAAATTCATGTGCATAATCGCAGCTCCCGAAGGCATCAAAGCTCTGACTGAAGCACATCCTGATGTTGAAGTTTATTGTGCCCACGTTGATGATAAGCTAAATGAAATCGGTTATATCGTCCCCGGTCTCGGTGACGCAGGTGACCGAATCTTCGGAACAAAATAAACCTATCTTTGATACAAATAATGCCACTCTCGGGAGAGTGGCATTATTCTATTTGTCATGCTGCAATAAAAAAGACCATTTGGGAAATGGTCTTTTTTAAATGATTAAAAATTAACTTATTTGAAGAGTTTTCTGGCTAACCAGATGAGTAAACATGCACCGGCGATTGCAATGATGATACCGACAACCAGACCATAGCTGACATTAAGAATGCTGGCAATCCAACCGCCAAGAAGACCACCGAGAATACCCAAAATGATATTTCTGATGAGGCTTCCATCGCTCTTCATGATCTTTCCGGCAACCCAACCGGCGAGAGCGCCAACAAGAATAGTGACTATTAAATTAGTTAACATTTCCCCCTCCCTGTAGAGTTTTATGTACAACTATTATTTATTAATTAAGGACACATTTCAAGGTATTTTATTCTTCAGAATCTTTGACCTGTTCCCACAGGGAATTCTTTTCGTCAAAACTCAGATCCGTGAAATTAATTTCTTTATCCTGACAGATCTTTTCCATTGATGTAAATCGTTTGTAGAACTTGGCATTGGCTTTTCTCAGGATATCTTCCAGATCCAAATCATTGTGTCTTGCATAATTGCAGAGAGTGAACAGGATGTCCCCCATCTCTTCTTCCTTTTCTGCCTTACTTTTTGCCTCTTTGAACTCTTTGATCTCTTCACTCATCTTATCCAGTACGCCATCACTGTCCGGCCAGTCAAATCCAACTCTTGCGGCTCTGTCCTGAATAGCCTGACTATATGAAAGAGAAGGCATGGATTTGGGAGCACCTTCAAGCATGCTTCCCTTTCCTTTTCTCTCTTTTTTCTTCTGCTGTTCCCATATTTTCAGCGCTTCCTTGTCATCTGCGGCTTTGGCATCTCCGAATACATGGGCATGCCTGGAAATCAGTTTGTTATTGATGCCATCAATTACAGAGGTCATATCATATTCTTTGTCTTCTGTACCCAACTGCGCATGAAGAACGATCTGCATGAGAAGATCTCCGAGCTCTGTGTTGACTTCCTTCGGATCACCGGAGTCCAGCGCATCTATCACTTCATATGTTTCTTCAAGCAGATTCTTTTTAAGTGTTTCATGCGTCTGTTTTCTGTCCCAGGGACACCCTTCAGGAGACCTCAGCTGAGCAATTATCCAGACGAGCGTCTCAAACTTTGTCGTATCCAAATCTTCGGGAAGTTTAATCATTGTATTTCCTCTGCTGATGAAGTATTTTGTTCTAATTTTACACAATGAAGGTTGTCACTGTTAACATAAAATGTTAAGTTATGATAAGAGGTAGTATTGAAAATGTTAGATTTTAATGAGAAAAAAGGTTTTATCTGTGATATGGACGGAGTCATATATCACGGAAACAAGATACTGCCCGGAGTAGTTGAATTTATTCAGTGGCTGCAGGAAAGCCACAAGGAATACCTGTTTCTGACCAATAACAGTGCCTATACCCGAGCAGATCTGAGACTAAAGATGTCTCGTATGGGCCTGGATATTCCTGAAAACCGCTTTTATACAAGCGCTCTGGCCACCGCGACATTTCTAAAACATCAGGCGCCCGGCTG